>PNML01000009.1 GCA_013823635.1 Polaromonas sp. | reverse complement strand
AGAACCTGTTTGGTTTTGCGCCGGGGCCGCAGGGGGAATTGCCATTTCCCTCGGCCAGTCCCGCGCCGGTGCCGCCGCATGTGGCGGGCATGGCCGCGCTGGAAGCCCTGGCGCCTGAGCCACCGCTGCCCCTCGGCAGCGAGGCGGTGTTTTGGTCACCGGCGGACTGGGCCTGGACCGGCGGCCTGATGGACGCGCTGCTGCCCACCCTGTACTTTGGCCGCCCCATCGTGGCCTACAACGGGCGTTTTTCGCCGGAGGTGGCCTTCGGCCTGTTGCAGCGCCACCGCGTCACGCACAGCTTTCTGTTTCCCACCGCCCTCAAGGCCATGATGAAGGCCTACCCCCGGCCACGCGAGCGGTTCCAGTTCCAGCTGCACGGGTTGATGAGCGCGGGCGAGGCCGTGGGCGACGCGGTGTTTGCCTATTGCCGCGAGCAACTGGGGGTGGTGGTGAACGAAATGTTTGGCCAAACCGAGGTGAACTACGTGGTGGGCAACTTTTCGCTCAACCAGGTGTGGGGCGAGGCCACCCCCGCCGCGACGCCCCATGCCCTGGGCTGGCCCGCCAAGCCCGGCAGCATGGGCAAGGGCTACCCCGGCCACCGCGTCACCACCATCGACGACGACGGCCAAGAGTGCCCCGTGGGTGTGCCCGGCGAGGTGGCGGTGCACCGGCGCAGCCCGCACCCGGAGCCCCAGGGCCAGTTGGACCCCATTTTCATGCTGGGCTACTGGGGCAAGCCCGAGGCCACGCTGGCCAAATTCACCGGCCCGGCCGACAACAGCTGGTTTCGCACCGGCGACATGGCCGTGCGCGACGCCGATGGCTACCTCTGGTACCACGGCCGCGCCGACGACGTGTTCAAGGTGGCGGGCTACCGCATTGGCCCCAGCGAAATTGAAAACTGCCTGGTCAAGCACCCGGCGGTGCTCAACGCCGCCGTGGTGCCCAAGCCCGACGCCGAGCGCGGCGCACTGGTCAAGGCCTACGTGGTGCTGTCTCCTGAATTTGTGGCAAACAATGCTCATGGAATAAGCGCTGCAAGCCTTTCTGATGCTGAAACCATGGCGCCATTGGTGGCCGAGCTCCAGGCCCACGTCAAAAGTCGGCTGGCCCCCTACGAATACCCCAAGGAAATGGAATTTGTCGAGGGCCTGCCCATGACCACCACCGGCAAGGTGCAGCGGCGCATCCTGCGCCTGCAGGAGGAGGCGCGTTACCAGGCGCAGGCGTCGGGCACCGGCCCTGCCTGACCCCGCGTCTGGGCGAGGGTGCGCGCGGGCGGGGCCGTGTGGTGCGTTCAGCGTGCCGGGGTGGTCGCAGGCGCTGGGGTGGACACTGGTGCCGGTTCTGCCACAAACATTTCCACCCGGCGGTTTTTGGCGCGGCCCTCGGGTGTGCGGTTGTCGGCGATGGGTTCGCGTTCGCCGCGGCCATCGGTGCTGATGCGGTTCCAGGCCACGCCCTTGCCCACCAGGTAGTCACGCGCGCTGGTGGCGCGCTCCATGGACAGCGTCTGGTTACTGGCATCGCTGCCGGTGTTGTCGGTGTGACCCACAATGGACACGTGCGTGCTCGGGTTGGCATTGAGCGATGCTGCAAACTGGCTCAGCACCTGGGCAAAGTCGGGCTTGATGGCCGAGCGGCCCACATCAAATGAAATGTCACTGGGGATGTCGAGCTTCAGGCGGTTATCGGTGGTTTGGCTCACGGTCACGCCGGTGCCGGCGGTGGCTGTTTCCATGGCGGCTTTCTGGTCCTGCATTTTTTTGGACCAGATGTAGCCCCCCGCCGCTCCGGCTGCGCCGCCCAGCACGGCGCCGGTGGTGGCACCCCTGGAGCCGCCGGTGGCCGCACCCAGCACGGCACCACCCAGGGCACCCAGCACGGCACCCTTGGCGGTGCCCTGTTGGGTTTCGGTCATGTTGGCGCAGCCGCCCAGTGCCAGGGCCATCGCCAGGGCACTCAGGCCCATGCCGCGTGTCAGGTTGGGGTAGGGAATTTGCATGTGGTTTTCTCCGGGTTCCGATTCAGAACCTAAACTTATACGCCCGATACCGCCGCCTGCCTACCGCGTGCCGGTGATTTTTCCCCGAATTTACAAACCGTTTCATGAACACCATTTCCCTCGGAACCAGCGACCTGCAGGTCACCCCCATCTGCCTGGGCACCATGACTTTTGGTGAGCAAGTTGACCAGCCCACAGCCCATCGCATCCTTGATCGCTCCCTTGAGCGGGGGGTGAACTTCCTGGACACGGCCGAGATGTACGCCGTGCCCGCCAAGGCCGAAACCTGCGGTGCCACCGAAACCATCATCGGCCACTGGTTCGCCGCCAACCCCGGCGTGCGCGACAAGGTGGTGCTGGCCACCAAGGTGGCCGGTCCTTCACGCGGCATGCCCTGGATACGCGGCGAGAACTCCGGCCTGAGCAAGGCCGAAATCCTCAATGCCTGCGATGCCAGCCTGCGCCGCCTGCAAACCGATGTGATTGACCTCTACCAAATCCACTGGCCCGCGCGCAACGTGCCCGCGTTTGGCCAGACGGCGTTCGACCCCGGCAAGGACAAACCCTGTGCCAGCATCCACGAGCAGCTGCAGGCCATGGCCGAGCTGGTCAAGGCGGGCAAGGTGCGCCACATCGGTCTGTCGAATGAATCGCCCTATGGCGTGCACGAATTCGTGCGCCTGGCCGAGCAGCATGGCCTGCCCCGCGTGGCCACGGTGCAAAACCCCTACTGCCTCATCAACCGCAGTTGGGAAAACGCGCTGGACGAAACCTGCCACCGCCTGGGGGTGGGCCTGCTGGCCTACTCGCCACTGGGGTTTGGCTTGCTCACGGGCAAGTACGACGACGGCGGCATCCACGCCCCCGCCACCGCAGAGGGCAAGGCTGGCCGCATGGCCCTGTACGACAGCATGAAGGCCCAGCGCTGGGGACGGCCCGAGAGCCTCTCGGCCGCCAGCGCCTACAACGCACTGGCCCGCGCGCACGGACTCACCCCCAGCCAGCTGGCGCTGGCGTTTTGTTACCGCAACTGGCGCGTGGCCAGCACCATCATCGGGGTGACCTCGGTGGCCCAGCTGGACGAGTGCCTGGACGCGTGGAGTGTGCCGCTCAGCCCCGAGCTGTTGGCCGGCGTGGACGCCATCCGCAAGCAGTGGCACGACCCCGCACAGTGACACGGGTGGGCCATGGCCAAGAAAGGCAACGCCGCCGCCCACGTGTCTGAAACGCCCGCCACGGCCTGGCTCAAGGCCCACGGCGTGGCCTTCACGGAGCACCCCTACGCCTACCTGGAGCACGGCGGGGCCCAGCACAGCGCCCAGGTGCTGGGGCTGGACCCGTTCACCGTGGTCAAAACCCTGGTCATGCAAGACCAGGACGCCAGGCCATTGCTGGTGCTGATGCACGGCAACCGGCAGGTGTCCACCAAAAACCTGGCCCGCCAGATCGGGGCCAAATCGGTGGAGCCGTGCAAGCCCGAAGTGGCCAACCGCCACAGCGGTTACCTGGTGGGCGGCACCAGCCCGTTTGGCACGCGCAAGGTCATGCCGGTGTACGTGGAAGAAACCGTGCTGGCGCTGCCGCGCATCGTCATCAACGGCGGGCGGCGGGGTTTTCTGGTGGGCGTGGACCCGCTGGTGCTGCGCCATCCCCTGGGCGCGGTGCCGGTGCACTGCGCGCTGGCAGAATGAGGGGATGTGTTGGTTGTGTTTCTGTAGCTGAAAATACATGCCACATAAGCGCTGGAAGCATTTTTATTCAAAAATTTCGTTGGAGGCCACACCTTGGCTGATGTTGATTCCGTGCTGGCGGTGCTGGGGGCCTACCTGTTGGGGTCCCTGTCGTTCGCCGTGATCGTGAGCCGTGCCATGGGCCTGAGCGACCCGCGCACCTTTGGCAGCAAAAACCCCGGGGCCACCAACGTGTTGCGCTCGGGCAGCAAACAGGCGGCCATTGCCACGCTGGTGCTCGACGCGCTCAAGGGCTGGTTGCCGGTGTGGCTGGCCCAGCGTTGGGCCGCCGACCTGGGCTGGGGCGACGCCACCGTGGCCCTGGTGGCCCTGGCGGCTTTCCTGGGCCACCTGTACCCGGTGTTCTTCCGCTTCAAGGGCGGCAAGGGGGTTGCCACGGCCGCCGGTGTGCTGTTTGGCGTGAGCTGGGTGTTGGGGGTGGCCACGCTGGCCACGTTTGCCATCGTGGTGGCGTTCACCCGTTATGTGTCCCTGGCCTCGGTGGTGGCAGCGGTGTTTGCGCCCACCTTCTACCTCATGGGGTCTGACGTGGTCTGGGTCACGGCACCGCCGGTGGTGGTGGCCCTGGTCGCCATGAGTGCGCTGCTGGTCTGGCGCCACAGCGAAAACATCAACCGCCTGATTCAGGGCAAAGAGTCCCGACTGGGGAGCAAAAAATGAGCGACAGCCACCTTCCCACCCCTGCGCAGGTCAACCCGGGCCTGCAACGCTGGCATGTGTCGGCCCGCTACAGCGAGGCGGCGGTGTTCAACGGCGTGGTCTACCTGGCGGGCATGGTGCCCGAGTGCGCCGAGCTGGACATCCGCAGCCAGACCGCCAACGTGTTGGCCCAGATCGACCAGCGCCTGGCCGAAGCGGGCAGTGACAAGGCACACCTGCTGCGGGTGCAGATTTACCTGTCCAACATCAGCGACATTGCCGCCATGAACGAGGTGTGGGACGCCTGGGTGCCCGCCGGCCATGCGCCGCCCCGGGCCACCGTGGAGGCCCGGTTGGCCAAGGCCGACTGGAAGATCGAGGTGGTGGCCACGGCGGCGCAGCGCGCTTAACGAAGGCCCAGGCCGCGCTCGGGCCCTGTCTTGGAGAAAGCCAGGATTTTGAGCATGGTGTCCAGGTTCAGGCGCACACGGACGGTTGAGGCCGACACCGCCTGCGTCACGGCCACCGCAGCCGACGCGGTGTGGTGCAGCCGGGGCTCTGCAATGGGTTCATCGCGCTTGTTGAGCACGCTGGCCACATAGGGTTCACTGGCTTTGGCACCCCGGCGCAGCACCACCGCGGTTTCGCCATTGGCCAGCTTCACGAAGGTGCCCGCCGGGTGAAGGCCCAGGACTTGCACCAGGGCCAGGCCGACCTCGTCGTGACCGCCCGCACCGGCTTGCACAATGGCTGAGCGGGCCGCATCTTTGGCGTCGCGCCCGGCACGGGAAATGCGCGGGCTCATGGCAGCGGTGTAGCGGTCCACCACCTGCAAAATCCGGGTGAGGCGTTCGGCCGGGCTGCGCTGCGCCAGGGGCAGGTTGCAGGGCAGGTCGGCGTGGTGGCTGAGAATCACCTTCAGCCACAGGGGATCGGTCACACCCACGGCACGCAGCAGGCGCACGGCTTCGGTGGGGTGGGCGTCGATTTGCGCTTGCTGCTGGGGCGATGGTCGCGATTTTTGCCCGGCCAGCAGGTCTTGCAGCGTGGTCATGGTCACGTTCATGGTGAGCGCGGCGCGCACCAGGCTGGCATCCTCCTCGGGGGTGAGCTTCAGCGGCTCTGCCAGCAAGTGGCACACGCAGCTGCAGAGCAGCGAGTGCAGGGCGCTGTAGCCGCTGAAGCCGGTGACGGCCCGGTGCAGCAGCACAAACACGGCGGCATCGCGGTCGCGGTTGAACAGCTGGTGGAGGATCTGGTCCACCTGCACATCCAGGCGCTGCAAGGCCTCGGTGCCGGCTTGCCCGCCCACAGCCAGTTGGCCCAGGTTGATTTTGAGGCGGCTCTCAATTTGGGACCACGCTTCCGGCAGCGTGCCCTTGAAGGTGCTTTCCGCCTCCGGGTTTTTGAAGGACACGAGCTTGTCGATGTCTTTCAGCGGGGCGTCGCGGCGGGTGGCCTCGGTCAGGCCACTCATGAGCACTTTGATGGCCTCGTCCGACTCTTCGTACTCGACGAACACCTGCTTGCGCTTTTGCAGCGACTCCAGCGCAGCCTGGTTCTCAATGCGCAGGCCCTTGGCCAACAACACACGCCCAGCCTCGTCGCGCAGCGTGAAGCGCAACTGGGCGCCCACGTGCAGCTGCGCAGGGGATACGGCGATCAGGTCGTGCTGTGGGCTGGAAGGCGAATCGGCCATGGCTCAGCGGCGGCGAACGGCGTGGCCGGGTTCAATCCCTGAAGTTGTTGAAGCTCAGCGGCATGTCGGCAATGTCTTTGCGGATCACGGCCATGGCGGCCTGCAGGTCGTCGCGCTTGGCGCCCGTCACACGCACCTTGCCGTCGTTGATGGCGGCCTGCACCTTGAGCTTGCTGGCCTTGATGGCCTGCTGGATTTTTTTGCCCAGTTCGGCTTCGATGCCGTTGCGCACGGTCAGCAGTTGCTTGACCTTGTCGCCACCGATTTTTTCAATTTTGCCGGCGTCCAGAAGCCGCACATCGACGCCACGCTTGGCCAGTTTGGCCCGCAGCACCTCGTCCACCTGGCCAATTTGAAAGTCACTGTCGCCAAACAGGGTGATGACCTTGTCCTTCAACTCCAGGTTGGCGGAAGTGCCTTTGAAGTCGAACCGCGTGCCGACTTCGCGGGCGGTCACGTCAACGGCGTTTTTCACTTCAACCAGGTCGGCTTCGAGAACGGTGTCAAAAGAGGGCATGGAAACTCAAACTTTCAGGTGGAAACCAGGGTGAGACAATCCCGGGATGTTAGTCGAGAACCAGGTCCCGCTCCAGTCGTTGAACTCCTTTGGCATACAGGCCAAGGCGCACCACTTGGTGCGTGTGGCGGGTGTGGCCGACCTGCTGGCTTTGCACCATGCACACCCCGCCTGGCTGCGCAGCCAGCCCCTGGTGTTGGGGGGTGGCAGCAACCTGGTGTTGACGGGCGACGTGCAGAGCCTGGTGCTCAAGGTGGAGATCCTGGGCCGACGGCTGGTGGCCGACACCCCCAGCCACTGGGTGGTGGAGGCGGGGGCGGGCGAGAACTGGCACGACCTGGTGGCGTGGACGCTGGAGCAAGGGTGGCCGGGGCTGGAGAACCTCGCGCTGATTCCGGGCACCGTGGGGGCGTCTCCGGTGCAGAACATTGGCGCCTATGGGGTGGAGTTGCAAGACCGCTTCCACTCGCTGGACGCGGTGGACCTGCACACCGGCCAGGTGTTCACGCTGGACGCGGCGCAGTGCGGCTTTGGCTACCGGGACTCGGTGTTCAAGCATGTGGGTGGCAACCAGGGGCAGTTGGGGCTGGCTGGCCGTGCCCTCATCACCCACGTGCGCCTGGCCTTGCCCAAACACTGGGTGCCTGAGCTGGGTTACCTGGAACTGGCCCGCAAGGCGGAGGAGGCCGGTGCTGCCCACCCGCCATCGGCGCGGCAGGTGTTTGACTGGGTGTGCGCCATCCGCCGCGCCAAGTTGCCCGATCCGGCCGTGCTGGGCAATGCGGGCAGTTTTTTCAAAAACCCCACCGTCAGTCCCGAGCAGTGCGCCGACATCATTGGCCGCGATCCCAAGGTGGTGCACTACCCCATGCCAGACGGCAGCGTGAAGCTGGCCGCGGGGTGGCTCATCGACGCGTGCGGCTGGAAGGGCAAAACCGTGGGCCAGGCGGGCGTGTACGACAAGCAGGCGCTGGTGCTGGTCAACCGGGGCGATGCCGAGCACCCCTGCACGGGTGGCCAGGTCATGACGCTGGCGCGCGCCATCCAGACCAGCGTGTACGAGCGCTTTGGCCTGCGCCTGGACATTGAGCCGGTGGTGGTGTGAAAGGCGCCATCCGCCCAACCCCGCGAATTGCTGGCCGTTGGCGCTGGGCGCTGGCGGTCGCGCTGGTGCTGGCGCTGGTGTGGTCGCTGGGGCCGCGCAACGACTTTGGTCCCAACCAGCCCCACCCCCGGGCTGCCCCACCCACAGACCTGGCGCTGCTGGAAGCCTGGCTGGCCCAGGGTGAGGCCACCCAGCCCCACCTGCGGCCCGACACGGCCAAGCGCGTGCGGTGGCACGCTGCCCCGGGGCAGCGCACGCCCTGGGCCGTGGTGTACGTGCACGGCTTCACCGCCACCCGGCTGGAAACGGCGCCACTGGCGCAGCGGCTGGCCAGCCAGCTGGGGGCCAACCTGTTTGAAACCCGTTTGAGTGGTCACGGCGCCGATGCCCAGGCCATGGGCGAGGCAACGGTTCAGGACTGGCTGGCCGACACCGTGGAAGCGGTGCAGGTGGGCCAGCGCCTGGGTGAGCGGGTGCTGCTGTTGGGCGTCTCCACCGGCGCCACGCTGGGCAACTGGCTGGCCTTGCAGCCACAAGGTGCAGCCGTGGCGGCGCAGGTGTGGGTGTCGCCCAATTACGGGCCCGCGGCCAAGCGCTCAGAACTCATCAACGGGCCCTGGGGTCAGCAGATGGCCGTGGCGCTGGAGGGCGACATGCGCGGCCAGCTCAGCGACGACCCCCGTGAAAACAACGCCTGGACCCAGCGCTACCCCACGCAAGCGCTGTTCCCCATGATGGCGCTGGTCAAACAGGTGCGCGAGAGCGACCTGTCCGCCATGCGAACACCGGTGCTGGTGCTGTACTCACCCGCAGACCAAACGGTGGATGCCCAGGAAACCGTCGCGGCGTTTGCCCGCCTGGGCAGCCCGTTGAAGGTGTTGGAGCCCGTCACCTACAGCGAGGCCAAGGGCCAGCATGTGCTGGCGGGTGACATCCGCGCCCCCAACGCCACCGCGCGCATGGCCGAGCGCATGGCCCAATGGGTCAAGGCCCTGCCCGCCGCCCAGCCCTGACCTGCGGCCGACCGGGCAAAAAAAACCGGCGCAGGTCATGCGCCGGTGGTCGGTGGGGCGTGGGGTGCGGTGGTGTTACTCGCTCAGGCGCAGCATGTCGGTGCCGTCGCCGGCCGACAGCAAACCCGTTTTGGCATAAACGCCCAGCTTGGCGCGGGTGTCGGTGATGTCGAGGTTGCGCATGGTCAGCTGGCCAATGCGGTCCAGCGGGCTGAATGGCGCGTTTTCCACCTTTTCCATGCTCAGGCGCTCGGGCGCGTAGGTCAGGTTGGGGCTGTCGGTGTTGACGATGGAGTAGTCGTTGCCACGGCGCAGTTCCAGCGTCACCTCGCCGGTCACGGCGCGGGCCACCCAGCGCTGGGCGGTTTCGCGCAGCATCAGGGACTGGGGGTCAAACCAGCGGCCCTGGTACAGCAGGCGGCCCAGGCGCAGGCCGTTGATGCGGTACTGCTCGATGGTGTCTTCGTTGTGGATGCCGGTGACCAGTCGCTCGTAGGCAATGTGCAGCAGCGCCATGCCGGGGGCTTCGTAGATGCCGCGGCTCTTGGCTTCGATGATGCGGTTTTCAATCTGGTCGCTCATGCCCAGACCGTGGCGGCCACCGATGCGGTTGGCCTCCAGCATCAGCTCCACGGGGCTGCTGAAGGTCTGGCCGTTCAGCGCCACGGGTTGGCCTTCTTCAAAGCGCACGGTCACTTCCTCGCGCTTGACTTCCACGTCGTCTTTCCAGAACGCCACGCCCATGATGGGGTTGACGATGCGGATGCCGCTGTTCAAAAACTCCAGGTCCTTGGCTTCGTGCGTGGCGCCCAGCAGGTTGCTGTCGGTGGAGTAGGCCTTTTCGGCGCTCATCTTGTAGCCGTGGCCGTGCTGGGCCATGAAGGCCGACATTTCGGCGCGGCCACCCAGCTCGTCAATGAAGGTCTGGTCCAGCCAGGGTTTGTAGATGCGCAGGCTGGGGTTGGTCAACAGGCCGTAGCGGTAGAAGCGCTCAATGTCGTTGCCCTTGAAGGTGGAGCCGTCGCCCCAGATGTGCACGTCGTCTTCCTTCATGGCCGCCACCAGCATGGTGCCGGTCACGGCGCGGCCCAGGGGGGTGGTGTTGAAGTAGGTGATGCCGCCGGTGCTGATGTGGAAGGCGCCGCACTGGATGGCGGCAATGCCTTCGGCCACCAACTGGCTGCGGCAGTCAATCAGGCGGGCTTTTTCCGCGCCATAGGCCATGGCCTTGCGGGGGATTTCGTCGTAATCGCTCTCGTCGGGCTGGCCCAGGTTGGCGGTGTAGGCGTAGGGCACGGCGCCCTTCTGGCGCATCCACAGCAGGGCGGCGCTGGTGTCGAGCCCACCAGAGAAGGCAATGCCCACTTTTTGGCCTGCGGGGATGTGTTGGAGAATGGTGTTTGACATGAAATTGGCCTCTGACGCTTGTTGGTAAAGCGTTGGTAGCTATTGATTTGAATGGTGTCCGGCAGAAAAGGATCAGCCAAAGTGGCAGATGTAGTGGTAGGCCTCGGCCACGCGGATGTTGAACGAGCTGTTGCCGGGCACCGAAAACCGCTCGCCGGCCTTGGAGGTCAACCATTCGGTGGTACCGGCCAACTGGTATTCGCAGCTGCCCGCGACACATTCCATGATTTCAGGCGCGCCGGTGTTGAAGGTCAGGCTGGCGGGCAGCACCACGCCGACGGATTTTTTGGTGCCGTCGGCCAGGGTGATGTTGTGGCTCACGCACTTGCCGTCGAAGTACACATTGGCTTGGGTGGTGACGCTGACGTTCTGGATGAGGCTGGTGGTCATGGGGCGTTGGCTTGTCGGAAGAAGGGTGGCGGGGCAGACGGCGTCGGCCCCGTGGTGGAAGGGTGCGCACCCGCGCGGTGAGCGCTGGGTCGCGCGGGGGGGCTGGCCGTTCGGGACCAGGCCGCCGATTTTAGTGGGGCAGGGCGGCCAGCTCCTGGGCCCAGTCGTCGGGCGAAAAGCCCACGGTCACCCGGTGCGGCCACACCAGCACAGGCCGTTTGATGAGGCTGGGGTGGGCCGCCATCAGCGCGGCGGCGCTGGCCGCATCCACGGCCAGTGCCCGGGTGGCGGGGGGCAGGCCCCGCCAGGTGGTGCCTTTGCGGTTGAGCAGCACGGACCAGTCGGGGCCGTGCGGCGAAGACAGCCAGCCCTGAACCAGCTCGGGCGTCACGCCTTGCTTTTTGAAGTCGTGGAATTCAAAGGGCGCGCCCTGGGCCTGCAGCCAGGCGCGCGCTTTCTTCACGGTGTCGCAGTGGGGAATGCCATACATCTTGAGCATGGTGGCATTGTGCCGGACACGGGCCGACCCACCGCCGTCCTGAGACAATCGGCCCATGTCCCTTCACGATCAACCCCCTGTGGCCCCCGGCGAGTCGGCCAGCCTGGCCGAATGGCTGGCCCACTGCGAGCGCATTCACCCCACCACCATCGACATGGGTCTGGACCGTGTCCGCCAGGTGGCCGACCGGTTGGGGCTGGGGCCCGTGCTGCCCGTGCCGGTGGTGACGGTGGCGGGCACCAACGGCAAAGGGTCCACCTGCGCCATGCTGGAGGCCATCTACAACGCCGCCGGCTACCGCACGGGGGTGTACACCTCACCGCACCTGGTGCATTTCGAGGAGCGCTGCCGGGTGGCGGGTGAGGCCGTTGATGCTTCTTCCTTGATAGCTTCTTTCTCAATGGTAGAAAGCGCCAGGCGCCAAAATGATGAACAAAATCAGGCTGAAGTCAGCCTGAGCTACTTCGAGTTCACCACGCTGGCCATCGTGCTGACCCTGCTCCGGGCCAAGCCCGATGTGCTGGTGCTCGAGGTGGGGCTGGGCGGTCGGCTGGATGCCGTCAACCTGTTCGATGCCGATTGCGCCGTCATCACCAGCATCGACATCGACCATGTGGCCTACCTGGGGCCAGACCGCGAGTCGATCGGTCGCGAAAAGGCCGGCATCATGCGCGCCGGGCGTCCGGTGGTGGTGAGCGACCCCATGCTGCCGCACAGCGTGGTGGAGGCCGCCCAGGCCGTGGGCGCCGACCTGTGGCGGGTGGGGCACGACTTCAGCTTTGCCGGTGACAAGCAGCAATGGGGGTGGGCCAGTTTGCCCGCCAGGGGCGGGCGGCGCTACAGCGGCCTGGCCTACCCCGCGTTGCGGGGGGCCAACCAGTTGTTGAACGCGTCGGGCGTGCTGGCGGTGCTGGAAGCCCTGCGCCCGCGCTTGCCCGTGACCGCGCAGGCCATCCGAACGGGCCTGTCGCTGGTGGACTGGCCGGGGCGCTTCCAGATCGTGCCAGGCCAGCCCACGCTGGTGCTGGACGTGGCACACAACCCCCATTCGGTGGCCGCCCTCGCGGTCAACCTGGACGCCATG
Organism: Polaromonas sp.; assembly: GCA_013823635.1. Taxonomy (GTDB): domain Bacteria; phylum Pseudomonadota; class Gammaproteobacteria; order Burkholderiales; family Burkholderiaceae_C; genus UBA2334. The sequence continues at coordinate 43,404 of PNML01000009.1, read as the reverse complement.
GGCTACTACCCCACCACCCATGTGGTGCTCGGCGCCATGGCCGACAAGGACCTGGCCCCCATGTTGGCCCGTGTGGCGCCTCTGGTGGACCGCTGGTATTTCACCGATTTGCCCACAGGACGGGCCGCCACCGCCTCCGATTTGCAGGCCCATTGGGCGACGCTGGCGGGCCGCAAGGGCGCTGTGGCCGGGGCTTACGACAACCCCCAGGCGGCGCTGGCGGCGGCGGTCGCCGCAGCGGACCCCGCTGATAGAATCGTGGTCTTCGGTTCCTTCCTGACCGTCGGTGGTGTTTTGATCAACGGTACACCGCGCTTGGCCGCAAAACACTTGCAGCCTTGATTCAGCGCCCAGTGGCCCCCAGGTGCCGTTGGGCAGCCCCACCTCCCTGATTCATTGCGCATGTTCAAGTCCCGTCAAGCCCCTGCACCAGCGTCCCCTGCCAGTCCACCCAGCATTGAGTGGGTTCGTACGCGGGCCAAACACCGCTTGATGGGTGTCAGTGTGCTGGTGTTGGCCGGTGTGCTGCTGTTTCCCATGCTGTTTGACACGCAGCCGCGCCCCATTCCGGTGGACATTCCCATCGACATTCCCTCCCGCCAGTCGGTTCCACCCCTGAAAACTCAGCCGGTTGCGGCCGTGGCGTCGGGTGCCGTGGTGGACGAGGGCGCGTCAGCCCCCGCCCAGGCCGCTGCTCCCGGCAAGTCCGCCGTTGAGTCAGAAGAGGTCATCATTCCCAAGGCCTTGCCAGTGGAGCCGGTCAAACCGGCGCCGGTGGCCCAGCCGACTGCCCCCGAGCCGTCGGCTAAACCGGTGGCCACGCCAGCCGACAAGCCCGTGAAAGCCGCTGAGGCCCCGGCACCCGGCACGACTGCCCCTGCGAACAAGCCGGTTGCCACCGCCGCCACCGCCGCTGCCGCAGCCGAGGCGGCACGCGCGAGGGCCTTGCTGGAGGGCAAGACCGTTGCCAAGGCGGCGCCCGCAGCTGTCGAGGGCCGGTTCATTGTCCAGGTGGGCGCCTTTGCCGAAACGGCCAGGGCGCAGCAGGTGCGCCAGCAGCTGGAGCGTGCGGGGCTCAAAACCTATACGCATGTGGCCGATACCGCCGAGGGCAAACGCATCCGTGTGCGCCTGGGGCCGTTTTCCACCCGGGCCGACGCTGAAAAAGCGGCCGCCAAGGCCAAGGCGACCGGGTTGCCCGCCGCCATCCTGACGCTGTGAGCCACGCCATGGACACCGTGATTCACCTGCCGGGTGTGTGGGCCCGCGCGGACGACCCGCCCCAACCAGGTGCCACATGGAGCTGAATGCCGTGGACGTGGCCCTGGCGTTGGGCGCGTGCCTGTCGCTGGCCGTGGGGGCATGGCGGGGGTTTCTCTACGAGGTGTTTTCGCTGGCGGGTTGGGTGGCGGCTTTTTTTGCGGCCCGCTGGCTGGCCGCCGATGTGGCCGCGCAATTGCCCATGGGCAACGCCTCCGAGGGGCTGCGCTTTGGCGTCGCCTTTGTGGCGGTGTTTGTGGTGGCGGCCTTCCTGGCGGGTCTGGTGTCCTGGCTGATTCGCAAACTTGCCGTCAAGGTGGGGCTGCGTCCGGTGGACCGGGTGCTGGGGGCTTTTTTTGGCGCGGTGCGCGCTGCGGTGTTGTTGGTGGTGCTGGCTTTTGGTGTGACGCTCACGCCACTGGCCAAGCATGAAGCCTGGGTTCAGTCCTCAGGCGCCCAGTTTTTCGTTGGTGTGGCTCAGCAAGGCAAATCCATGTTGCCTGAAGAACTTTTGAAGGTTTTACCCTAATGTGCGGAATTGTCGGCGTGGTCAGCAACGCCCCTGTGAATCAGCTGATATATGACGCTTTGCTCCTGTTGCAGCACCGTGGGCAGGATGCCGCAGGCATTGCCACCCAGGACGGGCGAAAGTTCTACATGCACAAGGCCAAGGGCATGGTGCGCGATGTGTTTCGCACCCGCAACATGCGTGCTTTGCCCGGCAACGTCGGGTTGGGCCAGGTCCGCTACCCCACCGCTGGCAACGCGCACAGTGAGGAAGAGGCCCAGCCGTTTTACGTGAATGCGCCGTTTGGTCTGGTCATGTCCCACAACGGCAACCTGACCAATGCAGCCGCCCTCAAGGCCGAGCTGTTCAGCTCCGATCACCGCCACATCAACACCGACAGCGACTCGGAGGTGCTGCTCAACGTCTTGGCCCATGAGCTGGAACGCACCACCCGCGGCCTGGCGCTGACGCCAGCGGATGTGTTTGCCGCAGTGAGGGGCGTGCACAAACGTGTCAAGGGTTCCTATGCGGTGGTGGCCCTGATCGCTGGCCATGGCCTGTTGGCATTCCGCGATCCGTTCGGCATCCGCCCCCTGTGTCTGGGCCATGGCGATGGCCACGTGGCTGTGGCCAGCGAGTCGGTCGCACTGGAAGGTGTGGGCATGGCGTTTGACCGGGATGTGTTGCCCGGAGAGGCCGTGTTTGTTGACCTCAACGGCCAAGTCCATGCACAAATGTGCTGCGACGCCACCACGCATTTCCCTTGCATTTTTGAGTATGTGTACCTGGCCCGTCCCGATTCGGTGATGGATGGCATCTCGGTGTACCAAGCCCGATTGAACATGGGTGAGACCCTGGCCAAACGGGTGGTGTCCACGGTGCCGCCCGACCAGATCCATGTGGTCATTCCCATCCCCGAGTCCTCACGCCCCAGCGCGATGCAGCTGGCCCAGTTGCTGGGGTTGCCCTATCGGGAAGGTTTTGTGAAGAACCGATACGTGGGGCGTACCTTCATCATGCCGGGCCAGGGTGTGCGCAAGAAGTCTGTGCGGCAAAAGCTCAACGTCATTGCCAGCGAGTTCCGTGGCCGCAACGTGTTGCTGGTGGACGACTCCATTGTCCGCGGCACCACCAGCAAGGAAATTGTGCAAATGGCCCGGGATGCGGGTGCCGCCAAGGTGTTCATGGCCAGCGCCGCGCCGCCAGTGCGTTACCCCAACGTGTACGGCATCGACATGCCCACGCCGGGAGAGTTGGTGGCCCATGGCCGCACGGTGGATGAAATTCGCCAGATCATCGGCTGCGACGCCCTGATCTACCAGGACGTGGATGCCATGAAGAAGGTTGTCCATGCCCTGAACCCGGCGCTGGCCGGCTTCGACGCCTCCTGCTTTGACGGTGTGTACTGCACCGGCGACATCACACAGGCCGACATCGAAAGGATGAACGGGCAACGCCCCGACTCAGCCGAACCCCAGGAAGACACCTCTCGCTTGGCTCTGCCCAATGCCCAAGAGTCCTGAAGCCTTGCCCGATACCCGCCAATGACCGCCAAGACCCGCACCCGTTTCGCCCCTTCGCCCACCGGCTTCATTCACCTGGGCAACATCCGTTCCGCGCTTTACCCTTGGGCTTTTGCCCGGTCCACCGGAGGGGATTTCATTCTGCGCATCGAAGACACCGACCTGGAGCGTTCCAGCCAGGCTGCGGTGGACGTCATTCTGGAGGGCATGGCCTGGTTGGGGCTTAGCCACGACGAGGGTCCGTTCTACCAGATGCAGCGCATGGACCGGTACAAGGCCGTGCTCGCCGAGATGGTGGCGCAGGGTTTGGTCTATCCCTGCTACATGTCCGTGGCGGAGCTGGATGCCCTGAGGGAAAAACAAATGGCGGCCAAGGAAAAGCCCCGCTACGACGGGACCTGGCGACCAGAGCCCGGCAAGCTGCTGCCCCCTGTGCCAGCCGGCGTTCAACCGGTGTTGCGTTTCAAAAATCCCCTGGAGGGGGTGGTGAGCTGGGACGACAAGGTCAAGGGCCGCATCGACATCCGCAACGCCGAGCTCGATGACTTGGTCATCGCGCGTCCCGATGGCACGCCCACGTACAACTTCTGCGTGGTGGTGGACGACATCGACATGGCGATCACCCACGTCATCCGGGGTGACGACCATGTGAACAACACCCCACGGCAGATCAACATCTTCCGCGCCCTGGGCCAAGAGCCCCCCGTTTATGCCCATCTGCCCACCGTGCTGAACGAGCAGGGTGAAAAAATGAGCAAGCGCAACGGTGCCAAGCCGGTGACGCAATACCGTGACGAAGGCTACCTGCCCGAGGCCATGGTCAATTACCTGGCCCGCCTGGGCTGGAGCCACGGGGACGATGAGATATTCACCCGTGAACAGTTTCTGTCCTGGTTCAACCTGGACCACTTGGGCAAAAGTGCGGCGCAGTTTGACGAGGCCAAGTTGCGTTGGGTGAACGCCCAACACCTCAAGGCCATGACCGACGCTGCCTTGGCCGATCTGGTGGCGCCCCTGTTGCTGGCCAGCGGGGCGACCCCAGATGATCGCTTGCAAGGCATTTGCGCACTGTTCAAAGACCGTTGTGCAACACTGGTGGAGTTGGCAGGCTGGTCCAAGGCCTTTTATGGCCCGGTCCAGAGGGATGCCCAGGAACTGGAGAAGCACCTCACTGACGCCATCAAGCCCGCCATTGCCGATTTGGCGGTGGAGTTGGCTGCTTGCAACTGGACACGTGCCGACATCGCGGCGTCTCTGAAGAAGGTGCTGGCCACACACGGGCTGAAAATGCCACAACTGGCCATGCCTGTGCGTGTGCTCGTCATGGGAACCTCCCAAACCCCGGCCATCGACGCCGTGCTCGAATTGCAGGGACGAGAAAAAGTTTTGCAAAACTTGCGGAGTTGCTAAAAACTACTCTATAATTCGAGGCTTACCAGATAGCAAGTAATTGCTACAGATTGTAGACCTGTTGGGGGTATAGCTCAGCTGGGAGAGCGCTTGCATGGCATGCAAGAGGTCAGCGGTTCGATCCCGCTTACCTCCACCAAACAGTGCTACAATTTGAGGATGGTAATTACTAGGTTTTGACCCTATCGTCTAGAGGCCTAGGACATCACCCTTTCACGGTGAGTACCGGGGTTCGAATCCCCGTAGGGTCGCCAAATTCGTGTAAACGAAACGGCAAATTCAAAATCGCTGAAGCGGTTTTGAGAGGAGTGGTAGTTCAGTTGGTCAGAATACCGGCCTGTCACGCCGGGGGTCGCGGGTTCGAGCCCCGTCCACTCCGCCAACAATAAAAAGCCCTGCAAGAAAACTTGCAGGGCTTTTTGCTTTTCTGGCCGAGCTTCAGGTCTGTTGTGAGCTCCGTTGACCGTCGGTCCCATCTCCATTTCCGGTTGGCCAGTCTCCAAGGTGGCGCGACGCCCAGGGTGCCGCATGGCAGTCTGCATCTGAGCTTCGCGTCAGGGAATGTCCACCGCATGTATGCCGAATGTGCTGCGCTGCCGATCGGAGAAATACCGTTGCAGGGTCAGTTTGACGGTTTGAAAGGCCAGATCGTCCCACGGAATTTCCGACTCTTCGAACAAACGGGCTTCCATGGTTTCGTGCCCCGGATTGAAGTGTGGGCTCAACAGCTTGGCGCGGTAGTAAAAATGCACCTGACCCACGCGCATGACGTTCATCACCGTGAACAGGCCCAGCAGCTCAATGTGCGCGCCCGCTTCCTCGTCGGTCTCCCGCATCGCACCCTGAGATGTGGTTTCGCCCAGTTCCATGAAGCCCGCTGGCAGCGTCCAGTAGCCCTTCCGAGGCTGTATGTTGCGCTTGCACAGCAGCACCTTTTCGCCGTTTTCGCCCCAGAAGGGAACCGTTCCCACCACGTTCAAGGGATTTTCGTAATGAATGGTGTGGCAGGTGGTGCAGACTGCCCGAGGGCGGGTGTCCCCATCGTCGGGGATGCGGTACACGACCCTGTGTCCACAGTTGCGGCAGTGTTGTATGGGTTTGTGGTGCATGGGCGTTGTCACGGGTTTCGGGTGGTGGCAGCGCGCGGGTCGGACGGAGTGGATTGCCCACTGGCTCCATGCGTGCCCACCCTGGGTGTTCAGGCAATTTGCAGCGTCAATGTGACCAGACCATCCACCTGTGCCACCAGGGTGTCGCCACGCCCCACGGCATCCACCCCCTCGGGGGTGCCTGTGAAAATCAGGTCACCAGGTTGCAACTCCCAGGCGGCAGACAGGTGTTCAATGGTTTCACTGATGTTCCAAATCAGTTGCGAAATGTGACTGGTTTGCTTCACGACACCGTTCACCTGCAATTGGATGCGGGCTTGCGCGATGTTGGGTACCTGGTTGGCCTGACAGATGGGCCCGATGGGGGCTGATGCATCGAACGCTTTACCGATGCACCAGGGACGACCCTGTTTTTTCATCTCACCTTGCAGGTCGCGCCGGGTCATGTCCAGGCCCACGGCATAGCCAAACACATGGGCCAGCGCGTCGACCGCTGCAATGTTTCTGCCGCCCTTGCCGATGGCCACCACCAGTTCCACTTCATGGTGCAGGTTATGGGTGAGGCTGGGGTAGGGAATCCGTCCTGTGGCCCCTTCGGCGACAGGCACCACCGCGTCGGCAGGCTTCAGGAAAAAAAAGGGCGGCTCACGGCCCGTGAAACCCATTTCCTTGGCGTGTTCCACATAGTTGCGACCAACACAGTACACCCGGTGCACAGGAAACAGGGAGGAAGTGCCTTGCACGGGAATGCCCACAGGGATGGGGGGGGGGAAGCAAAAATCGGCGCTGGCGGTCATGAACGCTCCTGGTGGGACGGGGGTGTCCGCCGCGGGGCCAAACTGGTCTGTCCAGGACGGCGTCTGGGCGATACCGTGAAAGTGTGCCATGGTCTCTGTCACCGCGCCGTGCCTCAAGTGTTGTAAGGTCGCGCCAACGCATGGGAACCCACACAGATGAACCGCCTGTACCAGTATTTTTTTCGTGGCCTGATCGCCTTCCTGCCCCTGGCACTGACGGTGTATGTGCTTTACCTCTTTGTGAGCTGGGCCGAGTCACTGGCCATGGGCATGGTCCGCCCCTTGCTGGGTGACTTCTACTTGCCTGGCCTCGGCCTCTTGCTCAGTGTGGCGCTGATTTTTACGTTGGGTTTTCTGATCTCGCAGCCATTCACCGCCCGCTTGTTGTCGTGGGTGGAGCTGCCGTTCACCAACCTGCCACTGGTGAAAAGCATTTACTCATCGCTCAAGAGTTTTGCGGACTACTTTTCACCGCACGAGCAAGATGCCCAGCAGGTGGTCAGCTTGCGCATGCCGGGGTCTGAGCTGTCCATTGTGGGTCTGGTCACCCGGCAGAGCTTGTCGGGGCTGCCAGTCGGGTTGGCCGCCGAGGGGAACGTGGCGGTTTACCTGCCCATGGGGTACATGATCGGCGGATACACCGTGTTTGTGCCGCGCAGTTGGCTGCAGCCACTGGACATGTCGGTGGAGGAGGCCATGAGGTCTGCATTGATTGCCTGGATGTCGGGCAGCCGCGCCGGACAGAGCAGTGCACCTGCCAGTGCCGTTTTTCCCGCACCACCGCCACCTTCCCGCTGAACCATGACAGTTCGCAACCTCGATCAACTGTTCGAACCCGCCTCGGTGGTGGTGGTGGGTGCGTCTTCTCGCACGGGCAGTCTGGGTGCCTTGGCGTGGCAAAGTTTGCGGGCAGGTGGTGGCTCTCGGGCGGTGTATGCCGTCAACCTCAGACACCACGACTTGGGTGGTGAACGGGTGTATGGCCGGGTGCGCCAATTGCCCGAAGTGCCGCAACTGGCGGTGGTGTGCACGCCGGCGCGCACGGTGCCGGGTTTGGTGGCTGAGTTGGGTGCCCATGGCACGCGTGCGGTGGTGGTGTTGACCCCCGACATGAGCGTGTCGCAGCAGCAGGCGATGCTCGAGGCAGCGGGCCGTCATACCCTGCGCATACTGGGTCCGGGCAGTGCCGGTCTCTGGCACCCGGCGGTGGGTCTGCATGCAGGGGTGGCCACAGTGGAAGTGGGGCAGGGGGATGTGGCGTTGGTGTCGCAATCCGGTGCCGTCGTCGCGGCCATGTTGGACTGGGCCCAAGCCCGGGACATTGGTTTTTCCAAGTGTGTGTCGTTGGGTGCGCAACTGGATGTGGACGCGAGTGATGTGCTCGATTTTTTGGGCAGTGATCCGGCCACCAAGGCCATTTTGCTGTGTGTTGAGCGCGTGGGTGATGCGCGCAAGTTCATGTCCGCCGCAAGGGCCGCTGCCCGCAACAAGCCGGTGGTGGTGGTCAAGTCAGGCCGCACCGGTGTGGGTTTGGGGACGTCCGAGGGTGTCCCTGCCGATGCGGTGTTTGATGCGGCCATTGCACGGGCTGGCATGCTCAGGGTGAACACGTTGCAAGACCTGTTTCTGGCGGCCGAGATCCTCACGCGGTTTCGCCAGTCGACCGCCGAGCGCCTGGTGGTGCTGGCCAATGGCCGTGGGTTGGGGGCGATGGCGGCTGACGCGGCGTTGGCCGAGGGTGTACCGCTGGCACCGCTGGATGCCGACACCTTCGGGGGTGTGCAAGCCATGTGGCCGAGGCTGGGTCCGCAGACCAATCCCGTGCGAATGCCCAATGGCGTGTCGGCCGACGAGGCCGCGAAGGCCCTGCAAGCCCTGTTGGCGTCACCGGACACGGCTGTGCTGTGGGTGCACGCGCCCACGGCGGCCACGCGCAGTGCCGACCTGGCACAGGCGGTGTTGGCGGTGGTCCGCGAAACCCCACGGCGTTTGCTGGGTTGTTGCGTGGGTGCGCAGGACGCTGCTCACCCCCGCGAAGCCCTTCGCGCGGCCTCGGTCCCGACGTTTGACACCCCTGAGCAAGCTGTGCAGGCGTTTGCCATGTTGCGCACCTACCGCCGCAACCAGGCCGAACTTCTGCAAACGCCGCCCTCGCGTGTCGGCCACCGCGCGGTGGAGGTGTCGCAGCTGCGCGGCACCGTGGCACCCGCCCTCCACAGCGGGCGAGAGTGGCTCACCGAAGCCGAAACGCAGGCGTTGCTGGTCGCTGCGGGCGTGCTGGTGGCCACCGCCCCAGAGCGCCGCCAATGTGGCCACGGCCCCACGCTGGGCGTGGCGCTGGACCCGTTGTTTGGCCCCGTGCTGGTGTTTGGCCAGGGTGATTGGGCGCAACCGCTGGCCGCTGACCTGGCGGTCGCGCTGCCCCCACTGAACATGCCCTTGGCCCTGGCTTTGGTCAACCGCTCCCAGGTGGGGCGCAGCCTGTCCACGGACGATGACCCGGGCACGCTGAGCCAGCAAGCGGTGGCGGAGGCGCTGGTGGCCGTGTCCCAGTTGTTGGTGGATGTGCCTGAGTTGGTGGCGTTGGACATCCACGCCCTGCACGCTGATGCCCACGGTGTGTCGGCCTTGGGGGCCAGGGTGCGGGTGAGCGCCACCCGTGCGGGCGGGGCAGACCACTTTGCCATCCAACCCTACCCGCAGCACCTGGAGGAACGCACCGAGTGGCATGGACAGCCGTTGACCATCAGGCCCATTCGTCCAGAAGACGAGGCGCAACACCTGGCGTTTTTGCGCCAGATGACGCCCGAGGACATCCGCATGCGGGTGTTTTACAGCCGCCGCCACATCGAGCACACCGAGCTGGCCAGGCTGACGCAAATTGACTACAACCGGGAAATGGCCTTCATCGCCACGCGCCCAACACCCGACGGTGGCTCGGAAACCGTGGGGGTGGTGCGTGCCACGGTGGACCCCGACAACGATGCGGCAGAATTTGGACTCTTGATCCGTTCGGACCTCAAAGGGGGTGGCCTGGGGCGCATGCTGATGCTGAAAATGATCGACCACCTGCGCCGCCGCGGGACCCAGCGTTTGGTGGGCACCGTGTTGCGCGTGAACGTCGGCATGTTGGGCCTGGCCCAGGCTTTGGGGTTTGAGGAAGGCCCCTTGTCCAGCGATCCCGACGAGCACGACATCCGCTGTGTGTCGCTTCCGTTGCAAACCGCCCCGTCCGCCACCTGCGCTCGGGCCACTTCCGCCCACTGACCCACCTCTTCACCATGAAGCTTTACAACTACTTTCGTTCATCTGCCTCGTACCGCGTGCGCATCGCCCTGGCACTCAAAGGACTGCCCTACGACTACGTGGGCGTGCACCTGGCCAAAGGAGAGCACCAGCAGAGCACCTACAGCGAGCTGGTCACCGACCCGTTGGTGCCCATGCTGGAACTGGACGAGGGGGCCCGCCTGACCCAGTCCATGGCCATCATCGAGTACCTCGACGAGGCCTTTCCCGAAAAACCCCTGTTGCCCGCCGATGCCCTGGGCCGTGCCCGTGTGCGGGCCTTGTCGCAATCGGTGGCCTGCGAAATTCACCCGCTCAACAACCTGCGGGTGTTGAAGTACCTGGTCAAGGACATGGGCCTGGACGAAGCGCACAAAAATCGCTGGTACAGCCACTGGGTCAGGCAGGGTCTGGAGTCGTTCGAGCAACAGCTGGTGCGTGGTCCGCAGGGGCGCTTTTGCCACGGTGACGTTCCCACCATGGCCGATTGCTTGCTGGTGCCCCAGCTTTTCAATGCGCAACGTTTCCAGGTGCCGCTCGATGGCCTGAGCAAGGTGCAGGCCGTGTGGGATGCCTGCATGGCGCTGGATGCTTTCAGCCTGACGCAGCCCTCGGCCTGCCCGGATGCCGAGGCCTGAGGTCGGCGGGTCAGTCCCGCTGTGGCCGGTGGAGTGGGATGCACCACCCGGTGTCCGTGCCGCCATGACCGGACGCCACGGGGGTGTGTCCCTGTCACCCTTTGACAGCTGCAACCTGGGGGACCACGTTCACGACGACCCCTTGCACGTGCGCACCAACCGGCAGCGCTTGGCGCATGCCTTGGGCGCACGCCCTCTGTTCCTTCAACAGGTGCACGGGGTGGAGGCTGTTCACCTGCAGCCCCACACGCCGGATGGCACCGTGGCCGATGCCTGCTTCACCCAAACGCCTGGGCTGGCTTGTGCCGTGATGGTGGCCGACTGCCTGCCGGTGTTGCTGGTGGACGGGGCCGGTCGCACCGTGGCGGCGGTCCATGCGGGCTGGCGTGGCCTAGCCGGCGAGGGGCAGCCCCATGGGCAAGGGGTGTTGGAGAATAGTTTTGAATCTTTTTGTGCTCTATCGCTTTACGGTAATCATAAGAGTGCTATTGAAAAAGATGATGTACGTTGGCGAAATTGGGCTGCCGGGTGTCAAGCTTGGCTGGGGCCGTGCATCGGCCCGACGGCGTTTGAGGTGGGCGATGCCGTCAGGGCCGCTTTCCTGGCCACCGATCTGCCGAGGGCTGAGGTGGATGCCTGCTTCGTGCCCCTCACCGGCGTGCCGGGCAAGTTTCTGGCCCATTTGCCCCAACTGGCCCGCTTGCGCCTGGCCCGGTTGGGTGTGGGCAAGGTGTGGGGCAATGACGGCAGTGCCGACTGGTGCACCGTCGGACAAGCCGACCGGTGGTTTTCACACCGGCGGGACGCTGCGCGCCTGGGCAGCACCGGTCGCATGGCCGCTTGCATCTGGCTGGACGGGCAGCGGTGATCCCGTGTCGCTGTGGTCGAGGGGCGCCGCCTCGGTGTCTGCGGGAGGTGTTGGGGCGGGCTTCAGTGCCTGCGCTTCCTGGGCCAGACGGGCTTTGCGCCGCAAGGGTGTGCCCATGATGTACATGACCAAGGCCGTAGGTAACAACCCGTAAAACAAAAAAGTTACGATAGCGCCCAGGAGGGTTCCTGCAGGGTGCGTGGCCTCGGCCACCGCCATCATCAACGCGACATACAACCAAGCAATTGCGACCAGGTCCACGCTTTTTCCTTGTTCATTGGTGTGATGTCAGTGTTCTGGAAGAAGCATCCAACACACTGTTATGTTGCCACAAGCAACATTGCTTGCCCAGATTGAATCCCGCACTTCAGGAGACAACCATGAATTTTGACCCCAAGTGGATGGAAACCGCCCAGCAGTTCCAGAAAACCATGTTGGACAGCTGGACCCAGGCACTGTCGGCGGCGGGTGGCTCCAGCACCGGTGCGCCAGCGGCCAATCCCTTCGCGGCCATGACGGCGTTTGGCATGCCGCTGGGTCAGATGCCCTCCGTGTCAGGCATGGCCCCTGACTTTGGGCAGTTGACCAGCGTGTTGTCGGGGGCCAATGGACTCCCTGTCAAACTGGACGCGGCCAAGGCCGTCGACATCCAGAAGCAGTACATCCAGGAAGTGTCCAGCCTCTGGAACCAGGGCCTGCAGGCCAAACCCCTGGCGGACCGCCGTTTTGCGTCGGACGCCTGGACGGGCAACCCCGTGTCGGCGTTTTCAGCGGCGCTTTACCTCATCAACGCGAAAACCCTGATGGCGCTGGCCGAGGCCGTCGATGGCGACGCCAAAACCCGGGCCAGGGTGCGTTTTTCGGTGCAGCAATGGATTGACGCCAGCGCCCCCAGCAACTTCCTGGCCTTCAATGCCGAAGCCCAGAAAAAAGCCATCGAAACCAAAGGGGAGAGCATTGCCAAAGGCGTGCAAAACCTGCTGCACGACATGAAGCAGGGACACGTGTCCATGACGGACGAAAGCGTGTTCGAGGTGGGCAAAAACGTGGCCACCACCGAAGGTGCCGTGGTGTTCGAGAACGAGCTGTTCCAGTTGATCGAATACAAACCTTTGACGGCCAAGGTGTTCGAGCGCCCCTTCCTGCTGGTGCCGCCTTGCATCAACAAGTTCTACATCCTGGACCTGCAGCCCGAGAACTCGCTCATCCGCTACGCGGTGGAGCAGGGGCACCGCACCTTCGTGGTCAGCTGGCGCAACCCGAACGACGAACTGGCCCAGAAAACCTGGGACGACTACATCGAGGACGCCATCCTGAAATCCATCAGCGTGACCCAGGACATCACCAAGGCCGACACCATCAATGCCCTGGGTTTCTGCGTGGGTGGCACCATGCTGGCCACTGGCTTGGCTGTGCTGGCGGCGCGTGGTGAGAAGCCCGTTCACAGCGCCACCTTCCTCACCACGCTTCTGGACTTCACCGACACCGGCATCCTCGATGTGTTCATTGACGAAAACTTCGTCAAATTCCGCGAAATGCAGTTTGCCAAGGGCGGCCTCATGCCCGGACGCGACCTGGCCACCACCTTCAGCTTCCTGCGCCCCAACGACCTGGTCTGGAACTACGTGGTCGGCAATTACCTCAAGGGTGAAACCCCGCCGCCATTTGACCTGTTGTACTGGAACAGCGACAGCACCAACCTGCCCGGTCACTACTACGCCTGGTACCTGCGCAACACCTACCTCGAGAACAACTTGGTCAAACCCGGTGTGGCCACCGTGTGTGGCGAGTCCATCGACCTGGGGCAGGTGGACATTCCGGTGTACATCTATGGTTCACGCGAAGACCACATTGTGCCCATCGGTGGTTCATATGCCTCCACACAGCACTTGCCGGGGCGCAAGCGTTTTGTCATGGGTGCATCCGGCCACATCGCCGGTGTGATCAACCCCGCCAGCAAAGGCAAACGCAGCCACTGGATTGGCCCGGCCAACCAGTTTCCCGCCGACGTGAACGACTGGATCGCCAGTGCCCAGGAATTCAAGGGCAGCTGGTGGACAGACTGGTCCGACTGGCTGCAGTCCCAAGCGGGCAAGCAGGTGGCGGCACCCAAGTCCTATGGCAGCCGCAAATACAAGGTGATCGAGGCTGCGCCCGGTCGCTACGTCCAGGCCAAGGCCTGACACCCATCGGCCCGCCTTGGGTGGCGGGCGTTCTTCTCATCCGAAACCACACAGACCCAGGAGACACACATGCAAGACATCGTCATCGTTTCAGCCACCCGCACCGCCGTGGGCAAGTTCGGCGGATCACTGGCCAAGGTGCCCGCCACCGAGCTGGGCAGCATCGTCATCAAGAACCTGCTGGAGCGCACTGGCCTGCCGATGGACGCCGTGGGTGAGGTCATCATGGGCCAGGTGCTGGCGGCCGGTGTGGGCCAAAACCCTGCGCGCCAGGCCATGATGAAGGCCGGGCTGGCCAAGGAAACCCCCGCGCTCACCATCAATGCCGTGTGTGGCTCCGGCCTCAAGGCCGTGATGCTGGCGGCCCAGGCCGTGGCCTGGGGCGACAGCGAAATCGTCATTGCCGGTGGTCAGGAAAACATGAGCGCTTCTCCCCACGTGCTGCTGGGCAGCCGAGACGGCCAGCGCATGGGCGACTGGAAAATGGCCGACACCATGATCGTGGACGGGCTGTGGGACGTGTACAACCAGTACCACATGGGCATCACCGCCGAAAACGTGGCCAAGGCCAACGGCATCACGCGCGACATGCAGGATGCCCTGGCCCTGGGCAGCCAGCAAAAGGCGGCGGCGGCGCAGGCTGCGGGCAAGTTCAAGGATGAGATTGTTCCCGTCAGCATTCCCCAGCGCAAAGGCGACCCGGTGGTGTTCGACAGCGACGAGTTCATCAACAAAAAAACCACCGCTGAGGTGTTGGCCGGTTTGCGCCCCGCTTTTGACAAGGCCGGTGGGGTGACCGCAGGCAACGCCTCCGGCATCAACGACGGTGCAGCCGCCGTCATGGTGATGACAGCGGCCAAGGCCGCCGCCCTGGGGCTGACCCCGTTGGCCCGCATCGCCAGCTTTGGCACCACCGGCCTGGACCCCGCGGTCATGGGCATGGGCCCTGTGTCGGCCTCTCAGCGCGCGCTGGCCCGTGCGGGCTGGAAGGCCTCGGATGTGGACCTGTTCGAGCTGAACGAGGCTTTTGCTGCCCAGGCCTGCGCCGTGAACAAGGCGCTGGACATTGACCCGGCCAAGGTCAACGTCAACGGCGGCGCCATCGCCATCGGTCACCCCATTGGCGCGTCTGGCTGCCGCATCCTGGTGACACTGCTCAACGAGATGCAGCGCAGCAATGCCAAGAAGGGCTTGGCGGCGCTGTGCATCGGCGGTGGCATGGGCGTGGCACTGACCCTGGAGCGTTGAGACAACTTTCTGTTCAGGTGAGCCCATTTTTTTTAGTAAAAAAGGGTTTTCACGCTTGATCTGATTGAATGTTCAGCTCTATATTTTCATGCCGGGGACGATCTGTCCACCGGTTCAACCAGCAGTAAGAGACGAGGAAACAACATGACTCAAAAAGTAGCGTATGTCACGGGTGGCATGGGTGGCATTGGCACGGCAATTTGCCAACGCCTGCACAAGGACGGTTTCAAAGTCATTGCCGGCTGTGGCCCCACGCGCGATGCGCAAAAGTGGCTGGACGAACAAAAGGCCCTGGGATTCACGTTCTACGCCTCCATGGGCAACGTGGGTGACTGGGACTCCACCGTCGAGGCCTTTGCCAAGACCAAGGCAGAGCACGGTTCCATCGACGTGCTGGTGAACAACGCCGGCATCACCCGCGACCGCATGTTCCTGAAAATGTCCAAGGAAGACTGGGATGCGGTGATCAGCACCAACCTCACGTCCATGTTCAACGTGACCAAGCAGGTCGTTGCCGACATGGTCGAAAAAGGTTTTGGCCGCATCATCAACATTTCGTCGGTCAACGGCGCCAAAGGCCAGGCCGGTCAGACCAACTACTCGGCCGCCAAGGCCGGTATGCACGGGTTCTCCATGGCCCTGGCCCAGGAACTGGCCACCAAGGGCGTGACGGTGAACACCGTCAGCCCCGGCTACGTGGGCACCGACATGGTCAAGGCCATCCGCCCCGACGTGCTGGAGAAAATCGTCAACACCGTGCCGGTGAAGCGCCTGGGTGAGCCCAGCGAAATCGCCTCCATCATCGCCTGGCTGGCATCGGACGAAGGTGGCTACGCCACGGGCGCCGAGTTCGCCGTCAACGGCGGCCTGCACATGAGCTGACGCTGTCTGGCCCCTGGCCACCCCACTGTGGGCCGGCCGGCCTGGCTTGGACCCGAACCCGCTGCCAGGCACCCCGCCTGCCAGCGGGTTTTTTCATGTCAGGCCCAGGCCGCGCACGTAGTTGCGCAGGGTTTCGCGGCCCACCGCTTCCAGGTCGAACGACTCGGGAGCCAGCAACCAGTGGTTGAACAGGCCGTCAATCAGCATGTGCAGCCCCATGGCGGCCACCAGCGTGGGCATGGGCAGGCGTTTGCCTGAAGCAGCCAGGGTTTGCTCGAAGGCCTTTTCGATGCAACCCACCACGCCCTCCATGGCCTGCAAGCGCCGGTCGGCCACGGCCTGCAACTCGGCCACGTATTCCACCTTGTGGGTTGCGATCGTGAACACCCTGCGCATTTGCGGGTCATTCACGGTGGCGTGCAGGGCGGCCTGGAACGTGTCAAGCAAGCGCTCAACGGGTGACGCCCGCATCTGGTCAGGGGTGGTGGTGACCATTTCCAGCGCCTGTTCCAGTGGCAGGACCACGCGTTCCATCATGGCGTTGAACAGGTCGGCCTTGTCACGGAAATGCCAGTACACAGCGCCCCGCGTGGTGCCTGCGGCCGTGGCAATGTCTTGCAGCGAGGTGCGCGAGACTCCGCGCGCCAGGAACAACACTTCTGCGGCATCCAGCAGTTGTTGGCGGGTCAATTCAGCGTCGGCTTTGGTTTTTCGGGCCATGTCAAACATACGTACAAGAATGTATGTATATTAGCGCGTGTTGTGCCGATGGTCCACCTTCCTGGTCGTCGGTTGTTGTTTCAAGCTTGACTCGCATCAGGATTCACATGATTTCAACGCTGCCCGCCCCGACCCTGGCCGCCCGTTCCCCACTGCTTCGCCAGCGCCCCTGGAAGCCGCCGCTGGCGCTGCTGGCGGTGTGTGGTGCCACCTGGCTGTTGAGTGCGTGCGGCGGCGGCTCGGGTGGCGGTGCTCCTGCAGGGGGTGGGGCCGCGCCACCGCCGGCGCAGGTGGGCGTGGTGACGGTGCAGCCCGGCGCGTTGGACCTGGTGAGCGAGTTGCCTGGCCGCCTGGAGTCCTCGCGTGTGGCCCAGGTGCGGGCGCGGGCAGCGGGCATTGTGCAGCGACAGCTGTTCAAAGAGGGCAGCACCGTTCAGGCGGGGCAGGCCCTGTTCCACATTGATGCCGCAGCCTACGATGCGGCGCTGGCCAGCACGCGTGCCCAGCAAGCCAAGGCAGAGGCGCAATTGGCCCAGGTGCAGGCCACGCTGGCCCGTTACCAGCCCCTGGTAGCGGAAAAGGCCGTGAGCCAGCAAGATTTTGTGAATGCCCAGCTGGCCGTCAAGCAGGCCGAGGCCGATGTGGCCCTGGCCCGCGCTGCGGTGCAGACCGCCAGCATCAACCGGGCCTATGCCGATGTGACTTCACCCATCACCGGGCGCATCGGGCGTGCGCTGGTCACCGAAGGTGCGCTGGTGGGACAGGGCGAGGCCACCGCGCTGGCCGTGGTGCAGCAGATTGACCCCATTTACGTCAACTTCACCCAGTCGGCCAACGAGGCCATGAAGCTGGCCCAGGCGGTGGAAGCCGGGCAGTACCAGCGCGCGGGCAAAGGTGCCGCGGCGGTGAAGGTGGTGCTGGACGACGGCACCGAGCACCCCCAGGCGGGCAAGCTGTTGTTTTCCGACCTGACGGTCGATGCCACCACGGGCCAGGTCACGTTGCGCGCCGAAGTGCCCAACCCCGGTGGCCGCCTGCTGCCGGGGTTGTACGTGCGTGTGCGCCTGGCACAAGCCCAGGCGGCAAAGGCCATCAGCCTGCCGCAGCAGGCCGTGACCCGCTCGCCCAAGGGTGACAGTGTCATGGTGGTGGACGCCGAGGGCAAAGTGGCCCCCCGTCCCGTCAAGCTGGGCAACCAGCAGGGCGGGCGCTGGGTGGTGCTGGACGGACTGCAGGCCGGTGAGCAAGTCATGGTGGACGGCTTCCAGAAACTGCGCGGCGATGCCCCGGTCAAGGCCGTGCCCTGGCAGGCACCCGGCACCGTTGCCCAACCCGCTGCGGCGCCTGGCGCCGCACCTGAGGCCAAATAAGGGTTCGAAGCATGGCCAAGTTTTTCATTGACCGACCCATTTTTGCGTGGGTCATCGCTCTGTTTGTCATGGTGTTGGGGCTGGTGTCCATCACCCAGCTGCCCATTGCGCAGTACCCGCCGGTGGCGCCACCGGCCATCGTCATCACGGCAGCCTACCCCGGTGCGTCGGCCCAGACACTGGAAGACAGCGTGTTGGCCGTGGTCGAGCGTGAAATGAACGGCTCGCCGGGCCTGATCTACATGGAGTCGGTGGCACAGGCCAACGGCACGGGCACCATCACCCTGAGCTTTGAGCCCGGCAGCAACGCCGACTTGGCCCAGGTGGACGTGCAAAACCGCCTCAGCCGCGCCACACCTCGGCTGCCCTCAGCCGTGGTGCAGCAGGGCGTGCGGGTGGACAAGGCTCGCAGCAACTTTTTGCAGTTCACCATCCTGTCGTCCAGCGACCCTGCCTGGGACCCGGTGGCCCTGGGGGACTATGCCTCGCGCAACGTGCTGCCCGAGTTGCAGCGCTTGCCCGGTGTGGGCCAGGCGCAGCTGTTTGGCACCGAGCGGGCCATGCGGGTGTGGACAGACCCGGCCAAGCTGCAAGGCTATGGCCTGAGCAATGCCGATGTGACCAACGCCATTCGCGCTCAAAACGCCCAGGTGTCGGCCGGTGAAATCGGCAGCCTGCCCAACGTGGCTGGCCAGGGCATTGCGGCCACCGTGGTGGTGAAGGGGCAGCTGAGCACGGTCGAGGAATTTGGCCGCATGGTGTTGCGTGCCAACGCCGATGGCTCCACCGTGCGTCTGAAAGACGTGGCCCGCGTGGAGTTGGGCGGGCAGCTTTACGCCACCAGTGCGCGGCTGAATGGTCAGCCCTCCACCGGCATTGGCATTCAGCTGTCACCCAGTGGCAATGCGCTGTCCACGGCCCAGGCCGTGCGCGACAAGATGGCCGAGCTGGAGCGCTATTTTCCGCAGGGCATGACCTGGGCCATTCCCTACGACAGTTCGCGCTTTGTGAAAATTTCCATACAGCAGGTGGCCACCACGCTGGCCGAGGCCGTGGTGCTGGTGTTTCTGGTCATGTTCCTGTTTTTGCAGAACTGGCGCTACACCCTCATTCCCACCATCGTGGTGCCCATTGCCTTGCTCGGTACCTTCGCCAGCTTGCTGGCCATGGGGTTCTCCATCAACGTGTTGACCATGTTTGGCATGGTGCTGGTCATCGGCATCGTGGTGGACGATGCCATTGTGGTGGTGGAAAACGTCGAGCGCATCATGGCCGAAGAGGGCCTGTCGCCCCGCGAAGCCACGCGCAAGGCCATGGGGCAAATATCGGGGGCCATTGTGGGCATCACGGTGGTGCTGATTGCGGTGTTTGTGCCGCTGGCGTTTTTCAGCGGCTCGGTGGGCAACATTTACCGGCAGTTTGCGGCCGTCATGGCGGTGTCCATTGCGTTTTCGGCGTTGTTTGCGCTGTCGCTCACGCCTGCGCTGTGCGCCACCTTGCTGCAGCCCGTCGAAGCCGGGCACCAGCACGCCAAAACCGGCTTTTTTGGCCGCTTCAACCGGGGCTTTGCCCGCACAGCCAAGGGCTACGAGGGCTGGCTGACCCGGCTGCTGCCACGGGCCGGGCGTGCCATGTTCGTGTACGCCGCCGTGGTGGGGGCGGCCGTGCTGGTGTACCAGCGCCTGCCAGCGTCCTTTTTGCCCAACGAAGACCAGGGCACCATGCTGGTGAACGTGCAACTGCCCCCCGGTGCGACGCAAGAGCGCACGCTGGCCGTCATGCAGCAGGTGGAGGGCTTCATGCTCAAGCAGCCCGAAGTGCAAAGCATGGTGGGCGTGCTGGGTTTCAGCTTCTCGGGGCAGGGGCAAAACGCCGCACTGGCTTTTGTGACACTCAAGGACTGGTCTGAACGCACGGCACCCGGCAGCAGCGCACAGGCCCTGGCGGGGCGGGCGTTTGGCGCGCTCATGGGGGTGCGTGATGCATTCATCTTCCCCCTGAGCCCGCCACCCATCCCTGAGCTGGGCACGGCCTCTGGCTTCAGCTTTCGGCTGCAAGACCGTGCGGGCCTGGGCCACGACGCCCTGCTGGCCGCGCGCAACCAGCTGCTGGGCATGGCCGGCAAAAGCCCGGTGCTGGCCCAGCTGCGCCCCGACGGCCTGGAAGATGCGCCCCAGTTGCAGGTGGACATCGACCGCGAAAAGGCCGCTGCGCTGGGTGTGGGCTTTGACACCATTGCCAGCGCATTGGGCACCGCATTGGGCTCCACCTACGTGAACGACTTCCCCAACGCCGGGCGCCTGCAGCGTGTGGTGGTGCAGGCCGATGCCCCTGCCCGCATGCAGCCCGAAGACGTGCTGCGCCTGACGGTGCCCAATGCCAAGGGCCAGGCGGTGCCGCTGTCGGCCTTTGCCAAAACCAGCTGGGTGCTGGGGGCCATGCAGACCGTGCGCTACAACGGCTACCCGGCCATGCGCATCAGCGGTGGTGCTGCACCCGGCTACAGCACGGGCGACGCCATGGCCGAGATGGAGCGCCTGGCTGCCCAGCTGCCCGCAGGCATGGGCTTTGAATGGACAGGCCAGTCGCGCGAGGAAAAGCTGGCCGGTGGCAAGGCCTATTTTGTGTACGCGTTTGCCATCCTGGCCGTGTTTCTGAGCCTGGCTGCGCTGTACGAGAGCTGGACCATTCCGCTGTCCGTCATTTTGGTGGTGCCGCTGGGGGTGCTCGGCGTGCTGCTGGCCACGTTCATGCGAGGCTACGCCAACGACGTGTACTTCCAGGTGGGCCTCATCACCATCATTGGTCTGTCGGCCAAAAACGCCATCCTCATCATTGAATTTGCCAAGGACTTGCAGGCGCAGGGCAAGGGCGTGGTGGCGGCGGCACTGGAAGCGGCACACCTGCGGTTTAGGCCCATCGTCATGACCTCGCTGGCCTTCACCATGGGGGTGTTGCCGCTGGCCCTGTCGTCGGGCGCGGGCTCGGCCAGCCAGCGGGCCATTGGCACGGGGGTGATCGGCGGCATGCTCACCGGCACCGTGCTGGCGGTGGTGTTTGTGCCCGTGTTTTTTGTGGTGGTGCGCAGCCTGTTCAAGGACAGCGCGCGCCAGCAAGCACTGCACCGGGCCGAAGCCGAACACCACGGCGTTGCCCACCAAGATTGAGGCCTCCCGCATGAACACGCATTTCCCCACACGCCTGAACGTCTCCACGCTTGCCACGCTGTTGGGCACCGCTGCCTTGCTGGCCGGTTGCGCCACGGCCACACCCTTCCAGCGGCCCACCACGGCGCTGCCCGCGACCTGGGGGGCCACGACGGCCACCCCGGCAGCTGCCGCTGATGCCCCGGCCGCGCCGGACAGCCCTGCGGCAAGCGCACCGGCACTGAACCCCGACTGGACGGCCTGGGTCAGCGACCCCACCGTGCGCGCCCTGGTCGCCCAGGCCCTGCACAACAACCGCGATGCCCGCGTCGCTGCCTTGCAGGTGGAACAGTTGCGCGCCCAGTACCGCATCCGCGAAGCCGCACGCCTGCCCACCGTGAACGCGGGCATCGCCGGCAACCGCCAGGGGGTGGGGTCGGACACCACCACGGCCTCCAGCACCTACACCGCCGGCCTGCAGGTGGCGGGCTGGGAGGTGGACTTTTTTGGCCGCGTGGCCAACCTGCAAGAAGCCGCGCTGACCCAGTACCTGGCCTCCGAGGAGGCTTACCAGAGCACCCAAATCAGTTTGGTGGCTGCCGTGGTCTCGGGCTGGCTCAACCTGCACAGCAGCAGCGCACAGTTGGCGTTGGCCAACACCACCCTGGCCAACCGCACCGAGGCCCTGCGCCTGGTGCAGCTGCGGCTGAACAATGGCCTGGCCACCTCGCTGGACCTGAGCGCGGCGCAAACGCTGGTGGAGTCGGCCCGGGTGGCGGTGGCCCAGCAGCAGCGCGAGCGGGCCTTGGCACTGAACGCGCTCACCTTGCTGGTGGGCCAGCCGGTGGACCAGGCGCTGAGGGTGCCACCAGCCGGGCAGGGTGCAGGTGCCGGCCAGTCACTGGCGGCCGTCAGCCGGGCGCTGGCCGAGGTGCCGGTGGGCCTGCCGTCACAGGTGTTGCTGGCGCGGCCCGACGTGCGCGCAGCCGAGCACACACTGGCCTCGGCCCATGCCCAGGTGGGCGCGGCGCGGGCGGCGTTTTTCCCCCGTGTGACGCTGACCACCAGCCTGGGCAGCGCCAGCAAGGCCTTGTCGGGCCTGTTTGCCGGTGGCTCATGGGGTTGGACGCTGGCGCCCCAGGCACTGCTGCCCATTTTTGACGGCGGTGCCAACCAGGCCGGGCTGGACTCGGCCCAGGCGGGGCGCGACATGGCGCTGGCCAAATACGACAAAGCCATTCAGTCGGCCTTTCGCGAGGTGAACGACGCACTGGCCGGTCGCCAGACGCTGGCCGACCAACTGGCCGCGCAACAGGCTTGGGTGGCGGCAGAAACCGAGCGCACCCGCCTGTCCGAGCTGCGGCTGGCGCAGGGCGTGGCCAACCAGATTGAGGTGCTTGACGCGCAGCGCAGCCTGTTTGCCGCGCAGCAAACCCTGCTGCAAACCCGCTTTGCCCTGCTGCAAAACCGGGTGGAGCTGTTCCGCGTCACCGCGGGGGTGTGAGGGGCGGCTGCACAAAGGGGTTGGCCGGTGGCTGAAGCCGCCCGCCAACCACTGAAAAAGGCTTAGAAAAACAGGAATAAACTTGTTTTGTTGATAGCAAAGTATCCTTGTTCATCATGCGCTATGGCATTCGTGAATACGAATTTGTTGTAATAATAAACATAGCAATCAGTTGAGTCCCAAACGGACCTCCCCTCCGATCTGCCGCAGGGCTGTGGTGTGCGGGCGGTGCGGCGCAGGTCAGCGCCTGGTGGGCTGCGTATCATGCCGGTTGCCCCACCGTGTGTGACACCCCTTGCCCCCCAGGAGCGCTGCTTGACTGCCCACACTTCCACCGTTGCACCCGGCTTCATTGCCCTGCATGGCAACCGCGCCGAAGACCTGGCCCACACCGTGGCAGGCTGGCTGCGCCTGAATCCTCTGGCCCCCCTGGAGGAAGAGGTGGTGCTGGTGCAAAGCAACGGCATGGCCGAGTGGTTCAAGATGGACATGGCCCAGCGCCACGGCGTGTGTGCCGCCACCCGTGTGGAGTTGCCCGCGCGGTTTTTGTGGCGCACCTACCGCCAGGTGCTGGGGCCGCGCGCGGTGCCCCGGCAATCGGCACTCGACAAGGTGCCCATGACCTGGCGGCTCATGGGCCTGCTGCCCACCTTGCTGGACCAGCCCGACTTTGCCACCGTGCGGGCCTACCTGCGCCCCGGCGAGTCGGACCGCCTGCTGCAACTGGCCACCCAGCTGGCCGACTTGTTCGACCAATACCAGAACCACCGCACCGACTGGCTGCAAGACTGGGCCAACGGGCACGACCAGCTGCGCCAACCCGGCGGCACACCCGCACCCCTGCCAGCAGAGCAGCGCTGGCAGGCGCAGCTGTGGCGTGCCCTGGTGCAGGGCCTGAGCGAAGGCGAGCGCGCTGCCACGCGCCCACAGCTGCACCACCAGGTGTTGCAGCGCCTGCACGGCAGCGACAGTTTCGCGGGCCGTGTGGCCCGGCGTGTGGTGGTGTACGGCATGAGCCAGTTGCCCAGCGCCACGCTGGAAACACTGGCCGCACTCAGCCGCCACAGCCAGGTGCTGCTGGCCATTCCCAACCCCTGCCGGCACGACTGGGGCCACATCATGGAAGGGCGCGAGCTGTTCGCCACCACCCGCCAGCGCCAGGCCCCGCGTGCCGGCAGGGAGGCACTGGCCCAGGTGTCGCTGGAAGACATGCACGCGCACGCCCACCCCCTGTTGGCGGCGTGGGGGCGGCAAGGGCGCGACTTCATTCGCCTGCTCGACGCCTTTGACGATGCCCAAGCCACCCTGAGCCAGTTCGACCTGCCCCGCATCGACGTGTTTGACGAAGCCACCGACCAGCCCGACACCCCCCTGCTGCTGCGGGTGCAGCACCGCATCCGAGACCTGGAGCCCGCCCGCTTTGAGGGCGACAAGTGCCCCATACCCGCCAGCGACGAGTCCATTTGCTTCCAGGTGGCCCACAGCGGTGTGCGCGAGCTGGAAGCCCTGCAAGACCGCCTGTTGCAGTGGCTGGCCGACTCTGCTCACACCGACGCCCCCCTGCAACCACGTGACGTGGTGGTCATGGTGCCCGACATCGAGGCCATGGCGCCCGCCATCCGCGCCGTGTTTGGCCAGTACCCCCGGCACGACCCGCGTTACATCCCGTTTGACATTGCCGACCTGGGCGCCAGCGCCGCCAGCCAGCTCCTCACCGCCTGGGAGTGGCTGATGCGGGTGCCCACCCAGCGCTGTGGCCTGAGCGAACTGCTGGACCTGCTGGAAGTGCCTGCCGTGGCCGCCCGCTTTGGCCTGACCGCCGAGCAACTGCCCCCGCTGGCCCACTGGATGCAGGGCGCAGGCCTGCGCTGGGGCCTGAACGCCGCGCACCGCCAGCACCTGGGATTGGGCGCCTGTGGCGAGCAAAACAGCGCCTGGTTCGGCTTGCAGCGCATGTTGCTGGGTTACGCCACCGGCAGCCTGGGCGGCGTGCAGCCCCACCCGGACTGGGCGCACATTGAGCCCTACGCCGAAGTGGGCGGGCTGGATGCCGAGCTGGCCGGCAGCCTGGCCCACCTGGTGCAGGCCCTGCTGGACTGGTGGGCGCTGGCCCTGCAACCCGCCACACCGGTGGCGTGGGCCGAGCGGTGCCGGGCGCTGCTGGCCGCGTTGTTCAAGCCGCAAGACGAGGCCGACCGGGCCGCCCTCAGCGCGCTGGATGACGCACTGCGCACCTGGACCCTTGCCTGCGAGCAGGCCGAATTTGTGCAGCCGGTGGACCTGGCCACCTGCCGCCAGGCCTGGCAGCAAGCGTTGGCTGCACCCAGGCTGGAGCAGCGCTTCAGGGCCGGTGGCATCACCTTTTGCACCCTCATGCCCATGCGCGCGATCCCGTTCGAGGTGGTGTGCCTGCTGGGCATGAACGATGGCGACTACCCCCGCCAATCGCCCCGCAACGACTTTGACCTGATGGCCAGCGCAGGCCAGTTTCGCCCGGGTGACCGCTCGCGCCGCCAGGACGACCGCCAGCTCATGCTCGAAGCGCTGCTGTCGGCCCGGCGCACCCTGTGCATCAGCTGGACAGGGCACAGCGTGCGCGACAACAGCGAGCAACCGCCCTCGGTGCTCGTGTCGCAGCTGCGCGACTACCTCAGCACCGTGTGGGGCAAAGACGTGCTGGCCCAGCGCACCACGGTGCACCCGCTGCAACCCTTCAGCCGTCGCTACTTTGAGCCAGGCAGTGGCCTGCACACCTGGGCCAGCGAATGGCGCAGCCTGCACCAGCCACGGGTCCCGGATGCCACTGCCCCTGCCACACCCACCGCGCCGCCCCTGCCACCCCTGGTGCCGGATGCGGCCAACCCGGCCGCCACCACGGTGAATGTGCAACGCCTGGCGGCGTTTTTTCGCAACCCGGTGAAGCAGTTTTTCAAGGAACGCCTGGGTGTGGTGTTTGCCGAAGAAGACGAGGCCACGGCGGACGAAGAGGCTTTCGACATCCGGGGCCTGTCGCGCTACCAGCTGCTCAGCGCCCAACTGGCGCAGTGGCCCGAGGCACCGGCCTGCGGCCCCGACATGCCCGAGCGCATACAGGCCGACCTGCAGCGCCTGCGCCGCAGCGGTGCACTGCCCATGCAGGGTTTTGGCGACCTGAAGCAGGCCGAGCTGGAAAACACCTTGCGCACCCTGGCCCAGGCCTGGCAGCGCGTGGGTGCGGCACACCCCCACCGCGCACCCCGCGCCCGCCTGGCCTGGGCGCACGAAGGCGTGCAGCTCAGCGACTGGCTGGACCCCCTCTACCAAAGCGCGCCACCCCGCGCCAGCGGTGGAGGGGAGCCGCCCGCGGCGATGCTGCAACTCAGCGCCAGCCTGTTGCTCGACAAAAAAGGCAAACTTCGGCCCGACAAGCTGCTGGCCCCCTGGCTGCGCATGGTGGCCAGCGCGGCCAGTGGCCATGCCGTGCAGGGTGTGCTGGTGGCACCCGACGCTTGCCTGCACCTGGCACCACTGCCCACCGACGCTGCCCAGGCCCACCTGGGCACACTGCTGGCGGTGTGGCTGCAAGGCATGCAAACCCCGCTGCCGCTGCCGCTCAAAACCGGTTTGGTGGCCGCAACCAATGGCCTGAACGATGGCGAGTCTTCGCTGGCCGATGTGTACGAAGGCACCGAGTACGAGCGCCGGTACGCCGAAGTGAACGACCCCTGCCTGGCCCGCGCCTTCCCCGACCTCGACAGCCTGCTGGCCGATGGCCGCCTGGCCGAGCTGGCCCCCACCGTGTATGGCCCGATGCTGGATTGGCTGACCCATGGCGTTCAGGTGCAAGCCCATGACTGAGCAAAAAATGATGCCCATCCACTTCCCCCTGTGGGGCAGCCGCCTCATTGAGGCCAGCGCGGGCACCGGCAAAACCTGGACCATTGCCGCCCTGTACCTGCGGCTGGTGCTGGGGCATGGCGGGGCAGGGGAGGCCTTTGGCCGCGCATTGATGCCCAACGACATTCTGGTCATGACCTTCACGCGGGCCGCCACCCGCGAACTGTCTGACCGCATCCGCTCCCGCCTGCTGGCGGCGGCCCGCTGCTTCAGGGGTGAAGAGCCCGTACCGGCTGACGACGAATTTTTGCAAACACTGCTGGCTGACCATCCCGCCGGCGCTGTGCGCAACCATGCCGCCTGGCGCCTGGCCATGGCCGCCGAGGCCATGGACGAGGCCAGCGTGCACACCATTGACGCCTGGTGCCAGCGCATGCTGCGCGAGCACGCCTTTGACAGCGGTAACCTGTTCGACGAAGAACTGGTGGCCGACGAGCAGGCGCTGATCACCCAGGCCGTGCAGGACGTGTGGCGGCGTGCTTGCTACCCGCTGCCTGCGGATACCTTGCGGCAGGTCCTGACCATTTGGCCAGACACCGACGCCATGGCCGCTGACGTGAGGCAGCTCTGGCAAAACGGGCTGCCAGCCGAGGGCAGCGTCGGTGGATTCAGCCCGCCCACCACTGCCACCACCCTGGACGGGATCATCCACGACTGGGCCCAGGGGGGGGCGGCGCTGCTGGCCGACCGGCAGGCCCAGGTGGCCGCGATGGCCGACTGGCTGCTGCCCCAGTTGCAGCACCACCGCGGCCACTGGCACGGGGGCAAGCTCAAAACCGAAACGGCTGTGCAGTGGCTGGCCGACCTGGCGGTGTGGGCCGCCCAGGCGCAGCCCCTGGCCTTGCCCAAGCTGAGCGGTGCCGGCCTGACGCGGTTGGGTGCGACTGGCCTGGTCGAGGCCCTGACCCAAAAGGCACCCGCCGGGCTGGCCATTCCCCCCGCGTTTGCCTGGTTTGAAGCGGTGGTGGGGTGGTACCAGGGCAACCCGCTGGCACCCGCCTTGCGCCAGTTTGCCGCCCAGCAGGTGGCGCAACGCTTGCTCCAGCTCAAGCGACAGGCGGGCTGTTTTGGTTTTGCCGACATGCTGAACCGGCTGGACGCCGCCTTGCGCGGGCCGCAAGGTACGGCGCTGCGCCAGCGCATCCTGACCCAGTATCCGGTGGCGCTGATCGACGAATTCCAGGACACCTCGCCCCTGCAATACCGCCTGTTTGACCAGATTTACCAAACCCAGGCCAATGCGCCCGGGCAAGCGCTGCTGCTGATTGGCGACCCCAAGCAGTCCATTTACGGCTTTCGTGGGGCGGACATCCACAGCTACCTGCAAGCCCGCCGCGCCACCGAGGGGCGGCACTACGCGCTGGACAGGAACCACCGTTCCACGCTCGCGCTGGTGGAGGCCGTCAACCACTGCTTTGGGCAGGCAGAAAGCAGCCAGCCCGCTGCGGCGTTCCTTTTTAAAAAGAATAGCGATAACCCATTGCCATTCTTGCGTGTGGAGGCAAAAGGACGTGAAGAAGTGCTTCGCAATGCCCACGGCAGCGTACCCGCGTTGACACTGGTGCACGACCTGGCGCTGAACAACGCCACAACCGCGCGCCAGCAATTTGCCGAGCGTTGCGCCGAGCACATCGCCACCAGCCTGAACGACCCCAGCCTGGGCTTTGTGTCGGATCCAAAAGGTTTTGTGCGGCTGTGCCCCAAAGACATGGCCGTGCTGGTGCGCACGGGCAAAGAGGCCCAGGCGGTGCGTCGCGCCTTGCAGCGCCGGGGTGTGGCCTCGGTGTACCTGTCGGACA
Organism: Polaromonas sp.; assembly: GCA_013823635.1. GTDB lineage: Bacteria > Pseudomonadota > Gammaproteobacteria > Burkholderiales > Burkholderiaceae_C > UBA2334. Next base: position 15,278 of record PNML01000009.1, on the reverse strand, counting down.
AGGACTCCGTGTTCCAAAGCGCCGAGGCGGCTGACCTGGTGCACTGGTTGCGCGGTGTGGCCCACCCGCAAGAGGCCGCCTGGGTGCGCGCCGCGCTCGCCGTGCCCACCCTGGGGCTGACCCTGGACGAACTGGCCCACCTGGCCCATGACGACGAAGCGCTGGACACCCGCAGCCAGCAGCTGCGCGAGCTGCACCGCGTGTGGCAGACCCAGGGCGTGCTGGCCATGTTGCGCCAGACGCTGCACACCTTTGCCCTGGCTGCCCGCTGGCTGGCGCAGCCGGATGGCGAGCGCCGCCTGACCAATTTCTTGCACCTGGCCGAATTGCTGCAAACCGCCAGCAGCGACCTGGAGGGCGAGCAGGCCCTCATTCGCTGGCTGCTCAAGCAGGTGCAGGCCCAGACGGACCAGGACGGGGAGCAGGTGCTGCGCCTGGAGAGCGATGCCGATTTGGTCAAAATTGTCACCGTGCACAAAAGCAAGGGGCTGGAGTACCCGGTGGTCTACCTGCCCTTTGCCACCAGTTTTCGGGAGGTGAACCGCAAATACCTCCAGTCCGCCAGCCTGCCCGACGAGGAGGGCCAACGGCAGTTGGTGCTCACCCTGGGCGACGACCATGTGGCCCTGGCTGAGCTGGAGCGCCTGCGCGAGGACTTGCGCCTGCTCTACGTGGCCCTGACCCGTCCGCGCCACGCGCTGTGGCTGGGGTTTGCCGCCCTGAAGGTGGGCAACAGCACGGCCTGCCAGAGCCACCGCAGTGCCATGGGCCACTTGTTGTCACCGCAAGCCACCACCGCCGAGGGTTGGCTGCCCGTGCTCGAACAGCTGGCCGCCGGGTGTCAACACCTGGTGTTGCAGGCCGCGCCAGATCGGGTGGCCTGCACCCTGTTGCAGCGTGGCCAGCAGACACCGCCGCTGCAGGATGGCCCGGCGTACACCGCCCGGTTTGACCGGGAGTGGGCCATTGCCAGCTACTCGCGCCTGACGCGGGACTTGAAGGCGGCGGCACAGGTGCCCGCGCTGTCGCCCCTGCACACCCTGCGCCCGGCCGACGATGAGTGGCCGCCCGCAGCCGAGGCCACCAAACCACCGGCAGCACCGGCACCCGCGCCCGCCGAGCATGTGGCTGAACCCATCTGGCACCGCTTCCACCGTGGCCCTCAGAGTGGAAATTTTTTGCACGACCAACTGGAGTGGTTGGCGCGCGAGGGTTTTGCCCACGCGCACCTGCCCGAGCAGGCCAGCCGGCTGCGGCTGCGCTGTGAGCGTGCAGGTCACGCAGAGCAGGCCCCGGAGCTCGTGGCCTGGCTGCAAGCCTTGGTGCAAACGCCACTGCCGTTGTGTGAGCCCGGTGGCGACGTCGTCTCGGTTTCGCTGTCGGGCTTGCCCACGGCGCAGGCCGAAATGGAGTTCTGGTTGCCCACACAGGCCTTGTCCACAGCGGCGATGGACCGGTTGTGCCGCCACCATTTTTTGTCGGGCATCGACAGGCCAACGCTTCAGTCCAGCGTGCTGCACGGCATGTTGATGGGCTTTGCCGACCTGGTGTTTGAGCACGGTGGCCGCTATTGGGTGCTGGACTACAAATCCAACCACCTGGGCGCTGACGACAGTGCCTACCACCCCGCCGCGCTGCACGCCGCCATGGCCCAGCACCGCTACGACGTGCAGGCGGCCGTGTACCTGCTGGCGTTGCACCGCCTGCTGCACAGCCGGCTGGGCGAACGCTATGACCCGGCGCAGCACCTGGGCGGCGCGGTGTACTGGTTTGTGCGGGGATTCAACAGCCCCGACCACGGCGTGTGTCTGCTGCAGCCCTCGCCGGGCTGGCTGGACCCGCTGGACGCCATGTTGGCCCCGCTGGACGCTGCCAACCCGGAGCCAGCCCCCAGCCACCAGGCAGGAGATGCCGCATGAACCGCCCACCTGAATTGGCCCAACCCCGACCAGCCACCCCGGCCCCAACCGCCGGGGCTTGCCTGGCCACCTTGGACGAATGGGCCCATCAAGGCTGGTTGCGTCGCCTGGACAGTGCATTGCCCCGCCTGCTGGGCCAGCTGGATCCCCAGGCCACACCCACGCTGCTGGTGGCCGCGGCCTTGCTTGCCCACATGGAGGGGCGCGGCCACACCTGCCTGGCTTTGGCCCCATTGGTGTCGCGACCCTTGGACACCCTGGCCTGGCCTGCTGCTGCCCATGCACCGTTGCAAACCCTGTGGGACACCCTGCCCACGGAGGTTGACGCGTGGGTGGCTGGCCTGCGTGCGAGTGCGCTGGTGCGCTGGGCACCCGCCTGTGTGCCAGGCGAAGCCGATGTCCCACCCGACCCGGATCAGGGCCAGCCCCTGGTGCTGGGTGGTACAGCCACCTCGCCTTTGCTGTATTTGCGCCGCTACTGGGTGTACGAGGGCCAGGTGGCCGACGGACTGACCCTGGCCACCGCCGAGGTGCTGGCGGTGGACACGGCCAAGGCCCGCCATTGGCTGGACACCCTGTTTGGGGAGCCCCCCGAGGGCATGGACGTGGACTGGCAAAAAGTCGCCTGTGCGCTGGCGCTGCGCGGACACCTGACGGTCATCACCGGCGGGCCGGGCACGGGGAAAACCTACACGGCGGCGCGCTTGCTGGCGCTGCTGCTGGCCACGCACCCCCAGCCGTCCGAGTTGAAGGTGTCGTTGGCCGCGCCCACGGGCAAGGCGGCGGCACGGCTGCGCCAGTCCATCGAGCAGTCGCTGGTGGAGCTGTCCCCCCGTCTGGGCGATGGGCTGGACCTGGCGGGCCTGGTCCAGCGCATGGGTCCGGCCAAAACCCTGCACGCCTTGCTGGGCGCGCGGCCCGACACCCGCCAGTTCCAGCACAACGCCAACCACCCACTGGATGTGGATGTGCTCATCGTGGACGAAACCTCCATGGTCCACCTCGAAATGATGGCCGCCCTGTTGCAGGCCCTGCCGGCCACCGCGCGCGTGGTGTTGCTGGGCGACAAAGACCAGTTGGCCTCGGTGGAGGCGGGCGCCGTCCTGGGTGACCTGTGTGCGCATGCCGAGCAGCCCCGTTACAGCCCCGATACCGTGGCCTGGGTGCAGGCGGCGTGCGGCGAGCGGCTGCCACAGGCCGTGGCACACGACCCGCATCCCGAGCCACCACTGGCGCAGCGCACCGTCATGCTTCGCCACAGCCGTCGGTTCGGAGGGGCCATCGGGCAACTGGCCCTGGCGGTGAATGCGGGGCGCGCTGCCACGGCCCAGGCACTGCTGCGTGACGACGCCAGCGGGGCCATCTGGCAGGCCAGCGCTCAGTTGGCCCAGCCCCTTGCGCCCGACACCGTGCTGGCCCTGGCGGTGCAGGGTCGCCCCGGCGCTCCCGCCAGTTATGCCGACTACGTCCGGTTGCTCGCGCAACGCCCGCCGTCGGTGGCGGCGCAGGCAGACCCAGTGGCCCACACCGCCTGGGTCAAGGCCGTGCTGCGCGCGTGGGACCACTGCCGGGTGTTGTGTGCCGTGCATGCCGGGCCTTGGGGTGACCGGGAACTCAACCTGGGCATTCAGCGTGCGCTGGCCAAGGCAGGGTGGTTGCAGCCCAGTGGCGACTGGTATGTGGGGCGTCCCATCATGGTCACGCGCAACGACGCCGCGCTGGGCGTGTTCAACGGTGACGTGGGTGTGGTGTTGCCCACGGCCCACGAAGGGCAGGCCTTGCGGGCGTATTTTCTGGATGGCGACCAGCTGCGCTCGGTGGCGGTCAGCCGCTTGGCCCATGTGGAGACGGCCTTTGCCATGACGGTGCACAAGAGTCAGGGCTCCGAGTTCCAGCACACCGTGCTGGTGTTGCCGCCGGGTGCGCGGGAGGCGGTTTCGCGCGAGTTGGTCTACACCGGCATCACCCGCGCCAGAACCCATTTTTCGCTGGTCGAGGCCGAGCCTGGTGTGTTGGCGGCGGCCATCCGCCAGCGCCTGGCCAGGGCCAGCGGCTTGCCCACCCGCTTGGCGCTGGGCTCAGAGACCGAGCTGCGCTAGGAAGCTGGCCACCGGCATCGGGCGACCCATCAGGTAGCCCTGGAACACCTCGCAGCCGCTGGTTTTCAGGGCGTCCCACTGGGCCTGGGTTTCCACGCCCTCGGCCACGGTGGTGAGGTGCAGGCGCTTGGCGATGCCCAGGATGGTGTCCACCAACGCCGCATCGTCGGGATCCCGCGGCAGGCCATTGACAAAGGCTCGGTCGATTTTCAGCTCCCGCAGCGGCATGCGCTTGAGGTAGGACAGTGAGGAGTAGCCCGTACCGAAGTCGTCGATGCTGAAGCTCACCCCCAGGTTCTCCAGCTCGTTCATGCGGGTGACACCTTCGTTGATGTCGTTCATCAACAGGCCCTCGGTGATTTCCAGCCGCAGCCTGGGGGCGTAGGCACCCGTCTGTTGCAGCAGCGTTCGGATACGGCCGACAAAATCGGCTTCGTGGAATTGCAGGGGGCTGACATTGACGGAAATGTGCATGGGCCGACCCGCGTCTTCCAGCTGCTTGAGCACCTGCATGGACTGTTGCAGCACCCAATCGCCCACTGGCACGATCAGCCCCGTCTCTTCGGCCAGCGCAATGAAGCTGGCGGGCGACATCAGTCCGCGCTCGGGGTGCTGCCAGCGAACCAGGGCTTCGGCGCTCACCACCTGGCCTTGCGCGTCAAACTGCGGCTGCAGGAACAGGCGCAACTCCTTACGCTCCAGAGCCAGCCGCAGGTCGCGCTCCAGCGCCACCCGTTCCGTGACGGTGGCTTGCATGGTGGGCTCAAAAAAGCGCAGGTTGCCGCGGTCGCTGGCTTTGGCGCTGTGCATGGCGGTGTCGGCGCGGCGGAGCAGTTCGTCGCCGGACTCGTCTCCCTCGGGGAACATCGCGATGCCAATGCTGGCGGTCACCGGGTGCTCGGCTTGGCCGATGAAAAAATCCTTGGACAGGGCTTGCAGCAGTTTTTCTGTCAGCCCACGGGCCTTGTTGGCAGCGGGTTCGACCTGCTCAGCCAATCCCAGCAGCAGCACGATGAATTCGTCTCCGCCAATGCGTGCCACGGTGTCCACGGCGCGCACGTGCGCCTTGAGGCGGCTGGCCACGTGGCGCAACAGTTGGTCGCCCACGGCATGGCCATGGGCTTCGTTGACCTGCTTGAACCGGTCAACGTTGATGAAAAGCATGGCGCCGAATTCCCCACTGCGCTGCGCGGACACCACGGCCTGTTGCAACCGGTCCAGCAACAGCCGGCGGTTGGGCAGCCCCGTGAGCACGTCGGAATAGGCGAGGCGTTCGATTTCAGATTCGGAGCGTTTGCGCTCGGTGATGTCCAGGTGGGTGCCGGTGATGCGCAGCGGCTGGCCGGCGGCATCCCTGGCGGTCACGCGGCCCCGGGTGAGCACCCAGCGCCATTCCCCGGTTTTGGTGCGCAGGCGGTGCTCGGCCTCGTATTGGGGGATCAGCCCCTGCATGTGTTGGTGCATGGCCTGCATGACCGCGGGCAGGTCGTCGGGGTGGACCGCGTTGCGCCAGGTGGCCACGTTGGGTTCGATTTCGTCCAGGCGGTAGCCCAGCATGGCCGCCCAGCGCTCATCGAACACCATCTCTCCGGTGGTGATGTTGCGGTCCCACAGGCCCAGGTCGGCCCCTTTCAATGCCAGGGCCAGGCGCGAGCGGCTGTCCTCCAGGGAGGCACGCAGTCCGTAGGACTCGGTCACATCGTGGAAGACCATGACCACCCCCACCAACTCACCCGCACCATTGCGGATGGGGGCTGCGCTGTCGGCAATGTGGCGGCGGCTGCCATCGCGAGCCACGAGCACCGTGTGGTTGGCCAGGCCCACGATGTGGCCGCACTGCAGCACCCGGGTGACCGGAATTTCTGCGGGTTCACCGGTGACCGCGTTGCGGATGACCATGATCTCCACAATGGAGCGACCCAGGGCCTCTGCCCCTGACCAGCCCGTGAGCGCCTCGGCGATGGGGTTGATGTAGGTCACGCGCATGGCCGTGTCGGTGGCAATCAGCCCGTCGCCGATGGACTGTAGTATGGCCGACACCCGGCTCTGGCTCTCGGCCAGCTCGTTGACGGAGGCGTGAATCTGGTCGGCCATGTGGTTGAAGGCGAGGCCCAGGTGCGAGATTTCGTCATCGCGTCCGTCAGGCGGTACCCGCGTGCCCAGGGCACCCTGGCCCAACGCCAGCGCCGCCGCCTCCAGGGCGGCCAGGCGGCGGGTCAGCCACAGCGTGGCCAGCACCACCACCAGACCCATGAGGGTCGCTGCGCTCAGCGTGGTGAGGGCCGATTTCAGCGCATAGCGCTGCAGCAACTCGGTGGTCTGAGTCATGCGCACGCCCACCCTTGCGTGCCCCTGAGGCAGCGCAATGCGCACATCCAGCACATTGCCGACCGACTCGGCCCCCTGGTCTTCGTCGGGCGGTGGCGTGCCTTTGGGCAGGCCGGCGCGGGCCATTTCGGTGCTGGCGGCGTTGAAAATCACCAAGTAGTCGATGTCGCTGCTGGCCACCAGTGCGCTGGCAATGTCGTTCAAGGTGGCGTAATCGCGTTCCAGCATGGGTGCCGTCAGCGCGGCAGACAACTCAACCCCCAGGCTGCTGGTGCGCAGTCTGGCCTGGTCGGTGGCCATGTTGGCCATGTCGCGGGTGGCGCTCCAGGCCAGCAGACCGAACAGCACCAGGTGCAACAGGGCCAGTATGGGCAGCAGCCGCCATTTGAGGGAGTGGTGGTTCATCAGGGGAGGGGAATGTTCATCTTCTTCAATTCGCTCACAAACGGGTCGAGCGCTTTCATGTCGGATTCTGCAATGGCCTGCAGCCCGCCATGCCCCAACGCTTCTGTGAACCGGCGGCCTGCGGCTTGCTCGTTGGCAAAGGTGATCAGGCGGCGTTGCAGGCGGGCAATGGTGGGCTCCCCCAGTCGGCGGTGGGCGAGGTACAGCAGCGGTGGCAGACGGTCCAGCCTGACCAGTACACGGAGGCGGTCTTCCCATTGGCCACCCACTTGCTTGAGTGCGGTGGCCGTGATGACCGCTGCCGCCGATTCGCCCGCTTCCAGCGCGGCCAGCGAGTTGGCGTGGCTGCCCATGGGGCGCAGGGTGATGTCGGTGCCAGGCCGCAGTCGGTTCGCCACCAGGTAGCGGTGTGCGGCCAGTGTCAGGTTGGCCAGACGGTCACTGGTGGTGACGACCTGGCCACGCAGACCCTCCACGTTCAGCAGGCTGCTGCTTTTGTGGGTCACCAGCATTGGCTCCATGTCGTTCGTTGGACGGGCCAGCGGCAGGTAGCCTTGTTCACGCTGCGCCAGTCGGCCAAAGTAGGGCGAGGTGGCGATGATGTCGTACTGGCCCAGGGCCGTGCGCTCCAGGTACACGGTGTAGTCGGGAGCGGACTCGATGAGGACAGGCGCCCCCAGTTCGGTCGACAGCCACCAGCGCAACGGTTCGTACAGGTCCACCAGTCTGCGCGCCGACAGGTAAGGGACAACGCCCAGCACCAATGCGGGGGTGGGCTGAGGCGTCGCGCGCACCGACCAGGGCAGGGTCAGCGCCAGCGTGCACAGGGCTCGTCGCGACAGCGTGGGGTCATGGGCGATGGGCGTGTGCACGTGAAGGGCAGGGGTATCGGCTAACGGGGGAGCCCCATCAGCGGGACGTGTGGGAGGTGAGGGGAGTTCGAGCATTGTCGCCATTTCCGATGGTGGGCCGTCCAGGCGCTCAGGTTGGATAATTTGGGCATGTTCACCGCCGCCGTCAGCTCCCCTGTTGCTTGTTGTCCGTCTGAGCCGATCGCCGCTGTCGGCACGCTGTCCCCCTGGCGCGTCAGCGTGGCCCCCATGCTCGATTGGACCGACAGGCATTGTCGCTTTTTTCACCGCCTGCTTTCCCGCCACACCCGCCTCTACACCGAGATGGTGACCACCGGTGCCCTGCTGCACGGCGACGTGGCGCGGCACCTGCGTTTTCACGAGTCGGAACACCCCGTGGCCCTGCAACTGGGGGGCAGTGAACCCGCCGACCTGGCCCAGGCTGCCCGCCTGGGCGAGCAATGGGGGTACGACGAAATCAACCTCAACTGCGGCTGCCCCAGCGAGCGGGTGCAGCGCGGTGCGTTTGGTGCCTGCCTGATGGCCGAACCCCAGCTGGTGGCCGACGGCGTCAAGGCCATGCTGGACACGGTGAACGTGCCCGTGACGGTCAAGCACCGCATCGGCATCGACAAGCAGGAAAGCTACGGTTTCATGCGCGACTTTGTGGGCACGGTGGCCGATGCGGGCTGCCGCGTGTTCATCGTTCATGCCCGCAATGCCTGGCTCAAGGGGCTCTCCCCCAAGGAAAACCGCGAGGTGCCCCCGTTGCGTTACGAACTGGCCCACCGCCTGAAAGCCGACTTTCCCCAGCTGACGGTGGTGGTCAACGGCGGGCTCACCCACTCGGCGGCGCTGGCCGAACAACTCGCGCAGGTGGACGGGGTCATGGTGGGGCGCGAGGCCTACCACAACCCCTGGATCATGGCCGGATGGGACGCGCAGTTTTGGGCCGACGCCGCCAGCACCCCTGCCAGCCTGACCCGTGAGGATGTGGAGGCCGCCATGGTGGATTACATGGCGCGGGAAGCGGCGGCGCATGGCACGCCGTGGTCCCACATTGCCCGCCACATGCTGGGCCTGCGCAACGGCACGCCCGGGGCACGGCGCTGGCGCCAGGTCTGGAGTGACCACCGCCTGAAAGCGTTGCCCGCACACGAGGTCATGGCCCTGGCGCGGGCCGCGTGCCAACCCGCTCAGGCGTTGACCGAGGGGGCACTGGCGGCCAGCGCCGCATGAACCGGCTGCGCTACACCCTGCTGACGCTGCGCGACCTGCTGCTGTCGGCCGGGCCGTCGGTGCTGCTGGTGCTGGGTCTGGTGTGGCTGGCCTACTGGTGGCTCAACCCCAACCCGCCCAAGCGGGTGGTGTTGGCCACAGGGCCAGAACAAAGCGCCTACGACGCGTTTGGCCAGCGCTACGCCCAGGCGCTGGCGCGGGAGGGCATAGAGTTGGTGCTGCTGCGCACGCAGGGCTCTTCCGACAACCTGCAGATGCTGCGCACCGGGCAGGCCGACGTCGCCTTTGTGCAAGGTGGCACGGCGGTGCTGGGCGAGGGCGACCAGGCCAGCCTGCTGTCCCTGGGCAGCCTGTTTGTGGAACCGTTGTGGTTGTTTTACCGCGAGCAGGCGGCTCAGCGCGCGCCCGAGCAGGCGCCACTGAACCACCTGCGGCAAATGAAGGGCTGGCGTGTCAACGTGGGCAGCGATGGCAGTGGTGTGCCCCAACTTTTTTCAAATGTTTTGGCCGTCAACCGCCTGTCAAATAAGGATTTCAAGCTATCTGAAATGAAACAAACGCCTGCCACGGTGGCGTTCCTGAACGGGGAGTTGGATGCACTGGTGTTTGCCTCCGCGCCCGAGTCGCCCATGGTGCAGATGCTGCTGCAAACGCCCGGCGTGCGGCTGTTGGGCTTTCCGCAGAGCGAGGCCTACGCCCGCCGCCTGGGGTATTTGCAGCCTGTGGTGTTGCCCCAGGGGGTGGTGGACCTGGCCCGCAATGTGCCCACCCATGACGTGCGCCTGATTGCACCCACCACCAGCCTGGTGGCCAGGGCCGACACCCACCCGGCCGTGGTGCAGCTCATGACCCAGGCGGCACTGGCCATTCACAGTCCGGCCAGTTGGTTCAGCCGCGCGCGGGAATACCCCAGCCTGGCGCACGCCGAGTTGCCCCTGTCGCCCGAGGCGGTGCGAGCCGTCTCCGGTGGCGGGGTACCGTATTTGCAGCGGTATTTGCCCTTCTGGCTGGCCAACCTGGTGGAGCGCATGTGGTTGGCCATGGGTTTGATCCTGGCGCTGGCCCTGCCCCTGTCGCGGGTGGTGCCGCCGCTGTACACGCTGCGCATCCGCTCGCGGGTGTTTCGCTGGTACGCGCAGCTGCGCGACATCGAAGAGCGCGCGGGCACGCTTCGCCCCGAGGCAGGGGAGCCCACTGCTGAGGACGCACCCAACGTGCCGTGCTGCAGCGACACCGCCCCTTTGCTGCGCGAGTTGGACGAGCTGGAGGTCAAGGCCGGCCACATGGCCGTGCCGCTGGCCTATGCCGACGAGTTGTACGCGCTGCGCGCCCACATCCACATGGTGCGCAAGAAAATACTGCGCATTCCCAGCCCTGGGTCAATGCCCAGCCCCACCGAAACCACTTGAAACCACAGGAGTGAGCCATGAGCATGGACGTGATTGACCACGAGATTCGCGGTGCCGAAATGCAGTTCGTCGAGCTGGAACTGGACCCCGGCGAGGCGGTGGTGGGGGAGGCGGGCAGCATGATGTTCATGGACGCCGACATCCAGATGGACACCGTCTTTGGTGATGGCTCGCCGCAGACAGGGGGCTTTTTCGGCAAGTTGATGAGCGCGGGCAAGCGGCTGGTGACGGGCGAGTCCCTGTTCACCACGGTGTACACACACACCGGCTCGGGCAAGCAGCGCGTGGCCTTTGCCGCACCGTACCCCGGCAAGATTCTGCCCATGAACCTGGCCCAGCTGGGCGGCACGCTCATTTGCCAGAAAGACGCCTTTTTGTGTGCGGCGCGCGGCGTGAGCCTGGGCATTGCGTTTCAGCGAAAGCTCTCCGTCGGGTTTTTTGGTGGTGAAGGCTTCATCATGCAAAAGCTCGATGGCAATGGCCTGGCCTTTGTGCACGCGGGCGGTACGGTGGTCAAGCGCGAACTGTCGCCCGGGCAGGTGTTGCGCGTGGACACGGGCTGCGTGGTGGCCTACACGCCCGATGTGAATTTTGAGGTGCAGTACGTGGGCAAGATCAAAACGGCCATGTTTGGTGGCGAAGGCTTGTTCCTGGCGCGCATGACCGGTCCGGGCACGGTGTGGCTGCAGAGCCTGCCGTTCTCACGCCTGGCCTCCCGCATCTTTGCGGCCGCTCCACAGCGTGGCGGGTCGCGCGAAGAGGGCTCGGTGTTGGGTGGGCTGGCCGCAGGCGGTGTGGCCGGAGGGCTGATGGGCGGCCTGTTTGGCGACGGCGACGCAGGGGACTGACGCCCCCCACGCGTGACCAACCGCCAGCTGGCGTGCGCCTTCAGCGACTCCGTGAAACCCGTTCAGTTCCGCCAATTGCCACATGAAAAACTGAACGTCAGCGATGAAAAAGCTGCTTTTTGGGGAATTTACTTCGGGGCACCATGTCCATTCTCATCAACCTGAGGAGCATTGGAATGGAAATTGTTGTTCAAAGTCAGCACCCTGAAGCGGCGGCACTGCAGTCGGTGGTCAACCGTCGGGTGCGTGCGGCCACCCAGCGCCTGTCCAGTGTCGTGCAGCGTGTGGTTGTGCGTTTCAAGGACTTGAACGGTCCGCGAGGCGGCATTGACAAGCAGTGCCAGATTCAACTGCACACCACCAACGGGGGCATGGTGCTGGTGTCGTCCCGAGGTGGAAACTGGCGCGCCACCCTGGAGCTGGCGTTGTCCCGTGCCAGCCACACCCTGGCCGACAAACTCAAAGCCCAGCGCCCCCCGCGCCAGCGGTGGGTGTGGGCCGCCTGATGCCGTGCTGACCGCATCGGGTGATGAAGCGGATGGCATGTTGGGTCAGGGTGGTGCGGGTTGAGCCCCGTGCCGGGGTCGGCACGTGAGCGCCGATCTGCTTCACCGCCTGGCGGAGTTGGCCGACCGGGCGCGGCAGCGTGACACCCTGACCCTGGGCGACGTGGCCGACGCCCACGAGGACGCGGCCCACGGTGCCATGCTGGTGATGTTGGCTGTGCCTTGTGTGTTGCCACTGCCCGGTGCCGGCACCGTGCTGTCGCTGGGGCTGATCACCCTGGCCTTGCTGATGTGGCAACGCCACACCACACCCTGCTTGCCCGACCCAGTGGCCCGCTTGCGGCTGTCGGCCCCAGCGGCCCAGCGCCTGGTGGGCGTGCTGACCTGGTGCTACCGCTGGGCCGAGCGCCTGGCCGGTGAGCGATGGGTTGCCCTGACAGCGCCCAGGCACCAGCGCTGGATGGCCGTGGTGGTGGCGTGCATGGCCGGGCTCATTTTTTTGCCCATTCCCTTTGGGAACCTGTTGCCCGCTGCGGCGTTGGTGCTGCTGGGCGTGGGGCTGATGTTTCGTGACGGTGTGGCGGTGTCACTGGCGCTGGGCACGGCGTCGCTGGCGTTGTTCGGCACGGGTGCCCTGTTGGCGTGGACCTGGCAGTGGGGCGGCCAGTGGCTGTGAAACCGGCAGCGCCCTGCCGGTGGTCAGACTGCGGCTTTCAACCCGTTGGCAAAGTGCTGGCGCATGCGTTGCGTGGTGGCTTGGGCGTCACGCGCCCTGAGGGCTTCCATGATGGCGCGGTGCTCGACCAGAGATTCCGCCAACCGGCCTCCCTTCAACAGTGAGTTGTGGCGGTTGAGCTTCATGACCTTGCGCAGGTCCGCCACCATCTGGTCGCGCCAGCGGTTGTCCGCCAGCGCCAGCAGGCGCAGGTGAAACTGTTCGTTGATGGCAAAAAAGCGGTCTCGGTCTGACACCGCCGCTTCCAGCTCCTCGTGCAGGGCCTGCAAGTCGTTGAGTTGTTCTGGTGTGGCCGTGGCCGCCACCACACCCGCGGCATCGCTTTCGAGCAGGCTCAGCAGGTGGTACACATCGCGCAAGTCCTTGTCGGACACCTCGGTCACGTAAGCGCCCCGGCGCACTTTCATGGTCACCAGACCCTCGGCGGCCAGCACCTTCAGCGCTTCGCGCAACGGTGTGCGGCTGATGCCAAATTCCTCGGCAATTTTCAGCTCGTCAATCCAGCTGCCCGGCTGCAGCTCGCGGCTGAAGATGCGTTGCCGCAGCAGTTCAGCAACTTCCTGATAAAGGGCTCGGGGGGTGAGGGACAGTGCGGCCATGTGGGGTGCGGTAACGGGACACCCATTCTACGCGATCAGAAATTTTGAATCAATAATTATGAATGATGTAAAATGCCCACCCAGAACACAGCACTCACCGCGCAGCGGCCAGCCAGGCGCACGCAGGTGCAGGGCGCTCGCACATCATCCTCACACCGTTTGACCCTCACGCCGGAAGCACCGCCATGTCTGACTCCGAATTCAAACCCGCCACCCTGTCCGACTGGGAGAAGGCCGCGGCCAAATCCCTGAAAGACAAACCGCTGGACAGCCTGAACTGGGTCACGCCCGATGGCATCACCGTCAAGCCGCTGTACACGGCAGCCGACACGGCCAACCTGCCGTATGCCGACACCTTGCCGGGGTTTGAGCCGTTTTTGCGCGGCCCCCAAGCCACCATGTACGCGGTGCGCCCCTGGACCATCCGCCAGTACGCGGGCTTTTCCACGGCGGAAGAGTCCAATGCCTTCTACCGCAAGGCCCTGGCGGCAGGTGGGCAGGGCGTGTCGGTGGCGTTTGACCTGGCCACGCACCGGGGTTACGACTCCGACCACCCCCGTGTGACCGGCGACGTGGGCAAAGCCGGTGTGGCCATTGACAGCGTGGAGGACATGAAGATTTTGTTCAACGAGATTCCGTTGGACAAGGTCAGCGTCTCCATGACCATGAACGGTGCGGTGCTGCCCGTGCTGGCGGGCTATGTGGTGGCCGCCGAAGAGCAGGGTGTGAGCCAGGACAAACTCAGCGGGACCATTCAGAACGACATCCTGAAAGAGTTCATGGTGCGCAACACCTACATCTATCCGCCAGAGCCCAGCATGCGCATCATTGGCGACATCATCGAGTACACGGCGGCGCACATGCCCAAGTTCAACTCGATCTCCATTTCGGGCTACCACATGCAGGAGGCCGGTGCCAACCAGGCGCTGGAAATGGCCTTCACCCTGGCCGACGGCAAGGAGTATGTGAAAACCGCCATCGCCAAAGGCATGGACGTGGACGACTTTGCCGGGCGGCTCAGCTTTTTCTGGGCGGTGGGCATGAACTTCTACCTGGAAATTGCCAAGATGCGCGCCGCCCGCCTGCTGTGGACGCGCATCATGAAAGGCTTTGACGCCAAAAACCCCAAGAGCCTGATGCTGCGCACGCACAGCCAGACCAGCGGCTGGAGCCTGACCGAGCAGGATCCCTACAACAACGTGGTGCGCACCACCATCGAGGCCATGGCCGCCGTGTTCGGTGGCACGCAGAGCCTGCACACCAATTCGCTGGACGAAGCCATTGCGCTGCCCACCGAATTCAGCAGCCGCATTGCGCGCAACACCCAGCTCATCATCCAGGAAGAAACGCACATCACCAGCGTGGTGGACCCCTGGGCTGGCAGCTACATGATGGAAACGCTGACCCAGCAAATGGCCGATGAAGCCTGGAAAATTATCCAGGAAGTGGACGCCATGGGCGGCATGACCAAGGCCGTGGACAGCGGCTGGGCCAAGCTGAAGATCGAAGCCGCCGCCGCTGAAAAGCAAGCCCGCATTGACAGCGGCAAAGACGTGATCGTGGGCGTCAACAAATACAAGCTGGCCAAGGAAGACCCCATCGACATCCTGGACGTGGACAACGTCAAGGTGCGCGAAGGCCAGATTGAGCGCCTGAAGGCCATCCGCGCCAGCCGCGACAGTGCGGCGGTCAATGCCGCCCTGGACGCGCTGACCACCGCCGCTGAACAGAACAACGGCAACCTGTTGGACCTGGCCATCAAGGCCATCCGCCTGCGTGCCACCGTGGGCGAGGTGAGCGATGCGCTCGAAAAAGTGTTTGGCCGCCACCGTGCGGATACCCAGAAGGTGACCGGTGTGTACGCTGCTGCCTACGACTCTGCTGAAGGTTGGGACAAGCTGAAGGAAGAGATTGCCGCGTTCGGCGAAGAGCAGGGGCGCCGTCCCCGCGTGATGATCGCCAAGCTGGGCCAGGACGGCCACGACCGCGGCGCCAAGGTGGTGGCCACCGCGTTTGCCGATTTGGGCTTTGACGTGGACATGGGTCCGTTGTTCCAGACACCCGAAGAATGCGCCCGCCAGGCCATTGAAAACGACGTGCACGCCGTGGGCGTGAGCACGCTGGCCGCAGGCCACAAGACCCTGGTGCCCGCCATCATCAACGCGCTGAAAGAGCAGGGCGCCGACGACATCATCGTGTTCGTGGGCGGCGTCATCCCCCGCCAGGACTACGACATGCTGTACGAAGCCGGTGTGAAGGGCGTGTACGGCCCCGGCACCCCCATCCCGGCCAGTGCCAAGGATGTGCTGGAGCAGATCAAGAAGGCCATTGCTTGACGG
>PNML01000008.1 GCA_013823635.1 Polaromonas sp. | reverse complement strand
CCAGCGGCCGCGACGTGCGCGAGACCTTTGCCCGCATGGCCATGAACGACCACGAAACCGTGGCCCTGGTGGCCGGCGGCCACACCTTTGGCAAGGCCCACGGCGCGGGCGACCCCAAACTGGTCGGCCCCGAGCCCGAGGCCGCGCCCATGGAGGCCATGGGCTTGGGCTGGATCAACCAGCACGGCAGCGGCAAGGGCGGCGACACCACCACCAGCGGCATCGAGGGCGCCTGGAAGCCCAACCCCACCACCTGGGACATGGGCTACTTCAAGGTGTTGTTCAAGTACGAGTGGGAACTGGTGAAAAGCCCGGCCGGTGCCCACCAATGGCGCGCCAAGGACGTGGCCGATGAAGACATGGTGGTGGACGCGCACGACCCATCCAAGCGGCACGCACCCATGATGACCACGGCCGACCTGTCGCTGCGGTTTGACCCCGCCTACGAAAAAATCTCCCGCCATTTCCTGGCCCACCCCGACGAGTTTGCCGATGCCTACGCCCGCGCCTGGTTCAAGCTGACCCACCGCGACATGGGCCCCAAGGCCTGTTACCTCGGCCCAGAAGTGCCCGCCGAAGACCTGATCTGGCAGGACCCGGTGCCCCGCGTGGATCACCCGCTGGTCAATGCCGACGACGTGGCCCTCCTGCAAGCCCGCATTGCCGCCAGCGGCCTGAGCGTGGCCGAGCTGGTGTCCACGGCGTGGGCTTCGGCGTCCACCTTCCGCGGCTCGGACAAACGCGGCGGTGCCAACGGCGCCCGCATCCGCCTGGCACCCCAGAAGGACTGGGAGGTGAATCAGCCCGCTCAGGTGGCCAAGGTGCTGGCGGCGCTGGAGGCCATACAGGCCACCTTCAATGCCGCACAAACCGACGGCAAACGGGTGTCATTGGCCGACCTGATCGTGCTGGCCGGTGGTGTGGGTGTGGCGCAGGCCGCCCAAGCCGCAGGCCAGCGCGCGGTGGTGCCGTTCACCCCCGGCCGCACCGATGCCAGCCCCGAGCAGACCGATGCCGAATCGTTCGGCGTGCTCGAACCCCTGGCCGACGGTTTTCGCAACTACCGCCAAAAGGCGTTCAGCGTGGCCCCTGAGCACATGCTGCTCGACAAGGCGCAGTTGCTGGGCCTCAGCGCGCCCGACATGGCGGTGCTGGTGGCGGGCCTGCGCGTGCTGGGGGCCAACCACGGCGGCTCGGCCCACGGCGTGTTCACGAAGCGCCCAGGCCAGCTGACGAACGACTTTTTCGTCAACCTGGTGGACATGTCCACCGCCTGGCGGCCCACGGGCGACAACGCCTACGAAGGCCGCGACCGCCAGACCGGCGAGGTGAAGTGGACGGCCACGCGGGTGGACCTGGTTTTTGGCTCCAACTCGCAGCTGCGGGCCATTGCCGAGGTGTACGCCCAGGCCGACAACGGTGGCAAATTCGTGAGGGACTTTGTGGCCGCCTGGACCCGGGTGATGAACCTGGACCGGTTCGATGTGAAGCGGTGATGTAGCGGCCTCAGCCCGTGGTTTGCCGCAGCCAGTCGGCAAAGGCGGCGCATTCCCACCGGTCCATGGTGCCCGTGCGCCAGCACAGGTAGTGGGCGTGGGGGCTGGGCACGGCGCGTTCATACAGGCGCACCAGCGTGCCGTGCTCCAGCCAGGGGGCGCCCAGCTTCAGGCGCACCAGGGCCACGCCCATGCCGGCGGCTGCGCCGTCGCACATCAGCCCAATGTCGTTGAAGGTGGAGCCCTCGGTGGGCTCTGGCCAGTCCAGCTCGTGCGCGGCAAACCAGGTGCGCCAGGGCTCCAGCGGGCTGCGCAGCAGGGGCATGCCTTCCAGGTCGGCGGCGGTGTCAAACGGGCCGTTTTCCAGCACAAAGGTGGGCGAGGCCAGGGGGGTCACCTCGTCCTTCATCAGGCAGACGTGTTCCACGTCGGCGTAGCGCCCCGTGCCAAAGCGGATGGTCAGGTCGGCGTCTTCGGCCACCACGTCCAGCAGCGGAATGCTGACCTGCAGCGTCAGGTCAATCTCTGGGTAGGCCTCGGTGAACTGGCGCAGCCGGGGCATGAGGATGGAGCGCGAGAACGTGGGCGTGACCGCCACCTTCAGCTTGCGCCGCCCCGGTGCCGCGCCCTTGCTGGGGAAGCGCTCCAGGATGCTCAGGCCCTCGCGCACATGGGCCAGGTATTCGCTGCCCTCACTGGTCAGCGAAAAATCGGCCCGCCCGAACAGCTTGGTGCCAATGATGAGCTCCAGCTGCTTGACCCGGTGGCTGACGGCGCTGGGCGTCACGCACAACTCCTCGGCGGCCTGCGTCACGCTGCGCAGGCGGGCCAGTGCCTCAAAGGTCAGCAGGCACTGGATGGGGGGTATGCGCACGGTCATGGGACCTGACTCTTTCAATATTCAATAGCAAAGTATTGATCAAACACATGCGCTGGAGTCACTTTTTACTTAAAAATGACCGTCTTGTGGCCGTTCAGCAGCACGCGGTGTTCGCTGTGCCACTTCACGGCGCGGGCCAGCACCTGGCTTTCGGTGTCGCGGCCCAGGGCGGTCAGGTCTTCCACGGTCATGCTGTGGTCCACGCGGGCCACATCCTGCTCGATGATGGGGCCTTCGTCCAGGTCGGCGGTCACATAGTGGGCGGTGGCGCCAATCAGCTTCACGCCCCGGTCGTGGGCCTGGTAGTAGGGTTTGGCGCCCTTGAAGCTGGGCAAAAAGCTGTGGTGGATGTTGATGGCGCGGCCCGCCAGTTTCTGGCACAGGTCGTTGCTGAGGATTTGCATGTAGCGCGCCAGCACCACCAGCTCGGCGCCTTCGCCCTCGATGATGTCCAGCTGCCGGGCTTCCACCTGCGCCTTGGTGGCCGCCGTGACCGGGATGTGGTGGAACGGGATGTTGTAGCTGGCCGCCAGTTGGTAGAAGTCCCGGTGGTTGCTGATGATGGCGCGGATGTCCAGCGGCAGCACACCGCTTTTCCAGCGAAACAGCAGGTCGTTCAGGCAATGGCCTTGCTGGCTGACCAGCAGCACCGTGCGCATGGGCTGGGCGGTGGCGTGCAGCTTCCACTGCAGTTGCAGGGTGTCGGCCAGCACGGCCAGGTCGGCCTGCAGCTGTTCGTGGCTGTGGCTGCTGCAGGCGAACTGCACGCGCATGAAGAACAGGCCGGTGTCGTGGTCGTTGAACTGGGCGGCTTCTTCGATGTTGCCCGCACGTTCCAGCAAAAAACCGGAGACGGCGTGCACCAGCCCCAGGCGGTCGGGGCAGGACAGGGTCAATACGTAGGTGGGGGCGGTGTTCTGTGGCATGGCCGAATTGTCGCAGGGCCGTGGCACCCGTGGCATCTCAGGGGGGCGACTGCGGGGGCGGCGCCGTGCCGTTGGCGCCGTCCCTGGCGGGCCACTGGCCGGCCAGTTCGCGGCAAAAGTCGCGGGGCGGCACGGGGCTGGTGGGCCACACGGCGTCAAAGGCCTGGCCGTCGTCCGCACGCGGGCCGCTGGCGTCGAGCCGAACGGTCTTGGTGCGCAGCTGGCTGGGCAGGTGCAGGGGCACACCCATGCCCCGGTGGGCGTGTTGGCTGCCCGTGAGCAGCAGCACGGTTTGGCCCCGCACGGCGGCGGTGGCCAGTGTGTTGGCCAGCTGCACATCGCGCGCAATCTGCACCCGGGCCATGGGCGCAATCTGCGCTTTCGGCAGCAGTTGGCAGTGGCCCTCGTCCACCGCTTGGTGCTGCTGTGCCAGCACGTCGGGCGGCACGCGCAGGTCCCAGGCGGGCTGGCGCATGGTGGCCACGTTGTCCTGGCGCGGCAGGTTGCCCCCCAGCACGGGCACGCCCGCCCGCACGGCGGCCATCACGGCGGGGCCGTAGGCGGCCCAGGGCCAGGCGCTGTCCCGCCAGCCCAGGGCATGGCGCACCTGGCCCTCTGAGGCGGTGGGGGGCAGCTGGCGCGTGTGGTGGCCGGCATCGGCCATTTCCAGCACCAGCGCGGCCAGTTCGTTCCAGTGGGTGAGCTCTTTCACCACGGCCAGCTGCAGTTGCTGGTGTTCGGGGGCGTCGTGTTGTTCGCCCAGCAGCAGCAGGTCGGCGGGGCCCAGCCGGTGCAGCAGCACGGGCACACTCTCGCGCGGGGCTGGGGCCGGTGCTTCGGTGTGGGCCTGGCCACCAGCGCCCGATCCGGCGGCGGGCACGGCACAACCCGTCAGCCCAACGCCCGCGAACACGGCGCCCACCAGCAGCGCAGCCGCTCGCCACATGGCCCGTGCCATGCCAGGTGGCTGGGGATGTGCCGTGGGCCGTGGCGTGAAACATGCTCCGATGGGGGGGGTGCGGGTGGGTTCAGTCGTGCGCATGGCCCACAGTGTGCACCGTGACCGAAGTGCCCCTTGTGACAGGGGCAAGGCGGCAGGCGGCAGCGGATTGAGGTAAAAAGCCCCATTCACCCCAAGGAGAAGCCCATGAGCAAAAAGAAAACCGACAAGCCCACCGGCAAGGTGGACAAAACCGCCGCCACGGCGGGCATGAACATTGGCATCAGCGCCGAAGACCGCGCCGCCATCAGCCAGGGTCTGGGCCATTTGCTGGCCGACACCTACACGCTGTACCTGACCACCCACAACTTCCACTGGAACGTGACCGGTCCCATGTTCAACAGCCTGCACGCCATGTTCATGGTGCAGTACACCGAGCTGTGGAACGCGGTGGACCCGATTGCCGAGCGCATCCGTTCCCTGGGCCATGTGGCGCCGGGCTCCTATGCCCAGTTTGGGCAACTCAGCTCGCTGCCCGATGCACCCGCCGTGCCCCCCAAGGCCATGGAGATGGTGCGGGTGCTGGCGCAGGGCCACGAAGCGGTGGCCCGCACGGCGCGCAGCCTGCTGCCCCTGGTGGACAAGGCCAGCGACGAACCCACCACCGACTTGCTGGTGCAACGCCTGACGGTGCACGAGCAGGCCGCCTGGATGCTGCGGGCCATGCTCGAAGACTGACCCTCTCCGCCGACACACGCAAAAAAGCCGACGCATGCGTCGGCTTTTTGTTGGGCGCCTGCATCCTGCGCAGGCGGTGCCGGGCGTTCAGTGCACCACCACGGGCATCTGGGCCAGGCCGGCATAGCCTTCCAGCGTGTCTTCCACTTCTTCCTGAGAAGGGGTGGATTTTTGCCAGGCATTGATTTGCTGCTGGAACATTTCGGCCCACGAGCCGTCCAGGTAGACCTCTTTGCCCGAGCGTTTGTCCACAATTTCAAACCCATGGCGGGGCATGTGGGGGCCATCGCCGGTGTGGTCGTCGCCGTCCATGGGTGCGTTGGCATGGATGTGCACCACGGCGAACGAGTCTGAGTCGTAAAGCATGTTCATGGTCAATGGTCCTTGCGTTGGGTGGGGTGTGCGCCGGGGTGCCCGGCTGGGCACACTGGCCACGTTTGCCATCTTATCGGCAGTGGTGGTCCTTGTCTGAAACGGTGGTCAATCCGGAAAAGCCGGGCAAACACCGGTCTTTTCGGTGGGTTGGATGCTGCGCAGCTGGGGGTGGTTCCGCGCATTTCAAGGCCGGTGGGCACTGAGTTGCTGGTCCACCACGTCGCCGTTGGCCTGTGTCCACAGGATGCGCACCGGCAAATGGCCCAGCCGGGGGGCCAGCCACACCTCCACCCGGTTGTCGTAGGCGTGCAGGGCTTCCCTGACCAGGTGCACCGTGTCCATGGCACCCACCGGCAGGTCCAGCACCTCGTTTTTTTTCACGACAAAGCGCCACAGGTCGGCGTCGCGGCTGCTGACGGTGTGCAGCACCACCACTTGCCCTGGCGGGTAGCGCTGCGGCTCGCCCGCCACCATGGCGGCCAGCTGGATGAGCACACTCAGGCGGTCTTGCGTGTGCGGCAACAGCGGTTGGTCGGGTGCATTGTTGCTGAAGCGGATGGCCGGTGGCTGGCGGCTGCGGTCGAAATGGGTGGCCACCTCTGACCGGTTCTTGTCGCCAAAGCGCCGGGGCTGCAACCCCAGCACAGGGTCGATGACCCCCACACTGGTCTGGCTGCGGCTGCGCCCGAGCATGGCCTTGAACAGCATGCTGGCGCTGTAGCCGTTGCCCCGGTTTTCCCAGGTCAGTGTGCTGTCGGCGGGCAGGGTCAGGCCTTTGCGCGAGGCCCGCACCCGGAATTCCAATGTTCGGCTGGCCGGTACCGCGAGGCGCCGTGGCACCGTGGCCTGCTCGGTCGCGCCGGCCGATCCGGTGGGGCGGGGGCGGGCCACGGTGCCGGTGTTCGTCGCCACCAGCAGGGGGTCGGCGTCAGCGGGGTGGGTGGGTGCACCGTCCCAGTCGCTGCTGCTCGGCGGGGGCTCCAGCAGCGCCAGGGCGTGGGATGCGGCCGCTTCCTCCATGGGCTCTGTCAAGGGGGTCACCACCGGGGTGGCGGTGGTTGACACAGCTTCCTTGCCCGCCTGGGTGTTCCACCCGGGGGTGGGGGGGGCAGGGTCTGAGCCATTTGAAACAGGAGCAATGGTGTCTTGATTGATGGGCGATGGCGGCCATTTTGGCGCAATTTTTGCCGCACCAGTGCGGGATTCGGAAGGCCGTTGGGCCGGTGTGGGGCCGGGGTCATCACTGGCTGGCGCTGGTTCCGTCAACCGTGCAGGCACCGCCACGCGGCCCAAGGTGGCGGGGGCGGTGTGGGTGGCCAATGGCTGTGGGGCGGCCACTTCGGCCACGATGGGTGGGCGTTCGGCGTCGCCCAGCCACCAGACCAGGGCCAGGGCGTGCAGCGCGAGCACCGCCAACGTCAGGCCCGCCAGCCGCCAGCGCAGGCTGCGCCCGGGTGCCCAATGGTCGGGTGTCTGCTTGGCCATGTATTCTCCGTGCCCCATGAAACTTGCTACCTACAAAGACGGCTCGCGCGACGGACAACTGGTGGTGGTCTCGCGCGACCTCTCACTCGCCCACTATGCCACGGGGGCTGCACACAGCTTGCAGCAGGCCCTGGACGACTGGAACTTCATTGCCCCCCAGTTGCAGGACGTGTCGCTGGAACTCAACCGTGGCCGCGCCCGCCACGCGTTTGCGTTTGACCCCAGCATGTGCATGGCCCCGTTGCCGCGTGCCCACCAGTGTGTGCGGGCAGCGGCCTACGCCAGCCACCGGGACACCTTGGCTGAGGCGGGCCTGTTGCCCGAGCGCGTCCGGCACGCCCCCCCGGCGGCCAAGGGGGTTGGGCCGCGCGTGCTGGCAGACCTGTGCACCCTGGCCGGTGACGCCATGCAGGGTGCCACCGACCCCCTGCCACTGCCCGATGAGGCCTGGGGCCTGGACTTCGAGGCCAGCCTGGCCGCCATCACCGCCGACATCCCCGCGGGCAGTGCACCGGCGCGCGCCCTGGAGGGGGTGCGCCTGCTGATGCTGGCCAACACCTGGTGCCTGCGCGAATGGCAGGCGCACGAGCGCGCCCAAGGGCTGTCGGCGGTGCACAGCCGGCCGGCCCAGTCCTTCAGCCCGGTGGCCGTGACGCCCGATGAATTGGGCGATGCCTGGGTGCAGGGCCGTGTCAGCCTGACCTTGCAAACGCAATGGAACGGCCGCCGCGTGGGCCTGTGTGACGCCGGTGCCGACATGACGCTGCACATGGGCCAGCTGCTGGCCCAGGCGGCGGCCACCCGCGCGTTGCTCGCCGGCACGGTGGTGACCACCGGGCCGCTCAGCTGCCCAGGCGTGGGCGAGGGGAGCAGCCGTCAGTGGCCACAGGGCTTTCACAGCATTGTGGAAAAGCGGGCCATGGAGGTGTTGCTGCAGGGGCAAGCCGCCACGGGGTACTTGCGCTGGGGCGACACGGTGCGCCTGGACATGAAGGGCCGCGATGGCCACAGCCTGATGGGCGCGCTGGTCCAGCAGGTGGTGGAGGCCGCTCAGGCCTGAAACACCGTGTCCAGCGACTGAAACCCTTTGACCTCGATGGGGTTGCCAAACGGGTCACAAAAGAACATGGTCCACTGCTCCCCGGGCTGGCCCGCAAAGCGCAGCTGAGGCGGCAGCACAAAGTCCACCCCGGCGGCGGTGAGGCGGTCGGCCATGGCCTGCCAGGCCGGGAGGGGGAGGATGAGCCCAAAGTGCGGCATGGGCACCAGGTGGTCGCCCACATGGCCTGTGAGGCTGGTGGCGAAGGGTTCGCCCAGGTGCAGCGAGAGCTGGTGCCCGTGCAGGTCAAAGTCCACCCAGGTGGCCGTGCTGCGCCCTTCGGTGCAGCCCAGCACCTGGACGTAAAACTGGCGCGCCACGTCCAGGTCGCGCACATGGAAGGCAAGGTGAAACAGGCTGTTCATGGCCGCAGGATAGCGCAGCCGCGCAGGGCCGGCGCCGGATGGGCCTGTGTCACAGGGTGGGGGCGTGCACCTGGCCGTGGGCCTGTTCCAGCTGGGTCTGGCAGGCCATGCAGCGCAGGGCCACCGGGTTGGCCTTCAGCCTGGCCACGCCCACATCGGCACCACAGGTCACACACGAGCCATAGCTGCCGTCGGCAATGGCCTGGAGGGCCGTGCTGATCTGGTTGAGTTCATCCAGTTCGCGCTCTTCCAGCGTCACGGCCAGGTCGCGCTCGGCGTCGTTCTGGGCCCAGTCGCCCTGGGCCACGCTGCGGGCGTTGGCGGCGGCGTCGGCCCGGCTGATGTCGCCACCGCGTTGCTGGCGAATCTGCGCCAGCAGCGCAGCGCGCTGGTCGTTGAGCAACTGGGTGAACTGCGGCAGCAGGTCGGGGGTGACGGGGGTGGCAATGGCGTTGGCTGGCATGTGTGTCTCCTGTGGGTTGCTTTTGATGATGGGCCCAGGCCCAAGTGCGGGCGTTGACTCAGGTCAAACAAGGCCCAGCGGGCCTCGCCCGTGCCATGGCGTGGGGCACGGGCCTGTCGCCGAGTAGCATGATGTGGCATTCTTGCCCACCGGCGGCCCCATTTTTCCAGGAGACACCCATGAGCGACGCGAACACCAGCGGTTTCGGGCAATTTGTGCCCGGCTTCGAATTCCTGCAAAACCTGGCCCGCCAGGCCACGGGTGGGCTGGTGCCGGGGGGGGCACCAGCGGCCACGTCCGGCCTGCCCCAGCTGGGGAACTGGGTGGCCCCCACCTTCAACGTGGAGGACCTGGACAAACGCATACAGGAACTGAAGGCCGTGCACTTTTGGCTGGAGCAAAACAGCCGCGCGCTCAGTGCCACCATCCAGGCGCTGGAGGTGCAGCGCATGACCTTGGCCACCTTGCAGGGCATGAACGTCAGCATGGGTGACGTGGCCAATGTGCTCAAGGTCAAAGCCGCGGACACCATGGCCTCCATGGCTGCCGGGTTGGCCCCCAAACCCGTGGCAGCGGCCACGCCCGCGCCTGCACCCGCCACCCCGGCCGCACCTCAGGCGACGTCGGCTGCCAGCCCCTTCGCAGGGCTGGAGGTGCCCGCGCCCTGGAGCGCCACCCCGGCGGCGCCTCAGCCCACCGCACCCGTGGCCGCACCGGCACCTGCGCCCACGGCACCGCCGCCCGTCAGCGACGCCAGCGGTGCGGCGGCAGCAGCCCCCGTGGTGGCCGGGGCCATCGACCCCATGTTGTGGTGGGGGGCACTGACCCAGCAGTTTCAGACCATCGCCGCCAACGCCATGAGCGACACCAGCGCCAAAACCGCCGTGGACGCGGGCACGCAGATGGCCAGCTCACTCACCCGCGAGGCCGTGAAAACCGCCACCGAAATGACCGCGGGCCTGACCCGTGGTCTGGCTGCCCAGGCGCAGAACCGGCCAGCCGCAGCGCCGGTGGTGGCCAAAAAGACACCCGCCAGAGCCGCATCCCCACAGTCGGCCCCCGTGACGGCCAAGGCCACACCCCAGCGCAAGGCCAAGGCGGCAGCCCCGCCGGCCACCACCGCCAGGGCACCCGCCAAGGGCGCTGTCAAAGCACCGGCGCAGGCCAAGGCGCGCAGCAAGCCCTTGCCCCAGGCGGTCGCCAAATCCGCCAAGCCGGTGGCCTCCAAGGCCAAAGTGGCCACTGCCCGGCGTCCCCGTTGACCGCCAGGCCAGGGTTGGCTGAGCGTGACAACACCCCTTGAGCCCCTTGGACCCATCGCCATGAAGCCTTTTTTGTGCGCCCACGCCACCCACCCCAGGTGGTCCATGGCCGCTGCTCTGGTGCTGACGCAGATCCGCGCCCTGCAGGCCAGCCAACAGCAGGCGGGCGACGCCCATGCGCCCCAGGCCGGTGGCAGTGAGCTGCCCAGCCTGGCACTGCTCTACATCACCGACCATTACCTGGACCACGCGCAGGACCTGCTGGACCACCTGATGGCGGCCCTGCCCGAGGTGACGGACTGGGTGGGCACGGTGGGGCTGGGCATTGCGGCCAGCGGGGTCGAGTACTTTGACGAACCGGCGCTGGCCCTCATGCTGCTGGACGTGCCGCCCAACCAATACCGGGTGTTCAGTGGCGTGGCACCCTTGCCGGCCGCCGTGGCCAGTGCGGGTGGGGCAGGCCAGGGGGGCTTCGTCGCGTCCACCGCGCTGGTGCATGCCGATGCGGCCACCCCCGATGTGGCCGAACTCATCGTCGAGCTGGCCCAGCGCACGGCCACGGGGTACGTGTTTGGTGGGCTGTCCTCCAGCCGCTCGCGCCCGGTGCAGTTTGCGCACAGCGGCCGCGGCGCCATTCGGGGCCAGGGCGCGGCCAGTGGCGTGTTTGCCGGGGGGCTCAGCGGCGTGGCCTTCGCGCCGGGTGTGGGCATGGTGTCCCGGGTGACCCAGGGCTGTACGCCCGTGGGGCCGGTGCGCACCGTCACAGCGGCCGACCGCAACCTGCTGCTCAGCCTGGATGGCGAGCCAGCGCTGGACACCCTGCTGGCCGAGCTGGACATTTCCCTGGACGAGCCCGAGACCGCCATGGCCCGGTTGCGCCGCACCCTGGTGGGCCTGAGTCCCGACCCCCAGGTCGCAGGGCGGGGCAGGGCCGTGTCGCACACCTTGTCGCCGGTGTGGTCACCGCCGCCGGGTGGGGTGGCGGATCTGGCCCGCCGTGCCGGGCAGCTGGGGGCCGATGTGCGGGTGCGCCACATCATCGGGCTGGACCCGGTCCGCCAGGCCGTGGCCGTGGCCGATGTGCCGGTGCCCGGAGAGCAGCTGGTGTTTTGCACCCGAGACGCCGAGGCCGCCCGTGCCGACCTGATGCGCATGTGCGCCGAAATCCGGGAAGACCTGGAAACCGACGACACCTCGTCCGTGGCCACACTGTCTGTGCCCCGACGTCGGGTGTGCGGCGCCATTTACGTCAGCTGCACAGGCCGCGGGGGCGCCCATTTCGGGGCCCCGCATGCCGAGTTGCAGTGTGTGCGCCGAGCGCTGGGGGATGTGCCGCTGGTGGGGTTTTTTGCCGGGGGCGAAATCGCCGATCAGCAGCTGTATGGCTACAGTGGCGTGCTCACCGTGTTTGTGTCCGACGCCACAGATGCGCCAGATTCGGCGACAGAATGACGCCGTCAGCTCAGCGCCGGGTGGTGCCCTCCCCCAGGCGCCACCAGGGTTGCTAACATCGCGATAGTTGTCACACCGCCCCAGCGGCTTTGCCGGTGATAGGCCTTCGGGTTGTTCGCGCCGGGTTCCCCTTCCCAGGAGTTTCACCATGCCTGTTCCGTCTTTCGTCGTCCGTGGCCATGCGGCCAGATCCTGGGGCCTGGCCTTGGCCGCTCTGGCGGGTGCCAGCCTGGTGGGCTGTGGTGGAGGGGATTCCTACGAACCCACCGCACCCGTCACCACGGTGGTGGACTATTTCCCCATCGTCACCAACGCCGAAAGCGGCGCACTGATGCGCCGTGGCGAGACCGTGCTCAACGGCGCCCGCCTCCAGTATGGCGACACGTGGATGTACCAGTGGATCAACAAGACCGCTGGCACGGGCTACTACAGCACGCACTACCTGTCTGCGCTGGACAGGACCTCGCAGCTCTACACCCACACCGTCACCTTTTCCGACAGTCGGCCCTACGAGGTGCGCAACTTCGGCTCGCGCAACCAGTCGGTCGCCACTTCGTTCGACAACACCCGCTGCCAGTTCAGCCCGCAGGACCGCTCGCCCTTTCCCCGCAGACCCTATGCGGTGGGGTCCACCTGGTCGTATGTGTGGACGGAAACCTGCCTGAACGGCACAGTGGCCACCACCGTGGACAAAACCATTTCGGGCCGGGTGGCGGCGCTGGAAACCATTTCCCTGGGCCTGCTGGGCCAGGTGGGGGTGGCGCTGGGCGGCTCCACCCAGCGCAACTTCCAGACCGCGCGGTACACCGCCACCCGCACCGAAACCGAGCGCACCGTGGGCACCTGGACCTACAGCGACACCTGCTGGCACGACCTGGCGCAGGACCGCACGGTCAAGTGCGACACCACGGCCAGCTTTGTGCCCGCGGGCCAGACCGTGGCCACACAGACCTACGAGCAGGAGCAGCGCCTGGCCTTTGTGCGCGAGGTGCGCACGCCCAGCCCGGTGCTGGTCACCGACGGCCCCAGCACCGTGGCGCAATACGCCGGGCGCTGGGATTTCAAGCTGGTGGGTTCGGGCGGCACGGTCACCTGCTCCAACATGGCCGTCAGCCTCACCGGCAACGTGACGGGCAACTGTGTGCGGGTGGTCACCACCCTGGTCACCCGGCCCGACCCGAACAACCCGCCCGCAGGCGTCATCACCGTGCCGGTGGTCACCACCACGGCGTTCACGGCCAGTGGCTTCATTGACCGGCGCAGCATCACCACGCAAAGCCCGGGTGCTGCCGCGGTGACCCGTTGGATTGATGCCATCAACATCGTGGCCGACTCCAACCCCAACGACCTGAGCATGACGGGTGAAATGCTCAGCCCCATCGCCTCGGAGGGCACCTGGATCGGCCAGACCACGGCGGGTGGTGCCCAGCTGGAAGGCACCTTCGCCGCACGCCACCTCTGATGGGCGGTGCGATTGCATGAATAAAACGCCTCTGGCGCTTTATTCATATGGATACTTCGCTATTGATTTAAACGCCGCGCGCCCGGTCGGTGTGGAAGCGGGCCACCATGGCGCCCAGGCTGCCCGCGTCGAGGGCGGCACGCACCTCGGCCATCAGGTTCAGGTAGTAGTGCAGGTTGTGGATGCTGGCCAGCATGGGACCCAGCATTTCGCCGCAGCGGTCCAGGTGGTGCAGGTAGGCGCGGCTGAAGCCCTCGCGCCCGCCCTGGCTCCACGGCACGCCCGAGCTGCCCGCACAGGCGTAGCAGGTACAGGTGTCGTCAATCGGCTTTTCGTCGGTCTTGTGCCGGGCGTTGCGGATTTTCAGGTCGCCAAAGCGGGTGAAGGTGTGGCCGTTGCGCGCGTTGCGGGTGGGCATGACGCAGTCGAACATGTCGATGCCATTCAGCACCCCGGCGATCAGGTCTTCCGGTGTGCCCACGCCCATCAGGTAGTGCGGTTTGTGGGCGGGCAGTTGGGGGCCAATGTGCTGCAGCACCCGCATCATGTCTTCCTTGGGCTCGCCCACGCTCAGGCCTCCCACGGCAATGCCGGGGAAGTCCAACGCCTCCAGCCCGGCCAGGGACTCGTCGCGCAGGTGCTCGAACATGCCGCCCTGCACAATGCCAAACAGCGCGTTGGGGTTCTCCAGCCGGGCAAATTCTGCCTGGCAGCGCTGGGCCCAGCGCAGGCTCAGCTCCATGGAGCTGCGGGCTTCGCGCTCGGTGGTGATTTGGCCCTTGGTTTTGCTCTCCACCGACACATAGGGCGTGCATTCGTCGAACTGCATGACGATGTCGGAGTTCAGCACCGTCTGGATTTGCATGCTGATTTCGGGCGTCAGAAACAGCTTGTCGCCGTTGACGGGGCTGGCGAACTTCACGCCCTCTTCCGAAATTTTGCGCATCTCGCCCAGGCTCCACACCTGGAATCCGCCCGAGTCGGTCAGGATGGGTTTGTCCCAGTTTTCAAACGCGTGCAGGCCACCGAACTGCTTGACCACGTCCAGCCCCGGGCGCATCCACAGGTGGAAGGTGTTGCCCAGGATGATCTGGGCATCCATCTCATGCAGGCTGCGGGGCATCACCCCTTTGACCGTGCCGTAGGTGCCCACCGGCATGAAGATGGGGGTTTGCACCACGCCGTGGTTGAGCGTGAGCTGGCCCCGGCGGGCGTGCGAGCCGGGGTGGCTGGCGGTGGCGGGGTCGGTGGCGAGTATCTGGAAGTCGAGCATGAAACGGGGTGTCAGGTGGGTTTTTTCTTGTCCCTGCCCGGGCGGTTGGGGCGGTCGCGGGGCATGGGTTCAGCAGGGGGTGGGCCCAGAAAGGCCAGGGCCGCGACCACGTTGGGGGCTTTGCCCGCCAGGGTGGGGTCCAGCCTGAGCTGGCGCTCCTGTTCGGCGATGGCGTCAAAGATGGCAAACACCAGCGAGCGGGTGATGCGCAGGCAAATTTCCCAGTCCTCGGCCTCAATTTGCGCGTGCCGGGCCGCCGGGTTGCGGGGGTAGCGGTCGCGGTTTTCCAGCAGCCAGGCCAGGTGCAGCTCGACCACGCTGCCCAGCAGGCGGTGCAGCAGCCGGTCGCCCGCCTTCAGCTCGAACACGGCGGTGGCCCAATAGCCGTTGGCCAGTTTCTGGGCGGCGGCGTCGCGCAGCTTTTGCAGGTCGGTCGCGTCCAGCGTGTGCACCTGCACCAGCAGGCTGTCTTTGGCAAATTGCCAGATGCGGCGCATGGCAAAGCGCGCCAGGGATTCAAACGCCTCGTAGCGCGTCCAGGGGCTGCCCTCGCTGAGCTTGGGGCCCCCGTAGCGGACCCAGTCGGCCCAACTGTCCTTGAGGTGGTAGAGGGCGGTTTCCGGCCAGCGGTCGGCGTTGCGGTCCATGGCGTGGGTGGCGGCCATTTCCAGCACAAACTTGACGCCGTTGAGCAGCGGGTCCTCCTCTGGCGGGCTGGCAGCCGGACGGGACTGTGCCCAGGCGGGCAGGCTCAGGGGGACCAGTGCAAGGCCGGTCAGGGCGTGGTGAAAGTGGCGGCGGCGCATGGGTGGACTCGCTTTCTGGCTGACGGGTGTGACGGCGCAGCCACTCTATCACCGGCGCAGGCGGGCGGGGGTGCGCGGCAGCCACATGGCGTCGCCGTAGCTGAAAAAGCGGTACTTTTGGTCGATGGCGTGGGCGTAGACGTGGCGGATGTGGTCGTACCCCGCCAGGGCACTGACCAGCATCATCAGCGTGCTTTTGGGCAGGTGGAAGTTGGTGATGAGGGCGTCCACCACCTGAAAGTCGAACCCGGGGGTGATGAAAATCTGCGTGTCGCCCGTGGTCTGGCCGCTGCGCGCCCATGACTCCAGCGTGCGCACGGTGGTGGTGCCCACCGCCACCACCCGCCCGCCCCGGGCGCGGCAGTCGGCAATGGCTTGCACGGTCTCGGGCGGCACGTTGTACCACTCGCTGTGCATGGTGTGCTCGCTCAGGTTGTCGGTTTTCACGGGCTGGAAGGTGCCCGCGCCCACATGCAGCGTGACGCTGGCGCGGGCCGTGCCCAGCGCGTCGATCTGCGCCAGCAGGGCGGCGTCGAAATGCAGGGCCGCGGTGGGGGCCGCCACCGCACCGGGGTGTTTGGCGAACACGGTCTGGTAGCGCTGCTCGTCTTCTGCCGT
The DNA here is from genome assembly GCA_013823635.1 of Polaromonas sp. Lineage (GTDB taxonomy): Bacteria > Pseudomonadota > Gammaproteobacteria > Burkholderiales > Burkholderiaceae_C > UBA2334. The sequence continues at coordinate 43,640 of PNML01000008.1, read as the reverse complement.
GTCGGTGTGGGTGATGTAGGGCGGCAGCGGCACATGGCCGTGGCGCTGCATGAGGGCATGGGGCTCATCCGAGAAGCGGAAGCGGAACAGGGCACCCTGCTCGTCGGGCCAGCGGCCCAGCAGCGTGGCCGTGAAGCCCCCGCCCCGGGTGCCGCCCGCCATGTGCAGCGTGGCGCCGGGTAAGGGCTTTTTGCTCACCTTGATGTGAGCCACCACCTCGTGGCCTGGCAGCACACGCTCCACCAGCATTTCCAGCTTGCCGCCCGAGGCCTTCTCGCCAAACAGGCGGGCCTTGATGACCTGGGTGTCGTTGAACACCAGCAGGTCCTGGGGTTGCAGCAGCATGGGCAACTCGCGGAACACGCGGTCCACCAACTGTGGCGCGCTGGCGTCGAGCAGGCGCGAGGCGCTGCGCTCTGCGGCAGGGTGCTGGGCGATGAGTTCGGGGGGGAGGTGAAAGTCGAAATCGGCCAGGGTGTAGGGCCGACCCTCCGCGTGGAGGTGGGGGTTCAGGGCAGAAGTCATGTTGCTTGAGGGCCGAACAGGCCCGTGCCAAGGAGAGTGGTCAAGGGGCGGAATTGTCCTCGAAACGGCGCAGTGCCGTCATCGCACGGCTGGCTGGCCCCGGGGGTGATGGGCCAACACGGCCACAGGAAATAATGCGCCATGGCCGCTGCTTCCCCCGCCCCCCTGTCCGCTGCGCAAAAAGCCCTGCGCAAGCTGGGCCTGTGGCGCGACTGGGACCTGGCCCTGCACCTGCCGCTGCGCTACGAAGACGAGACCCGGCTGCAAGCCCTGGCCCAGGCGTGCGACGGGCAGACCCTGCAGTTCGAGGCCACGGTGGTGCACACCGAGGTCAGCCCCGGTCCGCGCCGCCAGCTGCGCGTGACCGTGGCCGATGACGCGCAAGACCGCTGTGTGCTGCGCTTCCTGGCGTTTTACCCCTCGCACCAGAAAACCCTGGCCGTGGGCCAGCGCGTGCGGGTGCGGGGTGAGTTGCGTGCGGGGTTGTGGGGGCGTGAAATGGTGCACCCCGTCTTCAAAGCGGCGGGGGGGGCTCTGCCCCAGGCGCTCACGCCGGTGTACCCCAGCACCGCCGGCCTGCCCCAGGCCTACCTGCGCAAGGCGGTGGCCAGTGGACTGGGGCGGGTGCAGCGGGGGCTCACGCCCACCATTCCAGACGGATATTTGAATGAAATTGGCCTTCATGGCATGATTTCATTGGAAAGTGCACTCCAGTTTTTGCACTTTCCCGGTCCGCAGACCTCGGTGGCCCAGTTGGAAGACCGCACCCACCCCGCCTGGACGCGGCTGAAGGCGGAAGAGCTGCTGGCCCAGCAGTTGTCGCAACACCTGGCGCGGCGTGAGCGGGCCCGCTTGCGGGCGCCCATGCTGGTGGACTCTCCGCTGTCACCCCAGTCCCTGGCGGCGCAGGCTGCGTCGGTCGATGGCCCGGCCGTCGGGGCGGGCCTGCCGCTGCACCAGGCGCTGCTCGACACCTTGCCCTTTGCCCTGACCCCTGCCCAGCAACGGGTGGTGGCCGAGGTGGCGGCCGACCTGGCGCAGCCACGGCCCATGCACCGCCTGTTGCAGGGCGACGTGGGCTCGGGCAAAACCGTGGTGGCCGCCTTGGCCGCCTGCCTGGCCATGGAGGCGGGCTGGCAGTGCGCCCTCATGGCCCCCACCGAAATCCTGGCCACCCAGCACTTTGCCAAGCTGGTGGCCTGGCTGGAGCCCCTGTTGGCGCCGCGCGGCCTGGGTGTGGCCTGGCTGACCGGCAGCCAGAAAAAGAAAGAGCGCACCGAGATGCTGGCGCGCATCGCCAGCGGCCAGGCCGGGTTGGTGGTGGGCACCCACGCCCTCATCCAGGAACAGGTGGTGTTTTCGCGGCTGGCGCTGGCCATCATCGACGAGCAGCACCGCTTTGGCGTGGCCCAGCGTCTGGCCCTGCGCGACAAGCTGGCCCCGGTGGCAGAGCCCTTGGCGGGGGCGCCCTTGGAGCCCCACCTGCTGATGATGACGGCCACCCCCATTCCACGCACCTTGGCCATGAGCTACTACGCCGACCTGGACGTGTCCACCATCGACGAGCTGCCGCCGGGGCGCACCCCCATCGTCACGCGGCTGATTGCCGATGAGCGGCGCGACGAGGTCATTGCCCGCATTGCGGCCCAGGTGGCGCAAGGGCGGCAGGTGTACTGGGTGTGCCCGCTGATTGACGAACAGGCCGAAGGGGCGGTGGTGCCCGACGACGGTCAGCCACCCCGTGGCGGGCGGGGCACGGGTGGCGCGGCGCGCAGTGCCCAGTTGCTGCGCAACGTCACCGCCACCCACGCCGAGCTGAGCGAGGCCTTGCCCGGTGTGGCCGTGGCCCTGCTGCACTCACGCCTGCCCACCGCCGAGAAAAAGGCGGTGATGGACGCCTTTGCCAGCGGCCAGACCAGCGTGCTGGTCAGCACCACGGTCATCGAGGTGGGGGTGGATGTGCCCAACGCCAGCCTGATGGTGATTGAGCACGCCGAACGCTTTGGCCTGAGTCAGCTGCACCAGCTGCGGGGCCGCGTGGGCCGGGGTGCTGCCGCATCGGCCTGCGTGCTGCTGTACAGCACCCCGCTGGGGCCCAACGGCAAGGAGCGCCTGAAGGCCATGGCCCACACCGCCGACGGCTTTGAAATTGCCCGCATCGATCTGGCCCTGCGCGGTCCCGGTGAGTTTTTGGGGGCACGCCAGTCGGGCGATGCCTTGCTGCGGTTTGCCGACCTGGCCACCGATGGCGACCTGCTCGCCTGGGCCCAGGCCACCGCGCCGCGCATGTTGGACCATTGCCCTGGCCTCGCGCACGAGCACCTGCACCGCTGGCTGGGCACGCGCTCGGCGTATCTCAAGGCCTGAGCGGCCGGGGGTGTCTGCGGGTCAGCGCGCGTATTCGCAGCGCTTGCGCTCGCCCTTGGCCGGGTCGCCGAACACGGCGGGTGTGCAGGGCACGCTGGACGAGACCTGCAGGGTGTGAAAGCGCCCATCGGTGCCAAAGCGAACGGCGGTGGGGTAGGGCACGCGGCACTCGGTGTCCTCCTGGGCGCAGTACACCCAGTTGCCCGCCGCGCCGATGGGGCCGCTCTGGCCGCCAAACCAGTCGCCGCCGGTGTTCCAGCCGCTGCCGGTGACGCTGTATTCACAGCGCTTGCGCTCGCCGGGGTTGGGGTCGCCAAAGGTGCTGACGTGGCAAAACACACTGCCACTGACCCGGCTCATGACGGCGTACTTGCCGCCCGCACCAAACCGCACGGTGGCGCCACGGGGCGGGCTGCACTGCTGGTCTTCGTCGGCGCAAAAGCGCCAGTGGCCCTGTTGTCCCTGGCTGGGCACCGGTGTGGGGTAGCCGCCAGTGGGCAGTGGGGGCTGGCTGCTGCCTGTCCAACCCGCGTCGGCCCGGATCAGGCACATTTTGCGCAGGCCCGGGGCCGGGTCGCCGAAATACCGCGTGTCACAGGCGATGCCGCCGGTGGCGGAGCGCACCGCGTAGCTGTCTGCCGCACCAAAGCGGACCTCACGCGTGCCCCGGAACTGGCAGGTCTCTCCTTCCAGGGCGCAGACCTGCCAGCCCTCGTTGGGTGGAATCGGGCGTCCGTTGGGGCCGCTGCCCCCCATCCATCCACCCGGATGCAGCACGGATGGATCCTGTTGGCCAAGGCGGTACTCGCATTGTTTGGGCGTGCCCTTGGCCGGGTCGCCAAAGGTTTGCGTGTTGCACGGGACCGGGCCATTCACCTGCCGGTACTCGTGCTGGCCATTGGCCCCGAAGCGGACGGTGGCGGCCCCCGGCACCATGCACAGCTGCCCCTCTGCCGCACAGTACGCCCAGCCGTTGGCGTGGACGGCCCAGGGGGTGAACAGGCTGGCGGCCAGCGCCAGAACGGAGGCCACACGGCGCAGCGGGTGGCAAGGGGTGGTGGGTGCAGGCATGGCGGGCGGTGGCTCTCGGTCGTGGGTTCCACGGCGGTTGGATGACCCGCCGACTGGCAGTCATGGTGACAGCTTTTGGGGCGATGCACAATTGCTCCCCATCCGAGAACCCCCATGACCCTGACCGAACTCAAATACATCGTGGCGGTGGCGCGCGAAAAACATTTCGGCCGTGCCGCCGAAGCCTGTCACGTGTCGCAGCCCACGCTGTCGGTGGCCGTCAAGAAGCTGGAAGAAGAGCTGGAGCTGAAGATTTTCGAGCGCAACGCCAACGAAGTCACCCTGACCCCGTTGGGCGACGAGGTGGTGCGCCAGGCCCAGACGGTGTTGGAGCAGTCCCACGCCATCCGGGAAATCGCCAAGCGTGGCAAAGACCCGCTGGCCGGGCCCTTGAAGCTGGGCATCATTTACACCATAGGCCCCTACCTGCTGCCCGACCTGGTGCGCCATGTCATTGAGCTGACCCCCCAGATGCCGCTGATGTTGCAGGAGAACTTCACCGTCAAGCTGCTGGAGCAGTTGCGCCTGGGCGACATCGACTGCGCCATCCTGGCGGAGCCTTTTCCCGACACCAACCTGGCCATCGCACCGCTGTACGACGAGCCCTTTGTGGCCGCGGTCCCCGCCAGCCACCCGCTGGCTGGTCGCACCCACATCACTGCCGAGGAAATCAAGCAGGAGACCATGCTGCTGCTGGGCAACGGGCACTGCTTTCGCGACCATGTGCTGGAGGTGTGTCCGGAGTTCGCCCGCTTTTCCGCCCACGCCGACGGCATGCGCAAGAGCTTTGAGGGCTCCTCGCTGGAGACCATCAAGCACATGGTGGCCGCCGGCATGGGGGTGACGCTGGTGCCCCGCCTGAGCGTGCCGTGCGCGGCGCTGCCTGGTGAAGGGGGCGCCCCGCCCCCGGCTGAGGCCATGCCCAGTCCTGGCGCCGTCAATGGCTTGGCCTTCTCCCATGTGCGCTACCTGCCGTTTTCCGGCGATCCCCCGACCCGGCGCGTGGTGCTGGCCTGGCGGCGCAGCTTCACCCGCTACGAGGCCATTGCCGCGCTGCGCAACGCCATCTACGCCTGCGACCTGCCGGGCGTCCACCGCCTGTCGTGAGCTGGCGTGGTGCGGGTGATGCCCTGCTTTCCCCGCGCCATGGACGGCCACCGACCTTGCGCCCTTTTTTGCTGACACCGCTTTGAACACCCCTGCTCCTCCCACCCCCACGTCTCCACCGCCTGCGGCGGTATCGCGGCCACCCAAGCGGCTGGAGTTGTACCTGGACCTGATCCGCTGGAGCCGCCCCGCGGGCTGGCTGCTGCTGCTGTGGCCCACGCTTTTGGCGTTGTGGCTGGCGGCCGGCGGTTGGCCCGGGTGGCACCTGCTGTTCGTGTTTGTGGCCGGAACCATACTCATGCGCAGCGCGGGGTGCTGCATCAACGACGTGGCCGACCGCCACTTTGACCGCCACGTCAAACGCACCGCCCAGCGGCCCATCACCAGCGGCGCGGTGTCGGTGCCCGAGGCGCTGTGGGTGGGGGCGGTGCTGGCTTTGCTGGCGCTGGGTCTGGTGCTCACCACCAACGCGGCCACGGTGGCGCTGGCCGTGCCGGCCCTGCTGGTCACCCTGGCCTACCCGTACGCCAAGCGGTGGGTGTCCATGCCGCAGGCGGTGTTGGGCGTGGCGTTCAGTTTTGGCATACCAATGGCGTTCACGGCCGTGCAGGCGGGCCCTGCGTGGCAGCTCTGGTCGGGTTCGGTGTGGGGCGCTGGCCTGCTGGAGCGGGTGTGGTTGGCCTGGCAGGACTTGCCGGTTGCCGTGGCTTGGCTGCTGGCGGGCAACCTGTGCTGGGTGCTGGCCTACGACACTGAGTACGCCATGGTGGACCGGGACGACGACCTGAAAATCGGCATGAAAACCTCAGCCATCACGCTGGGGGACTGGGATGTGCCGGTCATCATGGCGTGGTATGTGTGTTTGATGTGTTTTTGGGCTATGGCGCTTGTCCATATTCAATATTATGCTATTTATTTAGCTGCGACGGTGCTGGCCGGGGTGCAGGTGGTGTGGCACCACCGCCTGATCCGGGCACGCGAGCGGGACGGGTGCTTCCGTGCTTTTCGGGCCAACCACTGGCTGGGCTTTACCCTGTTTGCCGGGGCCGCACTGGCGTTGTCCCTCTGACGGACCTGCTGCACCGCCGCTTGGGGACTCAGCGGCCAAATTCCTGGCCCAGCTCCTGGGCGCGCTGCGCCGCGGCGTGCATGGCCTGCATGAAGTGCGCTTTCACCTGGGTGGCCTCCAGGTGGGTCAAGGCGGCGTGGGTGGTGCCGCCTTTGGAGGTGACGCGCTGCCGCAGTGTTTCCGGCGGCTCATCGGACGCCTGGGCCAGCGCAGACGCGCCCACAAACGTGGTCACCGCCAGCTGGTGGGCGGCGGCCAGTGGCAGGCCCATGGCCGCACCGGCCTGTGTCATCGCCTCCATGAAATAAAACACATAGGCCGGTCCGGAGCCGGACAGCGCGGTGACGGTGTCGAGTTGCTGTTCCTGTTCCAGCCAGAGCAGTTGCCCGGTGGGCGCCAGCACTTCCTGCACGCGCAGGCGCTCCGCGGGCAGCACGGCGGGGCGCGCGTACAAGCCGGTCATGCCCTGGCCGACGAGGGCGGGTGTGTTGGGCATGGCGCGCACCACGCGCTCGGTACCCAGCCACTGCGCGATGCTGTCGCTGGTGATGCCAGCGGCCACGCTCAGGTGCAGTGCCTGTGAAGTCCAGGGGCTGCAGGCGGCGGCGGCCTCCTTGAAACTTTGGGGTTTGACCGCCCACACCACCAGCTCACTCGAGGACAGAGGGGGAGCGGCCTCGGCCATGGCCGCCAGCCCCAGCTGATCGCGCAGCCTCATGCGTTGCTCGTCCCAAGGCTCCACCACCTGGATGAGTGAGGGGGGCCATCCCTGGCGGATCAGCCCGCCGATGATGGCGCTGGCCATGTTGCCGCCTCCGATGAAGGCAATGGGCGTGTGGACAATGGGTGCAGAGGCAGGAGTCATGGTGAAAGGGACAGGCGTGTCGCGGTGGTTTGGCCAACCACTGACTGTAGCCAAAACACGCCGACGGGCGGACTGTGGCGATGGCGCAAAAAAATGTGTTGACACGGAAAACTCGCCCATGCCATAATTCTTGGCTCCGCTTTTCTTGGGCGGTGCTTGGCTTTTTCAACCCAGGGGGTCATCAGGTTTGGCGAATTCGCGCCAAACCTGATCACAACGACGGGACCAAGACTGATCGCTCCTTGCCGTGGTGGTGAGGGGGATTCAAGTTGGGACTTAAATCAAATGATTCAAACGCAATCTCGACTCGATGTTGCTGACAACACGGGCGCCAAGTCCGTGATGTGCATCAAGGTGCTGGGTGGTTCCAAGCGCCGCTACGCCAGTGTGGGCGACATCATCAAGGTGAGCATCAAAGAAGCTGCTCCCCGTGGCCGCGTCAAAAAAGGCGAGGTTTACAGTGCCGTGGTGGTTCGCACCGCCAAAGGCATTCGTCGCCCCGACGGCGCGCTCATCAAGTTTGATGGCAACGCCGCCGTGTTGCTCAATGCCAAGCTTGAGCCCATCGGTACGCGCATTTTTGGCCCCGTGACGCGTGAACTGCGCACCGAAAAGTTCATGAAGATCGTGTCCTTGGCACCCGAAGTTCTCTGAGGTTTCGACATGAACAAAATCATCAAAGGTGACGAAGTCATCGTCATTACAGGCCGGGACAAGGGCAAGCGCGGCAAGGTCGTGCTGCGCACCGACGAAGACCATGTGGTCGTCGAGGGCATCAATGTGGTCAAAAAGCATGCCAAGCCCAACCCCATGAAGGGCATTGCTGGCGGCATCATCAGCAAGACCATGCCCATCCAGCAGTCCAATGTGGCGATTTTCAACGCCGCCACTGGCAAGGCCGACCGCGTGGGCATCAAACAATTGGCCGATGGCAAGAAGGTTCGCGTCTTCAAGTCCAGCGGTGAAGAAATTAAGGTGGCATGAACATGACGCGCTTGCAAGATCAATTCCGCGACACCATTGCGCCCAGCCTGATCGAGAAATTTGGCTACAAGTCGCCCATGCAGGTGCCCCGCATCACCAAAATCACACTCAACATGGGTGTCAGCGAAGCGGTGGCAGACAAAAAAGTCATGGACAACGCCGTGGCCGACCTCACCAAAATTGCGGGCCAAAAACCCGTGGTGACCAAAGCCCGCAAAGCCATTGCCGGTTTCAAGATCCGCGAAGGCCAGGCCATCGGTTGCATGGTGACCCTGCGTGGTCGTCAGATGTATGAGTTCCTGGATCGCTTCGTGACCGTGGCGCTGCCGCGCGTTCGTGACTTCCGCGGCATTTCCGGTCGTTCTTTTGACGGCCGCGGCAACTACAACGTGGGCGTGAAAGAGCAGATCATTTTCCCCGAGATCGAGTACGACAAAGTCGACGCGCTCCGTGGCATGAACATCAGCATCACCACAACCGCCAAGTCCGACGAAGAGTGCAAGGCGCTGTTGGCTGGTTTCCGTTTCCCTTTCAAGAACTGAGGTAGCGCGTGGCAAAACAAGCTTTACTCCAGCGTGAACTCAAGCGTGCTCAACTCGCCGCCAAGTTCGCCAAGAAATACGCCGAGCTGAAGTCCGCATCCAAGGATGCAAAACTGTCAGACGAAGAACGTGATGCTGCCCGGTTGGCCCTGCAAAAGCTGCCCCGCAACGCAAACCCCACACGTCAGCGCAACCGTTGCGAAATCACCGGTCGCCCCCGTGGTACGTACCGCCAGTTTGGTCTGGCACGTGCCAAAGTCCGTGAATTGGCTTTTGCTGGGGACATCCCCGGCATGACCAAGGCCAGCTGGTAAGCCCTAGGAGAACCACAAATGAGCATGAGTGATCCTATCGCCGATATGCTGACACGCATTCGGAATGCACAGATGGTCCAAAAAGCCTCTGTCAGCCTGCCTTCTTCCAAGGTCAAAGTGGCCATTGCCCAGGTCCTGAAGGACGAGGGCTACATCGACGGTTTCCAAGTGAAAACCGCCGAAGGCAAATCTGAGCTGGAAATTACCCTCAAGTACTACGCAGGGCGTTCGGTCATTGAGCGCATTGAGCGCGTCAGCCGTCCCGGCCTGCGGATTTACAAGGGCCGCAACGCCATCCCTCAGGTCATGAATGGCCTGGGTGTGGCCATTGTGACCACCCCCCGTGGTGTCATGACCGATCGCAAGGCTCGCGCCGAGGGTGTCGGTGGTGAAGTGTTGTGTTACGTCGCCTGACGCAGGGCATTGAGGAGAAAACTGAATGTCTCGTGTAGCGAAAATGGCCGTCAACGTTCCCCAGGGTGTGGACGTGACAGTCAAGGCCGATAGCATTGCCGTCAAAGGTGCACTGGGTGCACTGGAAGTGGCGCAAAGCGGCCTTGTCAAGGTTGAAATGAACACCAACGCGCTGTCGTTCACGCCAGCCAATGACTCACGCGAAGCCGATGCCATGTCTGGCACCCTTCGCCAGCTCGTTGGCAACATGGTGGTGGGCGTCAGCAAGGGTTTTGAGCGCAAATTGACACTGATCGGCGTGGGTTACAAGGCCCAAGCCCAGGGCGCCAAGCTCAACCTGACTGTGGGCTATTCACACCCCGTGGTGTTTGACATGCCCGCTGGCATCAAGGTGGAAACACCCACTCCGACGGAAATCCTCATCAAGGGTTCCGATCGCCAGCGCGTTGGTCAAATCGCCGCCGAAGTCCGGGCTGTTCGTCCGCCTGAGCCATACAAGGGCAAGGGCATCCGATATTCGGACGAAAAAGTCACGATCAAAGAAACCAAGAAGAAATAAGGACTGGGATCATGTTGACCAAAAAAGAGCAACGTCTCCGTCGTGCACGCCAAACACGCGTCCGCATCGCGCAGCAGTCTGCTGTGCGTCTGACGGTGAACCGCACCAATCTTCACATCTACGCCAACGTGATTTCTGGCGATGGCACGCGGGTATTGGCTTCGGCCTCCACCTTGGAAGCCGAGGTACGCGCCCAAATCGGTGCGGCTGGCAAGGGCGGCAACAAGGCTGCCGCAGACCTCGTTGGTAAGCGCATCGCTGAGAAAGCAAAAGCTGCCGGTGTTGAAAAAGTGGCATTTGACCGCGCTGGCTTCGCCTACCACGGTCGTGTCAAGGCACTCGCAGACGCAGCCCGGGAAGCCGGTCTTCAGTTCTGATCACAAGGAATACAGAAATGGCTAAATTCCAGGCAAAAGCTCAGGGTGACGCTCCTGAAGACGGTTTGCGTGAAAAAATGATTGCGATCAACCGCGTGACCAAAGTGGTCAAGGGCGGTCGCATTTTGGGTTTTGCGGCATTGACAGTGGTCGGTGACGGCGACGGCAAAGTGGGCATGGGCAAAGGCAAGGCGCGTGAAGTGCCGGTGGCCGTCCAAAAGGCCATGGAGCAGGCACGCCGCAACCTGATCAAGGTGTCGTTGAAGAACGGTTCCTTGCACCACGCGGTCCATGGTGAGCACGGCGCATCCAATGTGATGATGCTCCCTGCCTCCAAGGGTACGGGCATCATTGCCGGTGGCCCCATGCGTGCTGTGTTTGAAGTGCTGGGCATCACCGATGTGGTGGCCAAGAGCCACGGCTCCAGCAATCCATACAACTTGGTTCGCGCCACGCTGGATGCGCTGAAGAACTCCACCACACCGTCAGACATCGCAGCCAAGCGCGGCAAGTCTGTCGAAGACATTTTTAATTGAGGAGTGTTGCGATGACAACCCCCACCACCGTCAAAGTGAAGCTGGTTCGCAGCCCCATCGGCTGCAAGGCCTCACACCGCGCCACCGTGCGTGGCTTGGGCCTGCGCAAAATGAACAGTGTCAGCGAACTCCAGGACACCCCTGCAGTGCGCGGCATGATCAACAAGATCAGCTATCTGGTTGCGATCATTTAATCAGGGCACACCATGGAACTCAATACCATCAAACCAGGCGACGGCGCCAAGCACGCCAAGCGTCGCGTCGGTCGGGGCATTGGCTCTGGCCTGGGCAAGACAGCAGGGCGCGGCCACAAGGGTCAAAAGTCCCGCGCTGGCGGCTACCACAAGGTGGGCTTCGAAGGCGGTCAGATGCCCATGCATCGCCGTTTGCCCAAGCGCGGCTTCAAGTCCCATCTTTTGCAATTCAACGGTGAAGTCACGCTGAGTGATTTGGCTGCTTTGGGTGCAAGTGAGGTGGACCTGCTGTCCCTCAAGCAAGCTGGCTTGGTTTCCCAAATCGTGCGCAAGGTCAAGGTTGTCAACACAGGCTCGATTGCTTCGGCCGTTGTGCTGAAGGACATTGCTGCCACGGCTGGTGCGCGCGCCGCCATCGAGGCAGCCGGCGGCTCCATCGCCTGACCACATCGACGGAACACCCGTGGCGACCAACAGCTCCACCATAGCCAAGTCCGACAAATACGGCGACCTGCGTCGCCGGCTTGTCTTCTTGCTGCTTGCACTCGTTGTGTATCGGGTCGGTGCGCACATTCCTGTTCCTGGTATCGATCCTGTGCAGCTCACGCAGCTGTTCAAGTCCCAGGAAGGCGGCATATTGAGCCTGTTCAATATGTTTTCCGGCGGTGCGTTGTCCCGATTTGCTGTTTTCGCGTTGGGCATCATGCCGTACATTTCGGCTTCGATCATCATGCAGTTGGCGGGATATGTGCTGCCAGCGTTTGAGCAATTGAAGAAGGAAGGTGAATCGGGTCGCCGCAAGATCACGCAGTACACCCGCTACGGCACTGTTGGCTTGGCGCTCTTTCAGTCACTGGGCATTGCCCTGGCGCTGGAGGGCACCGCTGGATTGGTTCTGGATCCCGGATTTGTGTTCCGCATGACCACGGTCGTAAGCCTCACGGCAGGCACCATGTTCCTGATGTGGCTGGGTGAGCAGATCACTGAGCGTGGGCTGGGCAACGGCATATCCATCCTCATTTTCGCGAGCATTGCGGCAGGTCTGCCCAGTGCAATGGCGGGATTGTTTGAGTTGGTGCGCACCGGGGCCATGAACATTTTGGCGTCATTGTTCATCATCACCTTGGTGGTGCTGGTCACTTACTTCGTGGTGTTTGTCGAGCGGGGTCAGCGGAAAATTTTGGTCAACTATGCCCGTCGTCAAGTGGGCAACAAGGTGTATGGCGGGCAGTCCTCCCACTTGCCGCTGAAGCTGAACATGGCGGGAGTGATACCCGCGATCTTCGCGTCGTCCATCATTTTGTTGCCAGCGACCGTGGTGGGGTGGTTCAGTACCGGTGATTCCATGCGTTGGCTGAAAGACGTTGCCTCAGCGCTGACGCCGGGACAACCCATTTATGTGGGTTTGTATGGTGCGGCCATTGTGTTTTTCTGCTTCTTTTACACCGCACTGGTGTTCAACAGCAGGGAAACCGCAGACAACCTCAAGAAGAGTGGTGCGTTCATTCCAGGGATTCGGCCGGGGGATCAGACGGCACGGCACATTGATAAAATCTTGTCCCGTTTGACCTTCGCAGGCGCCATTTACATCACTTTGGTGTGTTTGTTGCCCGAGTTCCTGATACTGAAGTACAACGTGCCGTTTTATTTCGGTGGCACCTCTTTGCTGATCATTGTGGTGGTGACCATGGACTTCATGGCCCAAGTGCAAAACTACATGATGTCTCAGCAATATGAGTCGCTGTTAAAGAAGGCCAACTTCAAAACCGCTCTGTAGTGAGGCACAGGCCAGCAACCTGGTGTTTGGCTGGTTGGAGAAAACTTCGTTTGGCTGTGCCGCAACCTCCGCGCGCAGTGTGTTGTGTTTATCGCCTTGTCCATGTGTTTTGGTGAGGCCGTGATAGTTATATTCAGGAGAATGCAATGAGAGTTTCGGCTTCGGTCAAAAAAATGTGCCGCAACTGTAAAGTTATTCGGCGTAAGGGCGTGGTGCGCATCATCTGCACAGACCCGCGCCACAAGCAGCGTCAAGGCTGATAGAGTTAAAGAGGACCATCATGGCTCGTATTGCAGGTATCAACATTCCTCCGCACAAACATGCAGAAATTGGCCTCACGGCAATTTTTGGTGTGGGTCGTACTCGCGCTCGTCAGATTTGCGAGCAGTGCGGCATCGCTTATTCCAAAAAAATCAAGGACCTGACCGACGCAGAGCTTGAAAAGGTTCGCGACCAGGTCAACACGCTCACCATCGAAGGCGATCTGCGTCGTGAAACCACCATGAACATCAAGCGTTTGATGGACATTGGTTGCTATCGCGGATTCCGTCATCGCCGTGGGCTGCCGCTGCGCGGCCAGCGCACCAAAACCAACGCCCGTACCCGCAAAGGCCCCCGCAAAGCGGCCCTGGCGTTGAAGAAATAACTCACTGAAGGCTCTTCATGGCTAAGCAACAATCCAGCTCTGCATCAGCGCGCGTGCGCAAGAAGGTGCGCAAGAACATTGCCGATGGCATTGCCCACGTTCACGCTTCTTTCAACAACACCATCATCACCATCACCGACCGCCAAGGCAATGCTTTGTCGTGGGCGTCGTCCGGTGGTCAGGGTTTTAAGGGCTCACGCAAGTCCACCCCTTTCGCAGCTCAGGTGGCGTCGGAAGTGGCTGGTCGTGCGGCCATTGATCAGGGCATCAAGAACCTGGATGTTGAAATCAAGGGCCCTGGCCCTGGCCGTGAATCGTCCGTTCGTGCATTGGGTGCGCTGGGCATTCGTATCGTCTCCATTTCGGATGTGACACCCGTTCCTCACAACGGCTGCCGCCCTCAAAAGCGCCGTCGCATCTGAGTTTCGGCCTGCTTGGCAGGCATTTTCAAGACCACCGCCACGGCTATCCACCGTGGCTCCTGCGTTTCTAAGCGCAGCAGATTAAATTCCAAGGACATTCAACGTGGCACGTTACCTCGGCCCCAAGGCCAAACTTTCCCGCCGTGAAGGCACCGACCTGTTGCTCAAGAGCGCCCGCCGCTCCATCAGCGACAAGGCCAAATTCGACTCCAAACCCGGTCAGCACGGTCGCACCTCCGGCGCCCGCACCTCTGACTTTGGCTTGCAATTGCGCGAAAAGCAAAAAGTCAAACGCATGTACGGCGTTTTGGAGCGTCAGTTCCGTCGCTACTTTGAAGAGGCAGACCGCCGTCGTGGCAACACAGGTGCCAATCTGTTGTTCCTGCTGGAGTCTCGTCTGGACAACGTCGTGTTCCGCATGGGTTTCGGTTCCACACGTGCTGAAGCACGCCAGATGGTTTCTCACAAGGCCATCACGGTCAATGGCTTGACCGTCAACATCCCTTCTTATTTGGTGAAGGCCGGGGATGTGGTTGCTGTGCGTGAAAAGTCGAAGAAGCAGGCACGCGTGGTTGAAGCCATGGAGCTGGCCAAGCAAATCGGCTTCCCCGCCTGGGTTGAAGTTGCCGTCGACAAGGCCGAGGGCGTGTTCAAGAAGACGCCTGACCGTGACGAATTCGCATCCGACATCAACGAGTCGTTGATCGTCGAATTGTATTCTCGCTAATCCGTTCCCCATGGAGGCGCAAGCCTTTCGTGGGGTTGCTTCATCGGCCTTATCGGTGTAACGAACCGAGGGTATTGAAAGAAGTTTGAATGCTTACGAATTTGTTGAAACCCAAGACCATCCACGTCGAACAACTGACGGCCAATCGTGCAAAAGTCAGTCTTGAGCCCTTCGAGCGTGGTTATGGTCACACACTTGGCAATGCGCTGCGACGCGTCCTGTTGTCGTCCATGGTGGGGCATGCGCCCACTGAGGTGACCATTGCGGGTGTCCTGCACGAGTACTCCTCCATCGATGGCGTCCAGGAAGATGTGGTCAACATTTTGCTGAACCTCAAAGGGGTGGTTTTCAAGCTGCACAACCGTGATGAGGTGACACTGAGTCTCCGCAAGGACGGTGAGGGCGTCATCACAGCATCGGACATCCAGACGCCACACGATGTGGAGATCGTGAACCCGGGACACCACATTGCGACTTTGTCCGCTGGTACCCGTTTGGACATGCAGATCAAAGTCGAGAAGGGACGTGGTTACGTCTCCGGGACCATGCGCCGGAACGACGATCAGGTTCGTTCCATCGGTCGAATTGTGTTGGATGCCTCTTTTTCCCCAGTGCGCCGGGTCAGCTACACCGTTGAAAGTGCCCGTGTGGAGCAACGGACGGACTTGGACAAGCTGGTGCTGGACATTGAGACCAACGGTTCCATCGGTCCAGAGGAAGCCGTTCGCGCATCCGCCAAAATTCTCGTGGAGCAGTTGGCGGTGTTTGCGCAGTTGGAAGGCGGCGTGATGGATGCCATTGCGTCCCCTCAGAAGGCGGCACAACAGTTTGACCCGATTCTTTTGCGCCCCGTGGATGAGCTTGAGTTGACGGTGCGCTCGGCGAACTGCCTCAAGGCTGAGAACATTTACTACATCGGTGACCTCATCCAGCGCACCGAGAATGAACTTCTGAAAACCCCGAACCTGGGCCGTAAGTCTTTGAATGAAATCAAAGAAGTTTTGGCGTCCCGTGGGCTGACTCTCGGAATGAAGCTGGAAAACTGGCCCCCAGTCGGGTTGGACAAACTGTAATTTTTGAATGAGGGGACTTCCCTCACCCGCCAGTACCTGAACCGGCTGGCGGTATAACAATCCACAAGGAAAACACCATGCGTCACGGACACGGACTCCGAAAACTCAACCGCACCAGCTCTCACCGCCTGGCGATGCTGCGCAACATGATGAATTCGCTGCTGACACACGAAGTCATCAAAACCACTGTGCCGAAAGCCAAGGAACTGCGTCGGGTGGTTGAGCCCATGATCACATTGGCGAAAGAGCCAACCGTCGCCAACCGTCGCTTGGCGTTTGACCGCTTGCGCGACCGTGACGTGGTGGTGAAACTCTTCAATGAGCTCGGCCCTCGCTTCAAGGCCCGTCCCGGTGGCTACACCCGCATCCTCAAGATGGGTTACCGCGTTGGTGACAACGCGCCCATGGCCTTGGTTGAACTGGTTGATCGCGCTGCTGAACCTGTTTCGGCGGACGAAGGCGAAAAATCCTGATACAATGAGCAGCTTGACGCGGAGTGGAGCAGCCTGGTAGCTCGTTGGGCTCATAACCCAAAGGTCGCAAGTTCAAATCTTGCCTCCGCAACCAATAAATCAAGCGTTCAGCTTGTTCAAAAGCCCTCTACTTGAGGGCTTTTTTGTTTTTGCTGGGCGTGTTTGTTGTCACGCGTTCAGCATGCAACGACGCACGTATGGCCATTTGCAGAACCGTTGTTGCCCGGGCGAAGAAGGTCAATCGTTACGGTTTTGCCATCCTGCGGTGCTGCATTTCCTCCCCCATGGCGCGAATGCCATCCGTGTTGAACAGCACTTTCGCGGCGGGGTAAATGCATTGCTCTTCCCGTTGGATGTGTTGCTCATAGAGGTCGGAGAACCCGGTCAGCACACCGCACTCCTGCGGTGTCAGCGGCCGACATGGCGCATCTGCGAGCTGGTCGATGCGCTGGAGCACTTGGCGCGCTTGGGCCCAGCGTTGCTCCATCACCTCATGGTCATGTTGGAGTTGCGTCACCGTCGCATGTAGCCCTTCCCGGTCAGGCGCAGCCAGCACAGCAGGGAAAACGTGTCGCTCTTCGTCCAGGTGGTGGTGCGGCGCGGCCAGATCAAAGTAGCGCATGACGTCACGGGCGGCTTGGGCAGCGCTCTGGTCCCAGCCCTTTGACGCCAGGTGCACGCACAGGCGGTCCAGCAGGGACAGCATGCGCTCCACCCGCTCATGGCAGGCGCTGAGCATGTCAAACGGGTCTTCGAATCCGGCGCCGGGTGATCTGTGGCCGGGCACTGACGCTTTTGGAATGGGCATTCTGGCGGACATGTTTACCCCAATCGCACCGCTTGTCCTCTGGGGTTGAAGGGAATGAGGTTGTTCAACTGCCCTTGTTTGATGGCGTCGACCATCAGCTTGAGTGGCTCGTCGGCATCTTCGCTCCGGGGTGGTAAGCCCAGGGGGCCGGACATCGCCGACGCGAACACCATGCCCCAGGGCTTGCCAAATGCAGCGGCTTCCTCGGTCAACTCCTCAAACGTCTGGATGTCATCCGGGCTTTTGTCGACGCACATGAGCGGCACAAGGGCGCCACCTTCGCCGCGCTCAAAGCTGGCACGCTGCGCCGCTGTGGCGTCCGCCGGCAATTCAATCCCCGCAAACACAAACAAGAGTCGCTGCGGTGTGGGCTGCGCCCGGGCAGCCAGGAGGAGATCGTCAAAGTTGGTGATGTTCATGGTGCAGATGACGCGGTGAAGGTGGATGTCCCAGTGTGCGAACGTAGTCAGATGTGGCGGGACGGATGCGCGCGGGTTTGCGGGTGTGTGCCGTCCCCACGCTGATGAAGCAAGGCGCATGCTCGTGCGGTTGCAGTCCAAATAACTGCCGCAAACCACTGGACTTGAGTGCCTTGCCGCTGGTGAGGGCGGATCCGAAACCCAGAGCTGTGGCCATCAGCAGAACGTTTTGAACGGCGCAACCGGCAGAAATCAGCCGTTCATTCAGGTCAATGTCACCATCACCGGACAGCGCATCCACCACCAGCAGCAGCAGGACTGGGGCGCGAAAGGCTTTCTCGCGCGCCTGAGCCCTTTGCCCTTCGGTGGCTGCGGGGTCGCGTTCATGAAGCGCCCGTTCAAATGCGGCGGCCAATGCGGGGCGTTGGCCCTCGGGCACCAGCACCAGACGCCAGGGCAACAACTGCCCGTGGTCTGGGGCAGCGGCAGCCGCTGCCAGGATGGTTTGCAACTCCTTGGCGTCGGGGCCGGGCGACAGCAATCGCTTGGGCAAAATGGTTTGCCGGGTATGGATCAGCTCCTGTGCCACTTGGGCTAGGGGCTGAAACGGTTCCGGGGGCAGGTGTGTCATGGGCGCATTGGCAGCCGCGCAGGCGACCCGTGTCAAACAAAAGTTAGGTGCAGTTTATGCGTTGGGTGCGGGTTTGACCATGCGCCAAAGGAAGTATGCCGGGCCGTCCTTTGTGATGATTCCCGTTCAGTCTGGGCGTCCGTCGGCCCTGGCTTGCCCATACCAGCGCAGCAGGGGCATGCCCCAGGCGCCCATCAACAGTGCCCACAGGCAGGCAGACAGCGCCAGGCCCCAAACCGGCACGGCAGGGAGTGCCGAGGCAATGCGAAGCAGAACCGCCACCTGCAGCAACCAGAACAGCGCCCACACACGGTTGTCTGCCACCAAGGTGCGTCCACTGTGGCCGCAAGACACACGGGTCACCATGGCCAGCATCAGTGAGCCCAGAAAACCCATGGTCAAAGCGTGCAGCGCACCCAATCCAAGTACCGGTATGCCCAGACGCAGCCCCAGCAGTTGAGAGGCTCCGGAGAGCATCAGGGCCAGGCTCAACCAAAGAAAGCCCAAGTGAAGCATCGCCAGCAGCCGGATCTTCAGGCTCTGCACCAGGCCCCAGACCACCGCCAGCCACGCGACCACGCTCCCGGCGGCCAGCTCACCCAGCCCGAGAAACAACATCCAGGCGCGTGGACTCCTCACGCCTTCTGTGGCAGTGTCAGGGGTCCACAGCGGCACCCACACGGCGGTCAGCTCCAAGGCCACCACCCCGAGCAGGAACCAGAACACCCAAAAAGGGCGCCATGCGTCAATGAAGGGCAATGCGCTGGAGGTGAAGAAGGGCAGCATGCGGTGAAGCACCGCCACAAACGTGACCACCACAAACCCCCACAAGCCGGTTTTGGCGAAAGCCAGCGCCACGTCCACCTGACCGATGGCCGTCGAGACGGTGAGTGACAGCAAGCTGAGCGCGCCCACAGCACCCGCCCAACCAACGGCCTTGGCGTGCAGTTTGTCTGCGGCAGGGCTCGCCAAGATCAGGCGCCAGAATTGCCCATACATCCAAACCAACCCAAGTGTGGCCAACACGCCGCCCACCACCGACAGGGGAGCACCGACGTGTGCTCCGACCAGCCATCCCACCCAGCCGACCAACTGAAACACCAACGGACGCAAGATTTGTCGAGCTGGTGGCCCTGCCACCCCCAACCATTTGGGTCCGGCCGTGAACAGAAAACCCGCAAAGAACAAAGGCATGAACCCGAAGGTCATCACCGCCGCATGGACGAGGCTGGGTGACACCGCGGGCATCAGCCCTGGGCCCCAACCGATCCGGTCCAACTGCACACCTGCCCACCAACCGCTGGCGATCAACAGCAGCAACACGGCCATGAAAAAGCCCAACCGATGCGGTGCCCACAACAGCGCCTGCCACCGCCATCCCGCAGATGGCGGTGGCGAGGGCGCTGCAGCGCCGGGTGGGAGGCGCCGCGCCGGCGCGGGCGGTGTGGGGGCCATGACAGCGTTACCCGCAGGTGCCCAGGTAACCACACTGGGTGCAGCAATCGCAACCGTCCTTGCGGATCACGGCGTGTGCCCCGCACTCGGGGCATTTCTTGCCGGCCATCACGGGCAAGCTGACCACACCGCCTGCGGGGCTCGCCATGGTGGAGCTTCCCCAGGACGGGGTTGGCTCGGCAGCCGTGTCCGTGTTGCGGCGGGCAATGATTTGCTGGATGGCATAGGCGATGGCCGCCACCTCAGAGTCGTGCCACATGGGCACGGCCGTGCCGTCGGCCTTGGTGTGCAGTCCCAGGCGCACCGGTCCACGGTCCCAGGCCACCTTGCGCATGTCGTTCAGCGCCCTGGCCAGGAAGCCGCCGCGCGCGGCCAGCGACAACAGTCGCATGCTGGCGGTGACCCATTGCTGTGACTCGCCGCTTTGCCCCACCGGCATGAAAAACTCGATGGCCCGCTGCACCGTGGATTGACCGTCGGCCCCATCCATGGGCAGGAATGACACCACCAGGTAGAGCGTTTTGTGGCCCTCGTGTGTCCAGTATTCGATCTTCTCCACCACCGCTGGCAAACCGCCTTTTGGACGTTTTTCGACCACAGCGCTCATCAGGTCTATATTGTTCGCTACTGTTTTTTCTTTTTCGGCAGGGGTGGTCTCCAGCACGGAGCCCAGAATGGCGTTGGGCCGGTAGGTGGCCAAACCCTTGAGGTGGGCGCCCCAGGCTTGCCGGTACAAGCCTTTGAAATCCTCGTAAGGGTAGTCGGCGGGCACATTGACCGTTTTGGAAATGGCGGTGTCCACAAACGGCTGCACCACCTCCATCATGGCGATGTGATCACTCGCCGCCATGGACAGGGCCGACACAAAGTACTCGGGCAACTGGTCGACGTCACCACCCTGCTCGCGGTACACGCGCCAGGCGTGGTCTTCCACGTTGTACTCGGTGGTGGTGCCGTCCGATTCGCGCTTCTTGCGCCGATACACCCACGAGAAGGGGGGCTCGATGCCGTTGGATGCGTTGTCGGCAAACGCCAGGCTGACGGTGCCGGTGGGGGCGATGGACAACAAATGGCTGTTGCGCAGGCCATGGGCCCGAATGGCGGCTTTCAGTGCCTCGGGCAAGCGGCTGGCAAATGTGCCAGGGGCCAGGTAGCGCTCGGCATCAAAGCGGGGGAACACCCCTTTTTCCTGGCCCAACTGCACGGACGCGGCATAGGCCGCGTCGCGCATGCATTCGGCAATGCGCGCGGCCATGGCGCGGCCATCGTCCCGGTCGTAGCGCAAACCCAGCATGGTCAAGGTGTTGCCCATGCCCGTGAAACCCACGCCAATCCGCCGCTTGGCCTGCGCTTCTTCCCGCTGCTGTGGCAGTGGCCAGAACGTGAGATCCAGCACGTTGTCGAGTGCGCGCACCTGCAATGCCACGGCCTGTTCGAATGCCTTGAAGTCGAATGACGACATCCCGCCAAACCCAAAGGGGTGGCGCACGAAGCGGGGCAGGATGATGGGTCCGAGGTCGCAGCAACCGTAGGGTGGCAGGGGTTGTTCCCCGCACGGATTGGTGGCGGCGATGCCTTCGCAGTAATTCAGGTTGTTGTCGCGGTGGATGTGGTCCAGAAAGAGAATGCCGGGCTCGGCAAAGTCGTAGGCCGACCGCATGACGGTGTCCCATAGTTCCCGGGCGGGCAGTGTGCGGTAGACCCACAGGCCATCGGCACGTTGGTGGGCGCCCTGTTGGCGAAGGCCGGCACCGGGCGGTGCGCGGTGCACCAGCTCCCAGGCCTGTTCCTGGTCGAGCGCGTGCATGAAGGCGTCGGTCACGCCCACCGACACATTGAAGTTGTTCCACCTCCCGGGTGTGCGTTTGGCCGTGATGAACTCCAGCACGTCGGGGTGGTCGATGCGCAGCACCCCCATTTGGGCGCCACGTCGGGCGCCTGCGCTCTCGACCGTGGAGCACGACTGGTCAAACACATTGATGTAGCTGCACGGCCCGGACGCCATGGAGGCCGTGCCCTTGACCTCGGCCCCCTTGGGGCGGATGCGGGAAAAGTCGTACCCCACGCCGCCGCCACGGCGCATGGTTTCAGCCGCCTCGCGCAGGGCTTCGTAGATGCCCGGGTAGCCGTCGCTGTCGGTCCCCTGGATGCAGTCGCCCACGGGTTGCACAAAGCAGTTGATGAGCGTGGCCTGTATGCCGGTGCCCGCAGCGCTCATGATGCGCCCGGCCCCGATCGCGCCCGCGTGCAGGTTGGCCAAAAAACGTGACTCCCAGGCGGGTCTGTCCGCCTCGGCCTCCACCGAGGCCAGTGCGCGGGCCACGCGCTGGTAGAGGTCCTCCAGCCCCTGCTCTCCGGGCTTGAGGTATTTTTCGTTCAGGACATCCTGGCTGATGGGTTGGCTGCTGGCCGGTACCCGGTGTGCGTGTTCACGTTTCATGGTCATGGTTGCCGCGTGTGGGCGGCCGGTTGCAAGGTTTGGTCACTGGACCAAGGGGGATTCTGCGCCCTCCAGCTCCAAACCTTCAATGTTCGCCGCCCCCACCAGCAAACGCATGTACTGGCGCAATGCGGTGGCCCGGGACTGCAGAGCCAAGCGGCTGGCCACCTGATCTCGCACTTCGCTCAGCAGCGGCAACTTGCCTTTGCGCCGTCCCAGCACCTCGATGATGTGGAAGCCAAAACGGGTGTGTATCAACCGGGGGTGAATGCCCATGCCGCAACGGATGTCGGTCTGCTGGAACAGCTCGTTGGCCAGTTCGGGGGCACATTCGTCGCGTGTCACCCACCCCAGGTCCCCACCCTGGGCGCTGGACGGGCAGTTGGACAACTCCTGGGCCAGTTGCTCAAACCGCTGAGGGGCCACCTCCTTGCGGGACAGCTCCAGCAAGGCCGACTCGGCCCGCAGGGTCAGTGCATGCACGTTGACGCCCGGCGTGACCGCGAACAGGATGTGCCGCACGTGCAATGCCTGCCCCACGATGAACTGCTCCTTGTGGGCCTCGTAGTAGCGGCGGCACTCCTCGTCGGTGGGCTGCATGGTGGTCACCGCCGCGTCCAGCATGTTTTCAATGACGGTGCGCTCTTCGGCGGACAGGGTGGGGGCCACCAGCACGTTGGCGCGGGGCAGCAGACCGGTCTGCACCGCGCGTTGCCTCAGCAGTTCTGTCCAAGCCAGCTCGCGCAGGGCCTGGGCGTCGGGCTGCTCGTCTGGCGCATGGAGCGCAATGCCGTTGATGCTGGCGACGGATGACGGTGCTTGCCCCGTACATTGGCAGCCTGCGCTGCCGCAGCCCTGGATGGTGCTGGTGTTCATGGTGAAAAAATCCTCTTCTTCTGGCGGTGCTCAGGCGGAGGGGCCGCGCTGGCTCAGGGGTGTGCTGGGTGTCATGCCCACACGGCGACTGCGAACCACCTGGTAGGGGCGTGACAGGTAGGCCACGGTGGCAAAACCGCTCCACACGTGCACCAGCCGGGTGAATGGGAAGATCAGGAAAATGGACATGCCCAGGAACATGTGGGCCTTGAACACTGGGCCAGCCTCGGCCAGCAACTCGGGTGCACCGGCGCGGAAGGTCACGATGCGCTGTGCCCATTCGGCCAGTTTCATCATCATGCCGCCGTCCAGGTGTTGGGCCGACAGGGGAATGGTGGCCAGACCCAGGGCAAACTGCGCCCACAGCAACCACAGCAGCACGATGTCACTGGTCTTGCTGTTGATGCGGATGCGCTCATCGCTCAGGCGGCGGTGCAGCAGCAGCGACACACCAATGAACCCCAGCAACCCAAACAGGCCACCGGACACCATGGCCATCAGCTGTTTGGCGCCGGCGGTCATGAACGGTTCGTAGACGAAGTGGGGCGTGAGCATGCCCACGGTGTGACCAAAAAACAGGAACAGAATGCCGATGTGAAACAGGTTGCTGCCCCAGCGAAGTTGGCCGGCGCGCAGCAGTTGGGACGAGTCGCTTTTCCAGGTGTACTGGTCGCGGTCAAAGCGGAGCAGGCTGCCCAGCAAAAACACCGTGAGGCAGATGTAGGGGTAGTAGCCGAAGAGAAAATTGTTGACGTAGTTCATGAAAGTCTCCTGTATGCCGCTGGAGTGGGGTGCACCGGCTCAGACGGCAGGGAACACAAGTGGGTGCTGCGGCTCACGCGGCCATCCGGGGGGCTGCAGCGGTCTTGCGAACGATGTGAATGGGCTGGGCCTCACCGGGCTTGGCCTGGCCCCGTGTGCTGCAGCCACCAAATGCCTCGGGCTCTGCCCAGCTGTCGTCCATGGATTCGTCCGCTTCGAACGGCACCGCTTGTGCCTTGTGACCGGCCAGCTCCAGCACCGCCGCCAGGACGGTGGCGTAGCGGCTATCCCGCTTGAGCAGGGCGCTGAACACCGCATTCAAAATGTGAGCCATCTCCCCCAGAAACGACTTGGCCAGGTGGGGTGGCTGGGTCGAGGCGAACTCGAGCACCACACACAGGTGGTCGGGCAGTTCTTCTGGTCCCAGGAACATGCCCGCTTTTTCGTAGGTCTGGACCAAGTCGATCATGGCGGGGCCACGGTCGCGGGAGTCACCGTGCACGTGCTCGAACAGGTGCAGGGAGGTGGCGCGTCCACGGTCAAAGGTTTCCACGTAGTGGCTTTCCACTTCCAGCGGATCGGTGCGTTGCAGCTCCGTGGCCAGGGCACGCAGCTCGGCACGGCGGGCAGCGGGCACCGCAGCCTCGTCGTCCAGCACGTCGACCAGCGCGGGGAGTTCAGCGCGCAACTGCGCATCGGGGTAGGCCAGCAGACGGGCCAAGGCCCGCAGGGTGTAACGGTTGTTTTTCATGGCAATGTCCTGACGGGTCAAACGACCGACTGAATGGGGATGGTCCGGCGCTTGGAGCCGCCGAACAGGCTGGTGTCGGAGGCCCCTTCGGAGCAGCCGTTGCCAAACGAGAAGCCGCAGCCACCGCGCAGGTCAAAGGCGTTTTCAGCGTATTCGCGGTGGCTGCTGGGGATGACGAAGCGGTCTTCGTAGTTGGCAATGGCCATCACGTGGTACATCTCTTCCACCTGTGCCAAGGTCAACCCAGCTTGCTCCAGCACGGCCAGGTTCTGCAGACCGTCCACATGCTTGCTGCGCTGGAAAGCGCGCATGGCCAGCATGCGCTCCAGAGCGCGCTTGACGGGAGCGGTGTCGCCTGCGGTCAGCAGGTTGGCCAGGTACTGCAGCGGAATGCGCATGTCGGCCAAATCTGGCAACTCGCCGTTCACCCCCACGTGGCCGGCGTTGGCCGCCGAGGTGATGGGCGACAGTGGTGGCACGTACCAGACCATGGGCAATGTGCGGTACTCGGGGTGCAGGGGCAGGGCCACCTTCCAGTCAATCGCCATTTTGTAGACAGGGCTGTTGCGGGCGCCTGCCATCCAGGCGTCGGGAATGCCGTCTTTGCGGGCCTGCTCGATGACCCTGGGGTCGTTGGGGTTGAGGAAGATGTCCAGTTGGGCCTGGTACAGGTCTTTCTCGTCGGGCACGCTGGCGGCCTCGGCAATGCGGTCGGCGTCGTACAGCACCACACCCAGGTAACGGATGCGGCCCACACAGGTTTCGCTGCACACCGTGGGCTGGCCCGCTTCGATGCGGGGGTAGCAGAAGATGCATTTCTCGGCCTTGCCGGATTGCCAGTTGTAGTAAATCTTTTTGTAGGGGCAGCCGCTCACGCACATGCGCCAGCCCCGGCATTTGTCCTGATCAATCAGCACAATGCCGTCGTCTTCCCGTTTGTAGATGGAGCCGGACGGGCAACTGGCCACACACGCCGGGTTCAGGCAGTGCTCGCACAGACGGGGCAGGTACATCATGAAGGTGTTTTCAAACTGGCCGACCATGTCCTTCTGGATCTGGTCGAAGTTGGCCAGGTTGGCGTCCTTGCCGCGCTTGCTGAATTCACCGCCCAGGATTTCTTCCCAGTTCGGGCCCCACTCGATTTTTTCCATGCGCTTGCCCGTGATCAGGCTGCGCGGGCGGGC
Organism: Polaromonas sp.; assembly: GCA_013823635.1. Lineage (GTDB taxonomy): Bacteria > Pseudomonadota > Gammaproteobacteria > Burkholderiales > Burkholderiaceae_C > UBA2334. The sequence goes on along the minus strand of PNML01000008.1, from coordinate 18,272 downwards.
CGTGGGCGGTGCCTTGGTCTCCTTGGCCGACTGCAGGTGGTCGTAGTCGAACGTGAACGGCTCGTAGTAGTCATCGATTTGGGGCATGTTCGGGTTGCTGAAAATTTTCATCAGCAACGACCATTTGCCCCCCTGTTTGGGTTCGATGGAGCCGTCGGCCTTGCGTACCCAGCCACCGTTCCAGCGGTCCTGGTTTTCCCAGTCCTTGGGGTAGCCGATGCCGGGTTTGGTCTCGACGTTGTTGAACCAGGCGTACTCCATGCCCGGGCGGTTGGTCCAGACGTTCTTGCAGGTGACCGAGCAAGTGTGGCAGCCGATGCACTTGTCCAGGTTCAGCACCATGGCGATTTGCGCGCGAACTTTCATCGTGTTCTCCTTGTGATGGTTGCTGTTGCTCAGGCCTGCACCGCGTCGGTGCCTTCGCCGTCGAGCCAGTCGATCTTGCGCATCTTGCGAACGACCACGAACTCATCGCGGTTGGTGCCAATGGTTCCGTAGTAGTTGAAGCCGTAGCTGAACTGCGCGTAGCCGCCGATCATGTGGGTGGGCTTGGTGACGATGCGCGTCACCGAGTTGTGGATGCCGCCGCGGGTGCCGGTGATTTCCGCCCCGGGGGTGTTGATGATTTTTTCCTGGGCGTGGTACATCAACACCATGCCAGGGTTGACCCGCTGACTCACCACCGCCCGTGCCGCAATGGCGCCGTTGGTGTTGAACAGCTCAACCCAGTCGTTGTCCACAATGCCCGCGCTTTTCGCGTCGTCCTCGCTCAGCCAGATGACGGGGCCGCCTCGGTTGAGGGTCAGCATCATCAGGTTGTCGGAATACGTGCTGTGGATGCCCCACTTTTGGTGGGGGGTGATGAAGTTGAGGCTGATCTCCTTGTTGCCGTTGGGCTTGCGGTCAATCATCTCGTCCACCGTTTTCAGGTCCACAGGCGGGCGGTAACTGCTCAGGCCTTCTCCGAAGGCAATCATCCAGGGGTGGTCGAGGTAGAACTGTTGGCGACCGGTGAGGGTGCGCCATGGAATCAGCTCGTGCACATTGGTGTAGCCGGCGTTGTAGCTCACTTTTTCGCTTTCCAGGCCACTCCAGGTGGGCGAAGAAATGATCTTGCGCGGCTGGGCCTGGATGTCGCGGAAGCGGATTTTTTCGTCTTCCCGATGCAGCGCCAGGTGGGTGTGGTCGCGCCCGGTGATCTTGGACAAAGCCTCCCAGGCCTTGACGGCCACATGGCCGTTGGTCTCGGGGGCCAGTTGCAGCACCACCTCGCAGGCGTCGATGTCGGTGCTGATGTTGGCCATGCCCTGGGTCACGCCTTCGGCTTTGACGGTGCCGTTGAGCTCAGCCAGTTGCGCCACTTCGGTTTGCGTGTTCCAGGCGATGCCCTTGCCACCGTTGCCCACTTTGTCCATCAATGGCCCCAAGGCCGTGAAGCGCTTGTAGGTGTTGGGGTAGTCGCGTTCCACCACACTGATTTGGGGTGCGGTCTTGCCAGGAATCAGGTCGCATTCGCCTTTTTTCCACTCCGCGACGCCGAAGGGCTGGGCCAGCTCGGCGGGGGTGTCGTGCATCAGTGGGGTGAGCATCAGCTCCTTTTCCACGCCCAGGTGGCCCACGCACACTTCGCTGTAGGCCTTGGCAAAGCCCTTGTAAATCTCCCAGTCGCTCTTGCTCTGCCAAGCCGGATCGACGGCGGTGGACAGCGGGTGAATGAAGGGGTGCATGTCGCTGGTGTTGAGGTCGTTCTTCTCGTACCAGGTGGCGGTGGGCAGCACGATGTCCGAATACAGGCAGGTCGTGCTCATGCGGAAGTCCAGCGTCACCAGCAGGTCCAGCTTGCCTTGCGGGGCCTTGTCGTGCCACTGCACCTCTTTGGGCTTGGCTTCGTCCGCGCCCAGGTCTTTGCCTTGCACGCCATGGGTGGTGCCCAGCAGGTGCTTGAGGAAGTACTCATGGCCCTTGCCGCTGGAGCCCAGCAGGTTGGAGCGCCACACGAACAGGTTGCGCGGCCAGTTCAAGGGGTTGTCGGGGTCTTCGCAGCTCATCTTCAAGCTGCCGTCTTTCAGCGCCTTGACCGCGTAGTCCTTGGGGTCCATGCCGGCGGCCTGGGCATCCTTCACCACTTGCATGGGGTTGGTTTGCAGCTGGGGCGCGCTGGGCAGCCATCCCATGCGCTCGGCGCGCACGTTGTAGTCGATCAGGCTGCCGCCGAACTTGGTTTTGTCGGCCAGTGGGGACAGGATTTCCTCCACACCCAGCTTTTCGTAGCGCCACTGGTCGGTGTGGGCGTAGAAGAAGCTGGTGCTGTTCATCTGGCGGGGAGGTCGCACCCAGTCCAGCGCAAAGGCCAGCGCCGTCCAGCCGGTCTGGGGGCGCAGCTTTTCCTGGCCCACGTAGTGCGCCCAGCCGCCGCCACTTTGGCCAATGCAGCCGCACATCATCAGCATGTTGATGATGCCGCGGTAGTTCATGTCACTGTGGTACCAGTGGTTCATGGCCGCGCCGATGATGACCATGCTCTTGCCCTGGGTCTTGTCGGCGTTGTCGGCGAACTGCCGGGCCACGGCAATCACCTGGTCGCGTTTCACGCCGGTGATTTTTTCCTGCCACGCGGGGGTGTAGGGGGTGTCGTCGTCGTAACCTTGTGCGGCGTTTTCACCGGGCAGACCCCGCGCCACGCCATAGTTGGCCACGGTGAGGTCGAACACGGTGGCCACCAGGGCAAAACGTTCTTCGCCGGCCTTGCCCAGCTTGATGCGGCGCACCGGCACCTTGCGCACCAGCACGTCACCGGTGGCCTCGGCCTGTTTGTTGGCGCTGAAGTTGGGGGTGTCAATGCCGCCGAAATAGGGGAAGCCCACTTCGCCGACTTCGTAGTTGGCGTCGTCGCCCTCCATCAGGCTCAACTTGAGTTTGACCGTGTCGTTGCCCCGGGCTTCCTTGTCTTCCAGGTTCCATTTGCCCGCGTCTGCGCGGCCGTCTGCACCCCAGCGGAATCCGATGGAGCCGTTCGGCAGAACGACTTTGTCGTCCTGATCAATGGCCACGGTTTTCCACTCGGGGTGGTTGTCCTGGCCCAGCTTGCCGTTGAAATCGCTGGCGCGGATGTAGCGGCCTGGTACCTGGACCTGGCGGCCATCGGGCAGGGTGCGTTCTTCCAGTTGCACCAGCATGGGCATGTCGGTGTAGCGGCGCACGTAGTCATCGAAATAGCTGCTGCGCTTGTCGAAGTAAAACTCTTTCAGGATGACGTGGCCCATGGCCATGGCAATGGCGGCATCGGTGCCTTGCTTGGGGTGCATCCAGATGTCGGCCAGCTTGCTGATTTCGGCGTAGTCCGGGGTGATGGCCACGGTTTTGGCGCCCTTGTAGCGCACCTCGGTGAAAAAGTGGGCGTCGGGGGTGCGCGTCTGGGGCACGTTGGAGCCCCAGGCAATGATGTAGTTGGAGTTGTACCAATCGGCCGACTCCGGCACGTCGGTTTGCTCACCCCAAATCTGTGGGCTGGCCGGTGGCAGGTCGCAGTACCAGTCGTAAAAGCTCATGCACACGCCGCCGATGAGGCTCAGGTAGCGGCTGCCAGCGGCGTAGCTCACCATGGACATGGCAGGGATGGGCGAGAAGCCAATCACACGGTCAGGGCCGTACTGTTTGGCTGTGTAAACGTTGGCGCTGGCAATCATCTGGTTGACCTCGTCCCAGCTGCTGCGCACAAATCCGCCCAGGCCACGTTGCTGTTGCCATTCCGCGCGCGCCGAGGCGTTTTCGACGATGCTGGCCCAGGCGTCCACCGGGCTCTTTGCCACGGCCAAGGCGGCGCGCCAGTGTTGCAGCAGCCGTCCGCGCACCATGGGGTATTTCACGCGGTTGGCGCTGTACAGATACCAGCTGTAGCTGGCGCCGCGAGCACAGCCACGCGGCTCATGGTTGGGCAGGTCGGCGCGGGTGCGCGGGTAATCGGTCTGCTGGGTTTCCCAAGTGACGATGCCGCCTTTGACGTAAATTTTCCAGCTGCAGGAGCCGGTGCAGTTCACACCGTGGGTGCTGCGCACAATTTTGTCGTGGGCCCAGCGGTTGCGGTAGGCATCTTCCCAGGTGCGGTCCTCGCCGGTGGTCACGCCATGACCATCGGAAAAGCTTTCCTTGGGGTTGGAGAAATGGTTCAGTCTGTCGAGAAAATGGCTCATGGGAGACTCCAGTGGGGCATTTGTGGGGGCGTGTGACGCGACGGGTCAGGGGTTCTTGATTTCGGCACCTGCGCGCAGGTAAAACCACCAGTTCACGATCAGGCACAGCGCATAGAAGATGGCGAAGCCGTACATCGCGTACTCAGGTGTGCCGGCCTTGATCTGCTGGCCAATCACCACCGGAGCGATGAAGGAGCCATACGCGCCGACGGCCGATGTCCAGCCCAAAACGGGGCCGGCTTGCTGGCGGTCAAAAATCACACCGATGGTCCGGAAGGTGGAGCCGTTGCCGATGCCGCTAGCGGCAAACAGCACCACGAACAGCACCATGAAGATGAAGAAGTACTGCTCAGGCGTGGCGGACTGGTAGGCGAGCAACATCACGTAACCGACCGCAGCAGAGGCGAACACCATGATGGCGGAGATGATCTGGGTGACGATGGAGCCGCCCACCTTGTCGGAAATCCAGCCACCCAGTGGGCGAATCAGGGCGCCCACGAAGGGACCAATCCAGGCGTAAGTCAGTGCGGAAGGGGCGTTGGGGTTCTTCAGCGTGTGGGTCATCAGGCCGGTGGCGGGGTCCACCACGTGTTGAAAACCAAAGATCACGGTGATGGACAGGGGCAGCGCCATCGAAAAGCCGATGAAAGAACCGAAGGTCACGATGTACAGCACGGTCATGGACCAGGTGTGCTTGTTGCCGAAGATGGCGTACTGCTTGCCAATGTTGGCCTTCATCTCACCAAAGGCCGCCAACTTCATCAGCACCACGGTGGCCACAATGATCAGCGGCAGAGCCACCCACATGTTGAGCAGGCCCAGGCCCGTGGGCGCAGGCAGGTACAGGTACAGACCCACCAGGCCGACAATGGCCGTCAGCACCCAGAGGTAGAGGATCTTGGCGAAAGCGGCCAGCGTGCCGCCGTAGTTGGGCGACAGGGGCATGAGGTTGTTCATGCCGAACCAGGCGGCAATGACCAGCGGCACCAGCAGCGCGGCCCAGATGAAGCCTGCGTTCTGGATGTAGGTGGCGGTGCCTGCGGTGATCTTGCCCAGGATCCAGCCGGAGTCTTTGACCAGTGTCATGGGCTCACCACCCATCACGCCGAACACGGCAGCGGTCATGGCCAGGGGAATCAGCACCTGCATGGTGGTGACGCCGAAGTTGCCCAGACCAGCGTTCAGGCCCAGTGCCGTGCCCTGTTGGCTCTTGGGGAAAAAGCCGCTGATGTTGGACATGGAGCAGGCGAAGTTGCCGCCACCAATGCCCGACAGAAAGGCGCACAGCTGGAACACCCACAGCGGCGTCGTTTTATCCTGCAGCGCAAAACCAGTGATGACCGCAGGGATGATCAGCAACACGCTGGTCAGGAAAATGGTGTTGCGCCCACCCGACAAGCGGATGAAGAACGACGCGGGAATGCGCAGGGTGGCCCCCATCAGGCCGGCAATGGCCGTCAGGGTGAACAGCTCGTTGGGCTTGAACGGAAAGCCCAGGTTGAGCATTTGCACGGTGATGATGCCCCACATCAGCCACACGGCGAAGCCGATGAGCAGGTTGGGGATGGAGATCCAGAGGTTGCGGTTGGCGATGGCCTTGCCCTTGGCCGCCCAAAAGGTGCTGTCCTCTGGCCGCCAGTCCACGATGTCTGCACGGGAATAGGTGGGTAGGGGCGCGGCCTGCGGCGGGGCGTTGCTGGTGGTTTTGGTACTCATGACAGGGACTCCTGTGGGAAAAAAACGGATCAACAGAAAAAGCGGGTGGTGGGGCTAGCGGGCCATCACGTCGGTGTGACGCACCTCGGTCCAGTACATCCAGATCAGCGACAGCCAGACCAGTCCGTACAGCAACATGAACGCGCTGGAGCGGATGCCGGTGAGGTCCACCAGCACGCCAAACAGAATGGGCAGCACAAACCCGCCCAGGCCGCCGGCCATGCCCACGATGCCGCTGATGGCACCGAGGTGACCGGGGTAGTCGTCGCTGATGTACTTGAAGACACTGGCCCTGCCCAGTGACCAGGCCACGCCCAGTACACACAGCAAGGCGGTGAACACGTGCACGTTCAAGCCCATGTCGAACGACCAGGGGCCTTGATCGGTTTGAATGGTCAGGTGGGTGGGGGGATAAGAGAGCAGAAACAGGCACACCCAGCTCACCCACATCACCCACCAGGTCACGCTGTGGGCGCCGAAACGGTCGGCCAATACGCCGCCCAAGCCACGCATCAGGCTGCCGGGCAGGGTGAAAAACACCGCCATGAGCGCCGCCATGCGGATGTTCAGCCCATATTCGCTCACGTAGTACTGAACCAGCCACAGCGCCAGGGCCACAAAACCGCCAAACACCACGCTGTAGTACTGGCAGTACCGCAGCACCCGGGGGTCTTTGAGCAGGCGCAACTGGTCACGCAAAGGCATGGCGTCGGCGTGGCAGTGGGCAGCGTCGTGGTGGCTGAAGAGCCAGAACACCAGCACGGCGGCCAGCATCAGCAGTGCGTACACATTGGGCACCATGGTCCAGCCAAAGGCCACCAGCAGCACGGGTGCAATGAGCTGGTTGAGCGCGGCACCGACGTTGCCCGAGCCGTACACGCCCATGGCCATGCCCTGTTGGGCGCGTGGGAACCAGCGCGCCACGTAGGGGGTGCCCACAGAGAATGAGCCACCGGCCAGTCCAATGACCAATCCCACGCTGAGGAAATGCCAGAACTCTGTGGCCAATGACAGGCTCCAGATGGCGGGGACGGTGAGGGCCATCAGCACGGTCATCACCCGGCGGCCACCCACCTGGTCGGTCCAGGCGCCCAACGGCACCCTGACCAGTGCACCGGCCAGGATGGGGGTGGCCATGAGCAGCCCAAATTGGGTGGCGTTCAGGTCGAGCATTTGGCGAATCGGGATGCCGATCACGCCAAACATCATCCAGACCATGAAACACACGGTGAACGCCAGCGTGCTGGCGAGCAGCACGGACCAGGCTTGGCGTTGGTGTTTCAGGGTGTCGGGCATGGTGAAGGGGGTTTCAGGTGTGGACATGACTGTCGCGCCTCCCCCTTTTTTTGAACATCCTCCGGAGGGACGGACGCGTCCGTCTGAAAGAACGACCTGCTCCCGATGGGTCATAGTTCTTTGGAACGATGGCCTGCCAGCGCTCCGCAGACGCAAAAAAGGCCGTGACGGGCACGGCCTGTGGAAATCCATGCACCGCGATGCCGGTGCGTCCGGTGTCTATTTCGGGCTGGCGGTGGCTGGGTCTATGCGGTTGACCATGGTGCGCAACTCTTCCAGGTTGTTGAAGCGCGCGGTCAGCATCAGTCCGTCACCCTTTTCCAGCAGCTCGACCTTGCCACTGCCCTTGAAGAGCTGGCTCAGACGGGTTTCGGCGTCTTTTTTGTCCTTGGCTTCGCGGGCAATCGCTTCGTCCACGGATGACACGAGGTACTCGTCACCAAAACCACCCTCTGGCTCCTTCAGCCACAGCAGGCACGCCACCCAACTGATGAATGCGCCGCCCGCGATGATGAGGAAGAAGTCTGAGGGCTCCACAAACATGAAAATCACCAGGTAGAACACCGCACCCACGTTGCCATAGGCGCCAGCCATGCCAGAAATCTGGCCGGTGAGGCGCCGCTTGATGGACGGGATGATGCCGAAGGTGGCCCCCTCGGCGCCCTGCACGAAGAAGGAACAGCCGATGGTCACCGCCACCGCCACGATCAGGGGCCAGTTGCTGTCCATCAGACCCATGAGGGCAAAGCCGATGGCGATGCCCAGCATGTAGGTCAGCATCACAAAGCGGCGGTTGCCAAATCGGTCGGACACCAGCCCGCCCATGGGACGGGCAAACAGGTTCACAAAGGCAAACGACGAGGCCACCAGACCCGCCATGGCGGCGGTCAGTCCCCAGGTCTGCTCAAAAAACATGGGCAGCATGGACACCACGGCCAATTCGGCGCCGAAGTTGGCGAAATAGGTGGTGTTGAGCGCGGCCACCGACTTGAAGGGGTAGCGGTCGTCCGCGGGCACGCCCTTTTTCAGGATGGGCAGGTTGACCCTGAGAATCTGTACCAGCTGGTAGATGATGGTCACCGCGATGGCGCCGTAGCAGATCCAGGCCGTCATGGGATCGATGAAGCCGGTTTTCTGCACCCGCCACACCAGGATGGACAGAATGCCCACCAGCGGCACGGTGAACAGCATCAGCAGCACGAGGTCGCCGTAGGTGGACACCTCCAACGCCGACGATTTGCGGGGTTTCTTGTGGGTGTCTGCCGACGGACCGTCGGTGATGGCGAACCAATAGAAAATGCCGTACACCCCCATGACCACACCAGATGTGGCCACGGCCCAGCGCCAGCCGTCGGGGCCGCCGAACATGGTCAAGGCAATCGTGGGCAGCGTCATGGCTGCAGCGGCGGAGCCAAAGTTGCCCCAGCCCGCGTAGAAGCCCTCGGCGAAGCCGATGTCGCGCGGCTTGAACCACAGCGCCGTCATGTGGATGCCGACCACAAAGCTGGCACCCACCGAACTCAGCACCAGTCGGGAGATGAACAGCTGCTCCTTGGTGTCGCCAAACGCAAACACCAGGGTGGGGATGGCCATGGTCACCATCAGGATGGAGAACACGCGGCGCGGACCGAACCGGTCCAGCGCCATGCCCACCAGGATGCGGGCCGGAATGGTCAGGGCCACGTTGGCAATGGCAAACAGGCGCAGGTCATCCTTGGTCAGCCAATTGGCCGTCTTCAGGATGGACGAGGCCAACGGGGCCATGTTGAACCACACGTAAAAACAAATGAAAAAGGCAATCCACGTCAGGTGGAGCGCCTGGATTTCCCGGTTCTTGTACCGGAATAAGTCACTGACTTGCATGATGAACCTCGAACAATGAAAGGGATCACCGTGCCCCGCAGGCCGCGAGGCTGGGCGGGGTTATTCGCTGTGGGTGGGGATGATCAGCAGCGGGCACTGCACCCTGCGGGCCAAAAAGGCGCTGACGGAGCCAAAGGTCATGTGGTCGAACTCCTCCACCAGCGCATCCAGGCGGCGGGAGATGAAGTTGCCATCGGGCTTGTAGGAGTGGCGTGCCATGACCAGCACGTCGGGTCTGCGTTCTTCGGTGGCGCGCAAAATCATCTTGCGGGCGTCACCTTCGGCGAACAGCACTTTGGCGGAAAAGCCCATGGCAGAGAGTTCTGCGGCGGCCGCTTCGGCGCCTGCCTTTTGCTCCTGGTACTGGGCGTTGAACATGTCGTCGCCCGCGCTGGTGCTGCTGCCGGGCTCTTCAATCACCGAAATCAGGGTGACGGTGGGTTGCTCTTTGGCAAACAACTGCTTGACGGCGTTGAGTGCGATCCGCGAGTTGCGGGAGTGGTCGTAGGCCAGCATGATGTCCATGGTGTGTTCTCCGGTGGGTGCAATGACCTTTTTGGGGTCAGGGTTTACCTGGAGACTGTGGACCCAACGCCTTGGCCTGAACATCCTTCTTTGGAAGGTCGGGTGATTCCAAATGGACGATGGCGGCGGCCCTGGCGGACGCCGAAAGAACTATGTCGGTGGCCTGGGCCGCGCCTGATCAGCCCGGCGATTGCAGGCCGTGGTTGACGGCAAACACTGCCGCTTGCACGCGCGAGGTGAGGTTGAGCTTGCGCAGGATGTGCTGGACGTGGATCTTCACGGTGGTCTCGGCAATGTCCAGTGCGCGCGCAATCAGTTTGTTGCTGTCGCCCCGCGCGATCAGCAGCAGGATTTCACGTTCCCTGGCCGACAGCAGGCCCAGCGCCGCCTCGCTGCCACCAGCCGTGCCCACTGGGGTTGTCGTGGACGTGGGCGGGGTGCGAGCGGCCGTGGGGTTGGCCTTTACCGTGGGGGTGCCGCCCCCCTGTTGACGGAACACCTGCAGCAGCTTGGTCATCATTTCCGGGCTGACCACCGATTCGCCGTCGAGCACCTTCACGATGGCGTCGCACAGCTGGTCCGACTCCACCGTTTTCAGCAGGTAGCCATCGGCCCCGGCCTGCAAGGCAGCGGCGAGGTCGTTTTCGTTTTCACTGACCGTGAGCATCAGGATGCGGGTGCCGGGCGCCGCCTCCTTCAGGGACGGGATGGCCTCGATGCCCCGCACCCCGGGCAGGTGGTTGTCCAACAGGATGAGGTCGGGCCTGTTCTGGTTCACGCAACGCAGCGCTTCGCCCACATCGGCGGCCTCGCAGGCCACGTCAAAACGTGGGTCTTGTGCCAGCAAGGCCTTGAGGCCACGACGGAACAGGGAGTGGTCGTCCACCACAAGCAGCTGGATTCGGGGGGGATGGGTCGCCGTCATGTGGGTGAATTTTCCGGTGCGGTGTGGGACATGCGGGGCAGGTTGAAAGACTCGGGGCCTGCTGCTGAGGCCGACGTGGCGGCCACCGGGTAGGGCGGCAGGGTGAGCTGAACGGTGGTGCCCTGGTGGGGCGTGGACATGATGTTGACCCGTGCGCCGATGCGATCGGCACGCTCCCGCATGATCTTCATGCCCACGTGCGATTCACCCCGCGAATGCTGCGGGTCAAAGCCCATGCCATCGTCCCGCACCGAAAAGCGCCACTCGTTGCCTTTGGTCACGGTGAGGGTGACTTGGCTGGCCGATGCGTGTTTGCGCACGTTGGACAGCGCCTCCTGCAGCACGTGCAGCACCTGCACCTGCACGTCTGCGGGCAGGGGCAGACCGTCTCCGGTGACCTGGAGCCGCGCGGGCAACCCGGTCTGGTGCTGGAATTTTTGCAGTGTTTCCTGCAGTGCGGCCTCGATGTCGTCGGTGTTGGTGCGGGTGCGAAAGTGCACCAGCAACTCGCGCACGTCGTTGATGCATTCGCGCAGGCCGGTGTCGAGTTCGTCCAGGGTGGTTTGAACCTGGGTGGGCTGAGCCTTGTGCACCGCGGTGCGCAGCAGTTGGGCCTGGATTTTCAGAAACGCCAGCGACTGGGCAATGGAGTCGTGGAGCTCCCGGGCAATCAGCGCCCGCTCTTCGCCGACGGCGGCCTCGCGCTCCAGGGCTGCCGCCCGCAGACCTTCCAGCGCGCTGGCCAGGTGGCTGGCCAGGGCATCCAGCAGCTCCGCTTCATCCGGGCTGAGCGTGGCTGACGTGCGAAAGAACAGGTCAATTTCACCGATCAGCCGGTGCTGCAGCCGCACCGGCACGCTGACAATGCTCTTGAACCCCGCCTTGGCGCAACGCTGCATGGGCGCCGCCTCCTGGTTCAAGATGGGGATGACGCGTGTGCGGGCATCGGGCTTGAGGTTGCCACAGGCGCACGCACCGGCCAGCAGGCTGCGTTCCTCGTCGGCCATGTCCTGCGGAAAGCAGTCGGCGGCCAGCATCAGGTAGCGCTGGTTGGCTTCGTCGGACCAGCGCACGGCCACGGCGTCGGCCTTCATGATTCGCCGCACCCGGGCGGAAAACCCCTGGGACAGCTCCTGGATGGTGTTGGCCTCGGCCAAAAACGCACTCACCTCGTACAAGGCTTCCAGCCGGGCCCGCTGCGCCTCGATGCGCCGGGTCTTGTTTTCCACCTGGATTTCCAGCTTGCCGTAGAGCGACTGCAGCGTGGCCGCCATGCGGTTGAACCCACCGGCCACCTGACCGAACTCATCGCGCGTGTCCACATCCACCCGCACCGAGAAGTCACCCGATTCCAGCTGCTTCAGGCCCTGGCGCAGGTGGGCCAGCGGGTTGATGACGTACAGGTAGCCCGTGTAGAGCATGATGACCGCACCCCCGATGGCCAGCGCCATCATCACAAACTGGAACAGGTTGAGGATGGCCGTCAGGCCAGACAGCTGCTTTTCAATGCCCAGGACAAACCGGTCAATCGCTTCCACAAACGCGTCGGCCGCCCGAAGTGCCGCCATGGCGTCGGGGCCGTTTTTCTGCAGCCACAGGCTGCGCTGCACCTCCCACACCGACTCCACTGCGGCGAACTCTCGGCTCACGCCCTCGTCCCAAGGCACAAACAGGGGGCGGCTGGCATCGCCGTGGCGCAACACCTCCAGGCTGCGGTCAAACTGGCTGACCAGCTTGGCCACCTCGGCATCCGACACATGGGCCTGCACCGAACTGGTCAGGCGCCAGGTTTGCATGCGCATGCGCCCAGCCTCGTTCACGGCGGCGGCACCGCCCTCCAGCTGCCAGGTCACCCACAGCGTCAGTCCAATGGAGGCCAACGCCACCACCAACAGCCCCGCACCAATGCGCATGAGTTTGGTCGACAGCGAGGCGTTGGACAGCATGGTGTGTAGCGTAACCAAGTTTTCATGGTGCCGACAGGCGGTGTTGTGTGGGGAAAATTTCAAGCGAAAATGGCTTTCATCGCTTTATGTAATTAAATATTCAGCTATGAAAATGTGCTTTCTGCGCCAAGGAGATCACACCCACCTCCCCGATGCGGGTGCGCCCTGGCGTGTCTTGCCGTTTAGACTTGTCCTTGCGGCGCACCCCTGTCGTCTGGCGGCTCGGTCCGCCGGACCCTTGCGCCCAGACCCCAGCGAGGTACATGCCCCATGATCCCCAGCAAGCGACGTTACTTCTGGCGTGCAGCCTTCCATTCATCGGCCAGACTGGTCACGCCCGACGGTGAGTTCCAGGCCGAATTGCTCGACATTTCCCTGCGCGGCGCCCTGCTGCAAATGCCCCAGGCGTGGACGGGTCAGCGTGGCAGCAAATGCCAGTTGTTCCTCCACCTCAATGCCGACACCCACATCGACATGTGGTGCACCGCCGTGCATGTGGACGGCGACCGCGTGGGCCTGCGCTGCGACAACATCGACCTCGACAGCATCACCCACCTGCGGCGCCTGGTGGAGTTGAACGTGGGCGACCACAACATCCTCGAGCGCGATCTGGCCAGCCTCATCCAAGACCACGAGGTGTGAGGGCACACACCCGTGCGCGGGCACGGCGCTTCGGGTTGCCAGCCCTGGCCGCCGCTGGTGTAATGCCAACCACCGATTCGCAGACCCCACCCCAGGAGCAAGGCATGAGCAGCATCGAGCAAATCCACAACTATTACGAGCGTCTGGTGCTGGACGAGGTGGTGCGACGCGTGCGCGACCGACGCGATGTGACCGCCGACATGGTGGCCGACATGGCCTGCGTGGCCCTGAACAAGCTGCCCGCCCGCTATGTGCGCCACGATGTGGACCTGGTGTTCTACCTCACCGAAACCGAGCGCCACCACAGCGACGTGGCCATGGACGCCGCCATCACCGAGGCCATGGCGCTGGTGCTCGCCCGTCAGACACCGTCAGACGGCGCCGCTTGACACCCCCGCATGCGCCACGCCCCGACCTTGCCTGCCCACCCGTTACCCCGATACTGGGCTGAGTTGACCACCGCCCAGGCACACGCCCTGGACACCGACCGCACCATTGCCGTGCTGCCACTGGGCGCCACGGAGCAACATGGTCCCCACCTGCCCCTGTGTGTGGACACACGCCTGGTGGACGGCGTGGTGGCGGCCTGCCTGCCGCACCTGCCCGCTGACTTGCTCGCCCTGTTTCTGCCCACCCAGGCCGTGGGCCTGAGCCCCGAGCACGCGGCCTTTGCCGGCACGCTCACGCTCAAGGCCGAGACCGTCATTCGCCTGTGGGCCGACATCGCCGAGTCGGTCCACGCCACGGGTGTGCGCAAGCTCGTGCTGTTCAACGCGCACGGCGGGCATGTGGGCATCATGGACGTGGTTGCCCGCGACCTGCGTGCCCGCCTGGGCATGCTGGTGTTCTGCGTGAACTGGTACGCGCTGCCCCTGCTGGACGAAGCCGGACAAGATGTGAACGCCCTGTTCCCGCCCGACGAGCACCGCTTTGGCATCCACGCTGGTGACGTCGAAACCTCCATGATGCTGGCGCTGGCGCCCGGGCGGGTGGACATGGCGGCCGCGCAACACTTCGCCTCCGCGTCGCAAGACCGCGCCCGCCAGTGCGAGGTGCTCGGCAATGGCCGCAGCGCCAAGCTGGCGTGGCAAATGCAGGACTACAACCCCTGGGGCGCCGTGGGCAACGCCGCCGCCGCCACGCCCGAAAAAGGCCACGCCCTGGTGCAGGCCGCCGGCCGTGGCCTGGCCCGCCTGCTGGTGGAGGTGGATGGCCTGCCGCCGCACACCCTGAACCCGCACACGGCTTACCCGACAAAACCGGCCAACCCGGCCGCTCCCCCGCGCGGCTGACCCCTTCAGTCGGCGGCGGCCGTGTCGTGGAACGCCGCCAGCCCCTGGTCCAGCAGCGTGTGCAAGGCCGCCACGGTGGCCACACCCAACTTGGCGTTCAGCGCCAGCTGTGCCGCCTTCCACTGTGTCTGTGCCTGTGTGCGCAGTGCCCGGCCGTCCGGGGTGATGTGCGCCTGGCGGCTGCGCGCATTGGCCCCAGCCCCCAGCGTGACCCAACCCGCGGCCACCAGTGGCTGAAGGTTGCGGGTCAGGGTGGAGGGGGTCATCTCCATGCGCCGCGCCAGTTCGCCGGGTGCCAGGGGCCCCAGCCTGTCCAGGTGCGCCAGCAGGGAGTACTGGGTGATTTTGAGCCCCAGGGGCGCCAGGTGTTGGTCGTAGTGCTGGGTGACGCGGCGCGTCAGCTGGCGCAGCTTGAGGTTGGTGCAGCCCCGTGGTGGGGCGGGTGACGCGGAGGTGTCAGTCGGTGGGGGCAACATGTTTCAATTGTACCTACAATGATTGCATATGCAACTGTTTGGAGCCTGAGCATGAAACCCCACCACCATTCCCCTCCGCCATCCCACCTGGACGCCTGGCTGGCCGACGAGGCCCGTGTGCGCCAGGCCTTGCTGGCGGGGCCAGGGCCTGGGGTGGCGAGCCCCGAGCAAATCGCCGGCAAAACCGGCTTGCAGGTGATGCAGGCCATGCTGAACGGGGACATTCCCCACGCCGCCATCGCCTCCACGCTGGATTTTCTGGTGATTTCCGTGGCCGAGGGCACCGCCACCTTCCAGGGCACGCCGCGCGAATCCCACTTCAACCCCATGGGCACCGTGCACGGTGGCTGGTTTGCCACGCTGCTGGACTCGGCGCTGGGTTGTGCGGTCCACACCCTCATGCCACCGGGCAGGGCTTACACCACGGCCGAGCTGAGTGTGAACATCGTCAAGGCCCTCACGCCCAAGGTGCAGCGGGTGCGGGCAGTGGGGCGGGTCATCCACTGCGGGCGCCAGCTCGCCACCGCCGAGGCCCAGCTGGTGGGGCCGGACGGCACGCTGTATGCCCACGCCACCACCACCTGCCTGGTGTTTGACATGAAGCCGACAGGCGTTGCGCCGGCCGCCACCGCTCAGGCGTGAGTCACCCAGGGCTGGTGCTCGGCACCGTCCAGGTGGGGCAGGGTGTTGAAGCTGACGAGCCGCTGGCGCCGGGGGCCTGACACCAGCTCGGTGAGTGCCGTGTTGCGGATCTGCATGTTGAGCTCGATGGTGGTTTCCGCTGGCGTGCGCAGCAGGTGGCCCACCAGCGTGGCGATGGGGCCGCCACTGCTCACCACCAGCACGTTGCCCGTGGGGTGGTGGTGGCGGATGTGGGCGAGTGCGCCCGTCACACCGGTCACAAAGTCGGTGTAGCTGGGCATGCCCTGGGGGCTGATGGTGCCCGCCATCCACTGCGTGAGGGCGTCGCGCAGCAGGCGGAAATGGCGCTTGAAGCCGTCGGGGGTGTGGGTGTCGGCGGTGGGCAAACCGGGGGGCAGGGCGGCCAGCAGGGCGGCGCTGTCGTACTCGTTCAGGCCGGGCCACACCAGGGGTTGGTGTGACCAGTCGGCGCCCTGGGCAATGCCCTCCCAGGTTTGGCGGTGGCGGCGCAGGCTGCCCATCATCACCGCGTCCCACCGCAGGCCGCGCTCGTGGCTGCGTTGTTTCAGGTATTGGCCCAAGCGCACGCTCTGGCGTTGCCCCAGTTCGCTGAGCTGGTCGTAATCGGCAGCGCCCAACGACGCTTGCCCGTGGCGGATGAGGTAGATGTGTCCCATGCCGCCATTGTGGACAGGCCGGAGAAAACCGGCTTGTCGCTGCTGCGACTTTTGCAGCGGCCAGTTCCCCCTTCGCCGCACCGCCAGCGGCGACCGCCGCCTCAGTGGACGGTGAGCACGCGGGCCAACACACCCGCGTCCACATTGCCACCGCACAGCGTCAGGCCCACGCACTGGCCTGGCAGTCGCTCGCGTTCTTGCAGCGCCGCGGCCAGGCTGGCGGCACCGGCACCTTCGGCCACGTTGTGGGTGTCGGTGTACAGCGCCCGCATGGCCTGGGCCACTTCGGCATCGGTGACTTGCACCACGCGCGTCAGGTGCGGCAGCAGCACGGCCAGCGCTTCGGGGTCGGCCACACGGCAGGCCATGCCGTCGGCCAGTTGGGTGGTGACGGGCGCCTCCACCACACGGCCCGCCGCCAGCGAATCGGCGTAGGTGGTGGCGTGGGCGCTGACCACGCCGACGATTTTCAGCCCCGTGCGGCCCAGCGCCAGCTTGGCCGCAATGGCCGAGCACGCGCCCGACCCCTGGCCAATGGGCACGTACACCACGTCCAAATGCGGCACGGCGCGCAACAGCTCCCACCAGTAGGTGGCCACGCCGCGCAGCAAATCGGGGTGGAAGCTGGGCACCATGTGAGCGCCGCGCTCGGTGGCCAGTTGCATGGCGTGTTCGCGGGCTTCCTGAAAGTCAGCGCCATGCTCGATGAGGTGCACGCCCAGGGCGCGCATGGCGGCGTTTTTCTCGGTGCTGTTGCCGTGCGGCACGACGATGGTGCAGCGGACGCCGTGCTCGCGGGCGGCCCAGCCCATGCTCTGGCCATGGTTGCCCCGGGTGGCGCTGACCACCTCGGCAGGCAAGGCGCCGCGCTGTGCGAGCTGGTCAAAGTAGGTCAGCCCACCGCGGATTTTGAAGGCCCCCACGGGTGTGTGGTTCTCGTGCTTGAGCCACACCTCGGTGCCCAGGCGTTGCTGCAGCATCGGCCAGGCGTACTGCGGCGTCGCCTGAAACGAGCGGTACACGACCTGGGACGCGGCCTCGATGTCGGCCAGGGTGGGCAGGTGCAGGGCGTGATCGGT
The DNA here is from genome assembly GCA_013823635.1 of Polaromonas sp. Classification (GTDB taxonomy): domain Bacteria; phylum Pseudomonadota; class Gammaproteobacteria; order Burkholderiales; family Burkholderiaceae_C; genus UBA2334. The sequence goes on along the minus strand of PNML01000008.1, from coordinate 1,003 downwards.
CATGGTGGTGCTCTCAAAAAACGAAGCTGACAAGTGCTGTGAAAAATGCGATAGAGCCAGTTTTGCTTCAAAGAATGGGCGTGCGCAGCGTGACGGGGCCGTTGGGTGTGTTCAGCACCACCTGCAGGCCGGGTTGCGGGGCGGTGGTCAGCGGCAGGCTCAGCCCCAGGGCGTTGAGCGCTTGGGCAGCCAAGGGCATTGACGGGTGGGTCAGCGTGAGCGATTGCAGTTGCACCCCGGCGTCGGTCATGTGGTCGGTGGGGTGGTGGTCGCCCCACTGGATCAGGGTGGGCAGGCACCCACCCAAGACGCGTTGACCGTCTGGCCTCAGGGTGATGCCCCATTGCAGCAGGCCCTGCGGTGTGGCGCGGCTGGCGGTCACGGGTTCGCCGGGGTCCAGGGCCAGGGGCGCGAGGGCGTGCCGGGCAGCGGCCAGGTCGGGCACCCGCGCCACCCAATGCACCAGTTGCGGGCCGCCTTGGGCCAGGGCCTGCTGCAGCGCGGGCAGGTCCATGTCGAACCAGCGCCGGTGGCCGGGTGGCAGTGAGGGACGGGCACCCGCCTGGATGGCAATGACCTCCAGGTAGGCCTGTGGGAACCCGGGCGACGCCACCGACAGCAGGCGGTTGTGTGTGCCCATCAGCGGGTGTTCGCCACCGGGGCCGGGTGTCACGCCCAGCGTGCGCTCGCACCAGTCCACCCCCTGCTCCAGGCTGGGCGCTGCGACCACCAGGTGGTCCAGCCCGGGTGCCCAGGTGCGGGTTGCCAGGGGGGCACTCACAGCGCCACGGTGCCCTGTATGCAGGGCGCCACGTCGCCACCCACCCACACCTGGCCACTGTGGTCCCGGCTCAAAAACACCCGGCCGTCGCGGCCCAGCGCCTGGCCCTGGGTGGCGGTGTAGGCCTGTTGGCAGGCGGTGGGCAGGTGGCCATCGGCCATCAGCCACTGGGCCAGGCTGGCGTTCAGGCTGCCGGTGACGGGGTCTTCATCGACGCCCACC
>PNML01000007.1 GCA_013823635.1 Polaromonas sp. | reverse complement strand
AACCTGACAAGGCCATACGCCAGTACACTGCGCGGCTGAGTTTTTTCGATGCCAGTCGCCATGAACGCCCACCCCATCCGCAGCCAATACGAAGACTTCATGCGCCATGTGCGCACACAGGGCGTGTTCAAGGCCGACCGCACGGGCACGGGCACCACCAGCGTGTTTGGCTACCAGATGCGGTTTGACCTGAACGAGGGCTTTCCGCTGGTCACGACCAAGAAGGTGCACATCAAGTCCATCGTCCACGAACTGCTGTGGTTCCTGACCGGCTCCAGCAACAACAACGACCTGCGGGCGCGCGGCGTGACCATCTGGGACGAATGGGCGCGCGAGGACGGCAGCCTGGGCCCGGTGTACGGCGTGCAGTGGCGCAGTTGGCCCAAGGCGGACGGCACACACATTGACCAGATTGCCCAGGTCATCCACACCCTGAAAACCAACCCCGACAGCCGACGCATCATCGTCAGCGCCTGGAACGTGGCCGAGCTGGACCAGATGGCCCTCATGCCCTGCCACGCCTTCTTCCAGTTTTACGTGGCACCCGCCACCGAAGCGGGTGGCAAGGGCAAGCTCAGCTGCCAGCTGTACCAGCGCAGCGCCGACATTTTTTTGGGCGTGCCCTTCAACATCGCCAGCTATGCGCTGCTGACGCACATGGTGGCGCAGCAGTGCGACCTGGACGTGGGCGATTTCATCTGGACGGGTGGCGACTGCCACATCTACAGCAACCACACCGAGCAGGTGGACCTGCAACTGGGCCGCGCACCCCGGGCCTACCCCACGCTGGGCATTCAGCGCAAACCCGACAGCATCTTTGACTACCGGTTCGAGGACTTTGTGTTCACGGGCTACGACCCGCACCCGGCCATCAAGGCCCCCGTGGCGGTCTGAATCCCCCTGCCCCCCGCTGCCGTGTTGACGCGCAAACAACTGCTGGCCCTGGTGCTGCTCACACTCATGTGGGGCATCAACTGGCCCATGATGAAGCTGTCGCTGCGCGAACTCTCGCCGCTGTACTTTCGCGCCATCACCATGACGCTGGGGGCCAGCTGGCTGTACTTCTTTTTCAAGGCCCGGGGCGTGCGCATGCTGCCCCAGGGCACCGAGTGGAAAACCGTGGCCACCCTGGCGCTGCCCAACATGCTGGGCTGGCACACCATTTCCATCTTTGGGGTGAAGGAGCTCAGCTCGGGCCGCGCCGCCATCCTGGGTTTCACCATGCCGGTGTGGACGGTGTTGCTGGGTGCCCTGTTCATGGGGCACGCCCTGAACCGGCGCACCGTCTGGGCCACGCTGGCGGTGGCGGGCGCCATTGGCCTGCTCATGGCACACGAAATCGGCAACCTGGCCGGACGCCCCCTGGGTGTGCTGTGGATGGAGCTGGCGGCGGTGTGCTGGGCCATTGGCACGCTGATGATGCGCCGCCTCACCATCACCCTGCCCACCGAGGCACTGGCCGTGTGGATGATGCTCATGGCCAGCGTCTGCCTGTGGGGGCTGGCCGTGGCGGTGGAACCCCTGCCCACCTGGGAGTTCAGCCCGGCCATGTGGTTCAGCCTGGGCTATGGGGTGCTCATCAACTACGGGTTTGCGCAAATCATCTGGTTTGGCTTGGCGCGCGACCTGCCGCCCGCGACCAGCGCCATGAGCGTGATGGCCATCCCGCTGATTGGCGCGTTCAGCGCCACCTTCATCGTGGGCGAGTGGCCGCACTGGCAAGACTACGTGGCCGTGGTGCTGGTGATGAGCGCCATCGCCGCCGTGCTGCTGCCCGCCCGCAGCCCCAAACCCGCCACACCCCCCACCTGACCTCGGCCCCGCCCGGTGCGCCACCCCGGGCCCACCGGATGCCGACGCACCGCTACCATTGCCGCCCATGCGCCTCAACCTCATTTATGCCCGCGCCCGAAACGGCGTGATCGGCCTGAACAACGCCCTGCCCTGGCACTTGCCCGAAGACCTGGCCCACTTCAAACGCCACACCCAGGGCTGCCCCGTGGTGATGGGCCGCAAAACCTGGGACTCGTTGCCGCCGCGCTTTCGCCCCCTGCCGGGGCGGCTGAACGTGGTGCTCACGCGCGACCCGTCCTGGCCAGCCCCCGCCAACGAAGTTTCAAACCAAAATGGCGTTCAGCGCTTTGAATCATTGGAGAATGCGCTCCTGAATTTGAAGAATCACCCCGAGGTCTGGGTGATCGGTGGTGCGCAAATCTACGCCCAGGCACTGCCACTGGCCCAGCGCGTGGTGGTCACGGAAATCGACGCCGATTTTGCGGGCGACGCCTTTGCTCCCACCCTGGGGCCTGAATGGACAGAAACCAGCCGCGAGTCCCACACCGCAGCCAACGGACTGCGCCACAGCTTTGTCACCTACACCCACCAACCCCGCTGACCCGGAAGAGGACCCCATGTCAGGACACGGATTTCACGTGCACGGGCCGCACGACCACGAGCTCGAACACGCCCAGCAAGGTGGCCACGGCGGCCACCACGAAGAGGACCCCGCCGCCAAACGCATGACCAACCAGATTGCGCTGTTCACCGCCATCATCGCCACCGTGGGCGCGCTGTTTGGTTACATGGGTGGCGCCACCCAGGCCAATGCCGGGCTGTACAAAAACAACGCCGCCATCAAAAAAACCGAGGCGTCCAACCAGTGGAATTACTACCAGTCCAAAAGCACCAAGCAATCGTTGGCCGAACTGGCCCGCGACCTGGCCGCCGAGACCCAAAAGCCCGCCTACCAGGCCAAGGCCGAGCGCTACGAAAAAGAGAAAAATGACATCAAACGGGTGGCCGAAGGGCTGGAGGCCGAGGCCAAAGCCTGGGACCAGCAGTCGGAGGACCAAATGCACCAGCACCACCGCTGGGCGCAGGCCACCACGGCCCTGCAAATCTCCATCGCCCTGGCCGCCATTGCCCTGTTGACCCGCAAAAAATGGCTGGAATACGCCATGTTCGCCGCTGGCGGGTTGGGCGGCCTGGTTGGGCTGGCCGCCGCCATGCACCTGTGAGCCTGGGCACCACGCCCCGGCCCCTCAGCACCACACACCTCTTTTGAACCCGATTGGGCCTGCCGTGAAACTCGCCACCTGGAATGTCAACTCGCTCACCGTGCGCCTGCCCCAGGTGCTGGACTGGCTCGCCGCGCAGGCCGAAGCGGGGGCACCCATTGACGTGCTGGCCCTGCAAGAGCTGAAGATGACGGACGACAAGTTTCCGGCCCAGGCCTTCAGTGACGCGGGCTACCACGCGCAGTGGTTTGGCCAGAAAACCTACAACGGCGTGGCCCTGCTGTCGCGTCAACCCCTGACAGCCACCGTGAAAAACCTGCCCGGCCTGCCCGACGAGCAGGCACGCGTGCTGACCGCCACCGTGCCCCTGACCCGCACGCCAGCGGTGGGAGGGGACACCCAGCCGCCTGCGGGGGACGCCACCCTGCGCGTCATCGGTGCCTATTTTCCCAACGGGCAGGCGCCCGGCAGCGACAAGTTCGCCTACAAGATGCAATGGCTGCAGGCCATGCACGCCTGGGTGCAACAAGAACTGGCCACCCACCCCCACCTGGTGCTGATGGGCGACTTCAACATCACCTTTGACGATGCCGACGTGTGGGACCCCGATGGCATGCGCGAGGCCATCCACTGCACCACCGAGGAGCGCCGGCACCTGCAGGCCCTGGTGGCGCTGGGCCTGCACGACAGCGTGCGCCTGTTCCCCCAGCCCGAGAAAAACTACAGCTGGTGGGACTACCGGGAATTTGCTTTCCGCCGCAACCGGGGTTTGCGCATTGACCATGTCCTCATCAGTGACGCCCTCAAGCCCCTGGCGCAGGCCTGCGCGGTGGACAAGCTGCCCCGCAACAACGAGCGCCCCAGCGACCATGCACCGGTGGTGTTGACACTGGCTTAAAGCCAAAACACCCCCCAGTGCTTGATGCCATTTAACAGTGTGCTATGAATTTATATTAGTAGCACACTGTTGTTTCACAACAAGCGCCAGCAGGCGTTTTGACTGTAAATGTGGGGCCACACCGTGGTGCGCAGCCCCTCACTCCAGGTGCAGTTCCTGGATTTTGCGGGTGATGGTGTTGCGGCCTATGCCCAGTTTGTGGGCCGCCTCAATGCGCCGGCCACGGGTGTTGGCCAGTGCGGTGAGGATGAGGCGGGTTTCAAACCGGCGGGTCAACACGTCCCACACATCTTCGCGGCCGGACTCCAGCAGGATTTTTGCCTCGGCCTGCAGACCGCGTTCCCACTCTTCCAGGGCGACCGGTGCCCCGGTGGCGGGCGGCTCGGCCCCCGCCACGGGCAGCGGGTGGTATTCACCCACCGGTTGCGCAAAGCCCAGGCTGGTGTGGTGGGGTGGGGACTCCACCCCATCGGCCCCTGCCACCGCCGTCGCAACGGGTGGCACCACCTGGGCCAGCACCCCGTCGTGCGAAGCGGCCAGCATTGGACCATCGACCGGCGCAGCGGCCTCGGTGGCCCCCACGGACAGCACCTCGGGCGGCAGGTCTTTGACCTCAATGACCTGTGCCGGGGCCATCACCGTCAGCCAGTGGCACACGTTTTCCAACTGCCGCACGTTGCCCGGAAAGTCGAACGACGCCAGGCGCTGCAAGGCCGCCTCGGAGATGCGTTTGGGCTCCACGTCCAGCTGCTTGGCGCTTTGCACCAGGAAGTGGCGCGCCAGCATGGGCACGTCCTCGCGGCGCTCGCGCAGGGCGGGCAGGCGCAGGCGGATGACGTTCAGGCGGTGGAACAGGTCTTCGCGGAACACGCCCTCTTTCACCCGCTGCTCCAGGTTCTGGTGGGTGGCGGCGATGACGCGCACATTGGTTTTGACCGCACTGTGCCCACCCACGCGGTAAAAGTGTCCGTCGGACAGCACCCGCAACAGGCGCGTTTGCAGGTCAAACGGCATGTCGCCGATTTCGTCCAGAAACAGGGTGCCGCCATCGGCCTGCTCAAACCGGCCCCGGCGCATGGTTTGCGCACCGGTGAAGGCGCCGCGCTCGTGGCCAAACAGCTCGCTCTCCAGCAAGTCTTTGGGAATGGCGGCCGTGTTGATGGCCACAAACGGTCCGTTGGCGCGCGGCGAGTGCTTGTGCAGCGCACGCGCCACCAGCTCCTTGCCCGAGCCCGACTCCCCGGTGATCATGACCGTGACGTTGCTCTGGCTCAGGCGGCCAATGGCGCGGAACACGTCCTGCATGGCGGGCGCCTGCCCCAGCATTTCGGGGGTGGCGGCCATGCGCTCCTCGGCCACCTCTTCGCGCTGGCTTTCCTCCACCGCGCGGCGGATCAGCTCCACCGCCTTGGGCAGGTCGAAGGGCTTGGGCAGGTACTCGAACGCGCCGCCCTGAAAGGCAGACACGGCGCTGTCCAGGTCGGAAAACGCCGTCATGATGATGACGGGCAGACCGGGCAGCTTCTTCTTGACCTTGTCCAGCAGGTCGAGGCCAGAGCCCCCGGGCATGCGGATGTCGCTGACCAGGATCTGGGGGCCCTGCTCGTCGTTGCCGTCGCTCAGGGCGGTCAGCACCTCCTGCGGGTTGGTGAAGCTGCGGGTGGGCAGGTTCTCACGCAGCAGCGCTTTTTCAAGAACGAACCGGATGGACTGATCGTCATCCACGATCCAGATGGGTTTCATGCGTTCGTTTCCTTTTGCCTCTTGTTCGATTCAACCCCGCCCTTTGGTGTGAAGTCGGGTGCTCCCGCTCGACTTCAAGGCAGGGGAATCAATATCTTGAAGTCGGTTCGCCCGGGAACGCTGTCGCACTCGATCAGACCGTGGTGCTGCTGGACAAAGGTTTGCGCCAGGGTCAGCCCCAGCCCAGACCCGCCTTCGCGCCCCGACACCAGCGGGTAAAAAATACGGTCCTTGATCGAATCCGGCACGCCGGGCCCGTTGTCGATGACATGCAATTCCAGTGCCAGGCGATAGCGTTGCTTGCCGAAAGTGACCTGGCGCGCCACCCGCGTCTTGAAAATGATCTCGGCGTCACCCTCCTGCAAGCGCGCGGCCAGCGCCTGCGCGGCGTTGTGGGCGATGTTGAGCACGGCCTGGATGAGCTGCTCGCGGTCGCCCCGGAACTCGGGCAGCGACGCGTCGTAGTCCCGCACCACCTTCAGACCCTTGGGAAACTCCACCAGGATCAGCGAGCGGACCCGTTCGCACACCTCGTGGATGTTCACATCCCCCACCACGTGTGGTCGGCGGTGGGGCGCCAGCAGGCGGTCCACCAAGGTTTGCAGCCGATCGGCCTCGTGGATGATGACCTGCGTGTACTCGATGAGCTCGCGCGACTCCAGCTCCATCTGCAACAGCTGGGCGGCACCGCGTATGCCACCCAGGGGGTTCTTGATTTCGTGGGCCAGGTTGCGGATGAGTTCCTTGTTGGCCTGCGCCTGGTCGATGAGGCGCTCCTCCCTGTCTTGCCGGGTTTGCTGCTCAAGGGGCAGCAGCTCCACCACCACTTCGTTGGGCACCTCGGTTTGGGCCACCACCACGTGCACGGGCATGGGCTCGCGGTGGTGGCATTTGATCCAGGCGTCGTAGCGCAGGGCCGCAAATTCATTGCCCCTGGCGCCGGACAAGGCGTTCAGCAGCACATTGGGTTGGGTGAAAAAATCGGCCAACTGCGTGCCCGCCACCCCACGCCGGGACAAACCCAGCGCATCCTCCAGCGCCGCGTTCACAAACAACAGGTGTCCGTCGGTGGCCACCACCGCCACCAGGGTGGCCAGCAGGTCCAGCGACTGGAAACGCGACGCGGGGGATGGCACCTGGCTTTTCGGACCTTTTGCTGCGGCCATGTCAACGGGGCGCCGGTGCGTTGCCCGCTGCCGCCTGGGCACTGGACGCCGCAGGCGTGGCGGCACCGCCAACACGCTGCAACTCGCGCCGTATGCCCGCCACATCGGCCTCGGCCCTGGCCAGACTGGCCTTGAGATCGGCAATGCGCTCGTTGTAGAGCGCGGGGTTGCGCAACTCCACACCACGGCGCTCGGGCTGGCCGCCGTTGTACTCCCGCTGCACCTCCAGCAGGCGCGCCTCCGCGCGGCGCAACTCGGCCTCCAGGATGGCGCGGGCGTCGCTGTCCCGCGCCTTTTGCACAGCGGGATCCACACGCGGCTGATCGGCGGAGGCCACGCTGCTGGATTTGGCGTTGCCACCACTGGCCTTGCCGCCGGTGGCGCGTGTGCCTTGCACCACCGTGACGTTGCCCCCCTCCAGCGGCGTGCAGTCCTTCTTTTGGGCGGGTGTGGGGTTGTTGGTGTATTCGTTGCCGCAACGGTAAATGCGGTCTTGTGCCTGGGCAGTCCCCCATGCGCACCCGGCCAGCGCGGCACACGCCAACCAAGCCATGCGCCAACCGCCGGCAGAAAAATTCATGTGAGGCATTCCATTCTCCAGAGCAACAGTTCTTGCCACTGTGATGCCCAGTATCGCCCAAAAGTGCCCCTGTGCGAGTTGGGGCTGCCCCCGTGCGGCGCACCAACAAAAAAGGGACGGCCAGGCCGTCCCTTTTTTTGGGATCAATCGCTGATCACAGGCTGTAGTACATGTCGTATTCAACAGGGTGCACGGCCATGCGGAAGCGGGTCACTTCCTGCATCTTCAGGTCGATGTAGGCATCGATCATGGAGTCGGTGAACACACCACCCTTGGTCAGGAAGGCGCGGTCGGCATCCAACGCCTCCAGAGCCTGGTCCAGGCTGTGGCAGACCGTGGGCACCAGCTTGTCTTCCTCGGGGGGCAGGTGGTACAGGTCTTTGGTGGCGGCTTCGCCGGGGTGGATTTTGTTTTCCACGCCGTCCAGACCGGCCATCAGCAGTGCGGCAAAACCCAGGTAGGGGTTCATCAATGGATCGGGGAAGCGGGCTTCCACGCGACGGCCCTTGGGGTTGGCCACGTAAGGGATGCGGATGGAGGCCGAGCGGTTTTTGGCGGAGTAAGCCAGCTTGACCGGGGCTTCGAAGTGGGGCACCAGGCGCTTGTAGCTGTTGGTGCCGGGGTTGGTGATGGCGTTCAGGGCACGGGCGTGCTTGATGATGCCACCCACGTAGTACAGGGCGAAGTCGCTCAGACCGGCATAGCCGTCACCGGCAAACAGGTTCTTGCCGTCTTTCCAGACCGACTGGTGAACGTGCATGCCGGAGCCGTTGTCGCCAGCGTAAGGCTTGGGCATGAATGTGGCGGTTTTGCCGTAGGCGTTGGCCACGTTGTGCACCACGTACTTCTGCAGCAGCGTCCAGTCGGCGCGCTCGACCAGCGTGCTGAACTTGGTGCCGATTTCGTTCTGACCTGCGCCCGCCACTTCGTGGTGGAACACTTCCACGGGAATGCCCAGGCTTTCCAGGATCAGGGCCATCTCGGCGCGCATGTCGTGCGTGCTGTCGACTGGGGGAACAGGGAAGTAGCCGCCCTTGACGGTGGGACGGTGGCCGCGGTTGCCGCCTTCGAGCTTGGCGCCGGTGTTCCAGGGCGCTTCGTATTCTTCGATTTCGTACATGACGTTGCCGGGCTCGTTGCTCCAGCGCACGCCGTCAAAAATGAAGAACTCTGGCTCAGGGCCAAAATAGGCGGTGTCGCCCAGGCCGGATGCCTTCAGGTAGGCTTCCGCGCGCTTGGCGATGGAGCGGGGATCGCGGTCGTAGGACTTGCCATCGGTGGGCTCGATCACATCGCAAGTCAACAGCAACGTGGTTTCTTCCATGAAGGGGTCCACGACGGCCGTGTTGGGGTCGGGGATGAGCTGCATGTCGGAGGCTTCGATGCCTTTCCAGCCTGCAATGGAAGAACCATCAAACGCATGGCCAGACACAAATTTGTCTTCGTCAAAGTGGGACACGGGCACCGTGGTGTGGTGCTGTTTGCCACGGGTGTCGGTGAACCGGAAGTCAACGAACTTGACTTCGTTGTCTTTCACCATTTGCATCACGTCTGCGACGGTCTTGGCCATCAGAAATCTCCTATGGGCTGATTACGGGTTTGGAAATTGAACAATCCACTCAAGCAGTTTCCATGCCACAAGAGGCACTGACCAACCGCTTCACCCGGTATTGTGCCCTGCGACTGCACACAAACAGGGAAACCCGCTGCGGGCGGGTGAGTTTATTTATGCACCAATTTAAATCATTTACGCACCATGCTGGTGCTCACTGATGGCGCACCAATTCGGGGCCCAGGTGAAGCGCACGGGCATTCAAACCCGCCAGCAAGTCCACAAACGCCGCATCGGCCTGCAACACTGGCCCTTTGACCCCGAGGTCAATGTGGCGCCCGTGCTCGGGGTGGTCCACACTGGGCAGACTGAACACCTTGATGCCGGGGTGCGTCTGCTCGATGCGTTCCATCAGGGGGGTGAGCGTGGCTTCCATCGCACCATAAACGATCACGGATTTCTCCATCCACGCGCCCACGGAAAAACAGTCGGCATACCGGGTGTCCAGCACCCATTCCACCATGGGCCAGGCCATGACCGGGAACCCCGGCACAAAATGCACCGCCCCAGGGCCTGTACCTTGACAGGAAAAACCGGGAATCTGGTTGTAGGGATTGGGAATGATGGAGGCCGATGCCGGGAACACGCCCATGTTCAGCCGCTGAAGGCTGTCAGGGTGGGCCAGATCGACGGTTTGACCCTGCTGCTTGGCCAAATCCAACATGCGCTGCTCGATCAGGGCTTTGGCCTCTGGGTGCAAACGCAGAGGCTGCCCCAACGCTGCCGCTGCACACTGCCGCGTGTGGTCATCGGGGGTGGCGCCGATGCCGCCAAACGAAAAAACCACGTCACCGCTGGCAAAGGCATTCGCCAGCAGCGCGGTGATGCGGGCCGGGTCATCGCCCACGTGGTACGCATAGGCCAACGACAGGCCGCGCGCGTTCAACAACTCAATGAGCTTGGGGAGGTGCTTGTCGGCACGGCGGCCGGACAGTATCTCGTCGCCGATGATCAAGGCACCAAAGGTGGGGGTGGGATGTGCCATGGGCCAATACCTGAGTGTCAGAGGCGCTTGTCACCCGCCGGTGGGGGCAAAGCTGGGGTTGTCGCGGCACCACCTGCGGGAACATCGGTCACGGCGTCGCTGTCGGCAATGGTCCCGGCACGGACACGAACCGCAGCCTGCGCCGCCGCATAGCCAGGCTTGGGCCGCTGGTCTTGTGCACGCAAGCGCTCCAGCACCGTCAACGCCAGGTGGGTGAACCACAGTGAGGAGAAGGCAAAAATCAGGGTGTACAACCAGATGGCCAATGGGATGAGCAGCGGCGCCATGGCGATGAACATGGCCCCTGACGCCCACAACACGCTGGGCAATGCACCCAGGTAGCCGGAGGCCACACCCAACAGCAAAAATTGGTGCCGGTGGCGGGCAAACAGGAGCTTGCGCTCGTCCACCGTGGCATGTTCGGCCAAGGCATCGAAGGTGAACACCCGGTAGGTCAGCCAGCCCCAGATCAGCGGTGGCAGCACCATGATCAGTGGGGGAATGAGCCACAGTGGCAAAGAGGCCATCAGCGCCAGCAACGCCATGACGGTGGAGACCAGCGACCACCAGAGGCTGCCCCACCACGATGCCCCTTTGTGTTTCTCCAGCGATGGGAAGCGGCGACCGGACACCAGCGTGACCATGGCCGGCGTCATCAACCAGCCCACCAGCAGCAGAGACAGCACCACGATGACCGGCGTGGCCAGAAACAGGATGATGAGCGGACCCAGCACGGCTCGCAGGCCACCCGCCCCCACTTTGTCCAGCCAGTTCAGCGCCAGCGACAGCAGTTCGTTGTCGGTGAGCCATGCGGACACGCCGGCCACCGCCGACTCCCAAAAAAAGTAGCCCAAACCAAACGACAGCGCCACCATCAGCACCAGCGGCAGGAACGACAGCGCCACCACCCTCGGGTGCAGGCAGTAGGCCACCGCGCGCCAGAAAGCATCAAAAATCAAACCCATGCGAGTGCCTCTCTGCCCTTTCCTTCACTCCACGACGGGTGACGCCTGTGTCACCTTCTGGGGCGAGTACAGCGCCTGCACCTCGCCTGGCGTGAGCCAACGCCACTGACCTGATGGCAAGTCGTCTGCCAGCACCAGGCTGCCGATGCGTGCGCGGTGCAGCGCCTCCACCCGGTTGCTCACCGCTGCCAGCATGCGTTTGACCTGGTGATACTTGCCCTCGGTCAAGGTCAGGTCCAGGCGGTGGCTGCCGGTCTGCACCGCCGCAGCGGCCCTGACGGGCACTGGACTGTCATCCAGCACCACACCGGTCAACAGGCGCTGCAGTTGTTGGCTGTCCACCGGGTGTTTGGTGGTCACGTCATACACCTTGGGCACATGGTGTTTGGGCGAACTCATGCGGTGGATGAATTTGCCGTCGTCACTCAGCAGCAGCAAACCGGTGGTGTCCTGATCCAGCCGCCCCACGGCTTGCACACCCGCCGCCGCACCGCCCCCCCTGGTGCGAAGCGGGCTGGGCAGCAGGGTGTACACACTGGGGTACATGCCGGGCTTTTGGGAGCACTCGTACCCAGCGGGTTTGTGCAGCACCAGGTAGGCACGCTCGTGGTAGGCCCAGGCCTGACCCTGAACGGTGAACTGCAAACCGTTGGGCTGAAACTCGGCCAGGGTATCGGTGCACACCGCGCCAGACACCGTGACCAGCCCCTGCTGAATCAGGCCCGCGCACACGCGCCGGGTGCCAAAGCCCTGGGAAAACAAAATGTCCTGCAAGTTCATGGTGACCATGCTCAGGATGGTAAGCCAAGCAAAAAATGCTCACGGTAGTGGATGAGTTCATCGATGGATTCGTTCACATCGGCCAGAGCGGTGTGCCGCTGCTTCTTCTTGAAGCCCTTGTACACATCGGGCCGCCAACGGCGCGACAGTTCCTTGAGGGTGCTGACATCCAGGCAGCGGTAATGCAGATAGGCCTCCAGTTTGGGCATGTAATTGACGAGAAATCGCCTGTCCTGGTGCACGGTGTTGCCACACAAAGGTGACGCATGCTTGGGCACGTAGCGGGCAATGAAAGCCAACAGCTGCGCCTCGGCCTGCTCTGCGGTAAGGGTGCTGGCCTTGACCTTGTCGATCAGCCCGCTGCGGCCGTGGGTACCCTTGTTCCATTTGTCCATGCCATCCAGCACGGCATCGGGCTGGTGAAGCACCAGCACCGGCCCTTCAATGCGGGGGCTGAGTTGTGGGCCGGTGATGACCACCGCAATTTCCAGGATGAATTCTTTGTCGGGATCGAGACCACTCATTTCGCAGTCTATCCAGACCAGGTTGAGATCACTGCGCGCCAGCGCAGGTGGGCCTTCGGCCTGTTCGGTGGTGCCGCAAGAGGTGGCAACGGAGCGGTGAGGTGTCATGCCTGGATTTTCACCCATGGGCGCAGACCGCACAGGCCAACACCCTTTCGGCGGCGTCTGGCCTGGCAGCTGATTAGACTCGGCGCATGTTTGAACCGACCACTTGGCTCATCTGGGCCTTTTCCTTCCTCTTGATGGCGGTCACCGGGACGCAGCTGTGGCTGCTGTCACGGCAGGCCCGGCATGTGAGCCAGCACCGCGCGGCGGTGCCGTCGGCGTTTGCCCAGACCATCCCACTGGCCGCCCACCAGAAAGCGGCTGACTACACACTGGCGAAAGGGCGCCTGTCTCTGGCAGAGGTGACCTGGCAGGCGGCGCTGGTGCTGGGTTGGACGCTGCTGGGCGGACTCAACAGCCTGAACCAATGGCTGCTCAGCACCCTGCCCTCCGGCCTGTGGCAGCAGCTGGCACTGGTGGGCACGTTTGCGCTGGTGGGCAGTTTGCTGGATGCGCCGCTGGCCTGGTACCGCACGTTTCGACTGGAGGAGCGGTACGGCTTCAACCGAACCACCCCGAAAGATTGGTTGCTCGATGGCCTGAAAGGCATGGTGGTGGCCGCCATCGTCGGACTGCCCATTGTGGCGGTGGTGCTGTTCCTGATGGCCAGTGCAGGCACGCTGTGGTGGCTGTGGGCCTGGGGCTGCTTCATGGCCTTCAACGTGTTGCTGATGGTGATATACCCCACGCTGATCGCGCCGTTGTTCAACCGCTTCCAGCCGCTGGAGGACAACACCCTGAAGGACCGGGTGACCAACTTGATGGCGCGCTGTGGCTTCAAAGCGAAAGGACTGTTTGTGATGGATGGCAGCCGCAGAAGCGCCCACGCCAACGCCTACTTCACCGGCCTGGGAGCCGCCAAGCGGGTGGTGTTTTACGACACCCTGCTGGCGCAGCTGTCGCCCGATGAGGTCGATGCGGTGCTGGCGCACGAGCTGGGGCACTTCCACCACCGCCACATTCGCCGACGCATGGTCACCATGGCGGTGTTGGCACTGGGCGGTTTTGCCCTGCTGGGATGGTTGTCGGGCAAAAGCTGGTTTTACCTGGGGCTGGGTGTCGAGCCCAATCTCCAGGGGGGCAACGACGCGCTGGCCTTGCTGCTGTTCGTGCTGACCATCCCATTGTTGACGTTCTACCTCTCCCCACTGCTGGCCGCCAAGTCGCGCCGCGATGAATTCGAGGCCGATCACTTTGCGGCCAGCAAAGCCGATGGCACCGCCCTGCGCTCTGCGCTGCTCAAATTGCACCAGGACAACGCCACCACCCTCACACCCGATCCCTGGTTTGTGTGGTTCTATTACTCTCACCCACCAGCCAGTGAACGGCTGGCCAAACTGCAAACCGCATGACACCCTCTCAACTGGTCATCAAACCCCTGCCCGCGCCCGTGAGCCTCCCCGCCAACAACGCGCTGCACCCCCACCATGCAAGCCACTGAGCAAGCCCACCCAGGACTGGTGGTGGCCACCCACGGGCGACATGTGGTGGTGGAAAGCCCTGACGGTGAACGCCGCATCTGTCACCCCAAGGGGAAAAAAAACCAGGCAGTGGTGGGCGACCGCGTGCGCTGGGCCATCAGTGGAGACGAGGGCAGCATCGAAGCCGTTGAGCCACGGCGCAACCTGTTTTATCGGCAAGACGACATTCGCACCAAGTCGTTTGCGGCCAACATTGACCAGACCCTGATCCTGCTGGGCGCCGAGCCAGAGTTCTCGGAACGGCAACTGACCCGCGCACTGATAGCGGCGGAAGCTCAGGGCATACCTCCCCTGATCGTCCTCAACAAAAGCGACCTGACCGGGCTGTTCCAAGCGGCATGGCAACGCTTGGCGCCCTACCGGGACATGGGTTACACCGTGCTGGGCGTGTGCCTGGCCAAGGCAACAGACGGGGTACCGGTCGCATTGGACACCGAGAAGTTGGCCGCACTGGCCGCATTGAACGGCCACTTGGTGGGCAGAACCACCTTGGTACTAGGCCCTTCCGGGGTAGGCAAAAGCACCCTCATCAACCACTGGGTGCCCGGCGCCCTGGTGAACACCAAGGAAATTTCCCGGGCGCTCAACTCCGGCAAACACACCACCACCAGCACCAACTGGTATTGGGTGGACGACGCCAAAACCACGGCCTTGATCGACTCACCCGGTTTTCAGGAATTTGGCCTGCACCACATCGAAGCCACACAACTCGCGGCCTTGATGCCCGACATGCGCCGACACCTGGGCCACTGCAAGTACCACAACTGCACCCACCTGCACGAACCGGGTTGCGGCGTCATTTCTGCATTCAAAATGGCACCCAGCGCTTCATACATAAGCCTTAACCGCTACAAAATTTATGGAGAGCTGTTCGAGGAACTCTCCAACACCCGGCACTGGTAGATCAGCGGCGGTTCAGCGGTGTGCGTCAACCCATGGACCGCGCCAGGGTGACCAGAGCCAAAAACAACATCCACAACACCACGCTGCGCCACACCAACCCCACCAGGCTGGTCAGGTGCGCCAGCTGGGGTGGAGGCACGGTGGGCTCAGTACCCGGCGCGGGCGACGCGGCGCCCATGCGAAGGTTCAGGGCACCGGCCATCGCGGCCAGCACAATGCCGTCGTGGGGATCATCATGCCCCCAGGCCTCCTGTCGCCAGTTGGCCACAGCCTCTTCAAAATTGCCCACCACGGCAAACGCCAGGGCCGTGGCGCGGGCGGGTAGGTGGTTGATCCAGCGCCATGCCTCCGCGGCCGCACGGCGCACAGCCTCACTGGGTTGACGCGTGCCCCACACCACCACGGCAGCAGACGTCCCGTCCGAGGCCACGTCAGCAGCAACTGTGGACGCTTGGGTACGGCAAACCGCGTCCATGTGCTCCGCCAGGCGAAACAGCACCGCACCCGCTGGCCCCAAGCCCAGCAGCCAAAACACCACGAAACACACCAGCACCCCCAGAACATGCCGGTGAACCGACAGCGCCGAGCATTCGATGACGTGCTTGACCAAGTCCGTGTCGGGCACCGCGTCGAGCGGCAACTTGCGCCACTCCGCCAGGGCCCGCCGGGCAGCCAAGCTGTCTCCACGCTCCAAAGCGGCCCGGACTTCGGTGAAATGGTGACTGAATTGCCGAAATCCCAGGGTCACGTACAACACGGCAACCGCCCAGATCAGCGTCAGCAACATGCTGTATGACCACAAGACCATGTGCACCGCGGCGGTCAGCACCACCGGTAGGCCCACCGCGATACCCCACACCAAGGCCCCGTGGTGCGACTGACCGGCGTCCAAACTGCGAAACACCCATCGGACCCAGGCCCGCATGCCGACATGAACCCAATTTTGGTGCGTCAAAGGCCGCGCCTGCTCAATGAGCAACGCAAAGAAGACAGCGAAAAATGTCATGCGATGATCATAGCGACACCTGCTGTTCACCCCCACCACCCGTGGGCTGCGGGTTCACGCACTCAGAAAAGCATAGAGGTTGCGAAGCATGCCCGCCGTGGCGCCCCAGATGTAACGCTCGGCTTCGCCGTCCTGGTAAGGCATGGACAGCCATCGGCGCAGCACACCGTCGTACTCGACCTCGTGCCAGCGGTGGTTGGCCGGATTCATGAGAAATGCCAGTGGCACCTCGAACACTTCCGACACCTCGTCGGGGCTGGGACTCAAGGCAACGCCGGGTTGCACCAAGCCCAACACCGGCGTGACGGAAAACATGGTGCCCGTGAGGTAACGGGGCAAGCACCCCAACACCTCCACTGCTGAAGGCGTCAACCCCACCTCCTCCTCTGCCTCCCTCAATGCCGCCCATTGCGCCGACCCATCACCGTGGTCCACCTTGCCGCCCGGAAAAGCAATCTGACCCGAATGGGTGCTCAAGTGGGTGGCCCGCTGGGTCAACAACACGGTGGGCACGGGGTGCTGCACCACGGCAATGAGCACGGCCGCGTCGGCCGGCGGCCGCTCGCCAAATCGGGGCTCGCGCTCGATCTCTGGCCGCCACATTGGGGGTGCACTGAAGCGTCGGCGCAACGCGTCGGCCGACAGGCACGTGGTCGGCACGGCAGGCAAATGCCCATCCTGGCGAAGAACGGGCACCAAACGAGGGTTGAGGGTGGACACAGGACAGGGAAGTCGAAAAAAAAGCCGCACGAGGCGGCTTTTTTTAACAGGAAAAAACCGGCTTCAAGCGCCCAGCTTTTCCTTGATGCGAGCAGAGCGACCGCTGCGGTCACGCAGGTAATACAGCTTGGCGCGGCGAACATCACCGCGGCGCTTGACTTCGATTTTGGCAATGCGGGGGGAGTACAAAGGGAACGTGCGCTCCACACCTTCGCCATTGGACACTTTGCGGACGATGAAGTTGCTGTTCAGGCCACGGTTGCGACGAGCGATCACCACCCCTTCGTAAGCCTGCAGGCGTTTGCGGTTGCCTTCCACCACGTTCACGCTGACGATGACCGTGTCACCTGGCGCAAAAGCGGGAATGGTTTTGTTCAGACGAGCGATTTCTTCTTGCTCAAGGGTTTGGATGAGGTTCATGGTTTCCTACTTCAGGGTCATGGTCACGCTGCACAAAAGGCCCGGGTTGTCGGCACGCTGCTGTGTGCACGACCCCAGGCGGCTGACCAGAGGATCCGGATAGCCCTACATTCTAACCTGAAACACACATTCACACCCAATTGACTCAGCCCACGCGCTGACCAGCAGGGCCAAGGTATGCGCAGACAGCCCTCCCCACCCAATGCCCTTGAGCCAAACACGCGGTCAGCAGATAACCTCCGGTAGGCGCCTCCCAGTCCAGCATCTCCCCCGCGCAAAACACACCGGCAAGAGCGGTCAGCATGCACCCTTTATCCAAGGCGTCAAAGCACACGCCACCTGCCGTGCTGATGGCCTCACCCAGGGGCCGAGGGCGCACCAATGTGACCGGCAGAGATTTGATGGCTTCGCTCAGCAGCTGCGGGTTGTGCATCCGATCGGCCCCCAGCTGCTCGTAAAGCAGCCCGAGCTTCACGCCATCCAGCGTCAAGCGACCTTTCAAGTGCGAACTCAGCGACCTCGACCCCCTGGGTGCAGTCACCGCGGCTGCCACACGCTCCGTTGACCAGTCTGGCAACAGATCCAGCCGCACCTCCGCTTTGCCATGGGTGTCCACCTGCTCCCTGATCAAGCGGGAAGCGGCATACACCACGCTGCCCTCCAATCCGGTTTCAGTGACCACACACTCCCCTTTGCGCGAGAACAGCACGTGATTTTTCTCGGAGCGACCTGTCGGATCGTCGACCACGTCATTGGCCGGCGACAGCACTTGAAAGGAAATGGACTTCAACGGCTGTCCCGCCGCCCTGTGCATGAAATGCTCAGTCCATCCACCCGACACATCAAAGCCGCAATTGCTTGGCCTCAGCGGCGCCACCGCGACGCCTGACCGAGTCAGCACGTCCACCCAACTGCCATCTGAACCCAGGCGCGGCCAACTCGCGCCCCCCAGCGCCAGGACGGTGGCCTGCGCAGCAAAACTCTGCGCACCGTGAGGGGTGTCAAACCGCAACTCCCCGTCGTCATTCCAACCCCGCCACACGTGGCGCTGGTGAAACTGAACCGCCCGGCCCGACATGGGGTGGCGTAACCTGTGCAGCCACGCGCGCAGCAGCGGCGCGGACTTCATGTCCACGGGAAACACACGTCCCGACGTACCCACAAACGTGTCGATGCCCAGCCCTTTTGCCCAAGCGCGCACCTCTGGTCCACCAAACGCGCCCAGCACATCGGCCACATCACCGGCCTTTGGCCCAAAACGTTCGATGAAGGTGTCCCGGGGTTCCGCGTGGGTCAGGTTCAGTCCGCCACGGCCAGCCAACAAAAACTTTCGCCCCACAGAGGGCATGCGATCGAAGAGATGAACCTCATGACCCACAGAGGACAGAACCTCTGCCGCCATCAGTCCAGCTGGGCCACCCCCGACCACCGCCACCCGGGGCACCCCAGACTCTGGTTGGGCTTGGCAAACGGGCGAAGGTGTGTGTGCGGGAGAATTCAATGCGTATTCCTGTGGGTCATGTGGGCGACTTGCGTGTGTGGTCGCACATCCAGGTCAAGGGCCTGTTTCGGGTGTTTCTGTCACAATGAGCGCAACTTTAACCGTGCATTGCCACCCCCACCGATAG
Source organism: Polaromonas sp. (assembly GCA_013823635.1). Taxonomy (GTDB): domain Bacteria; phylum Pseudomonadota; class Gammaproteobacteria; order Burkholderiales; family Burkholderiaceae_C; genus UBA2334. Next base: position 40,875 of record PNML01000007.1, on the reverse strand, counting down.
GATTTGAAATGGCCAGCGACCTGATCAAACACGTTTCCGATGCGTCTTTTGACGCGGATGTCCTCAAAGCCAACGGCCCCGTTCTGGTCGATTTCTGGGCCGAATGGTGTGGCCCCTGCAAAATGATCGCCCCCATCCTCGACGAGGTGGCCACGTCGTATGCCGGCAAGGTGTCGGTCGCCAAAATGAATGTGGACGACAACCGGGCCATCCCTGCGCAGTTCGGCATTCGAGGCATTCCCACACTCATGGTATTCAAGGACGGCCAGTTGGCCGCCACCAAAGTCGGGGCGCTGAGCAAAGCGCAGCTGACCGCTTTCATTGACCAGCAACTGGCCTGAGGCCTCTCGCCCCAAGACGCCCTGCGCAGGGCGTCTTTTGTTTGGTTGAACCAAGTCATCAACCCATCAATTTCTGGCCAAGCGCGCAGCTCGTGGCCCTATAATCAACCGCGTTGCGGTATATCGATGATCGCAGCAGCGCAGTCGGCAGCACCACACGCTCGCCGGTTCGCGCCCCACACGCCCCACACTCACGGGCAAATCCCCACCCTCAGAATTGGCTCCGCACAGGGGTTTCCATGCACCTTTCCGAACTCAAAGCTCTCCACGTCTCCGAAGTGTTCAAACAGGCTGAAGCCCTGGAAATCGAGAACACTGGGCGCATGCGCAAACAGGAACTGATGTTTGCCATCATCAAAAAACGGGCCAAGGCTGGGGAGCAGGTGTTCGCCGATGGCGTGCTGGAGGTGTTGCCCGACGGGTTCGGGTTCCTGCGTGCACCCGACACCAGTTACAACGCATCGACCGACGACATCTACATCTCTCCGAGCCAGATCCGGCGCTTCAACCTGCACACCGGGGACATGATTGAGGGCGAGGTGCGCATCCCGAAAGACGGAGAGCGCTACTTTGCCCTCAATAAACTGGACAAGATCAACGGGTTGCCGCCAGAGGACAACAAGCACAAGATCATGTTCGAAAACCTCACGCCGCTGTTCCCCAAAGAACAGATGCGTTTGGAGCGCGACATCAAGAGCGACGAAAACATCACCGGCCGCGTGATTGACATCATCGCCCCCATCGGCAAAGGCCAACGGGCGCTGATCGTCGCCCCGCCCAAGAGCGGCAAGACGGTCATGATGCAGCACATCTGCCACGCCATCACCTCCAACCACCCAGAGGTCGAATTGATGGTGCTGCTGGTCGATGAGCGCCCAGAAGAGGTGACCGAAATGCAGCGCACGGTCCGCGGGGAAGTCATCGCGTCCACCTTTGATGAGCCAGCGGCACGCCACGTGCATGTGGCCGAAATGGTCATCGAGCGCGCAAAACGCCTCGTCGAGCTGAAAAAAGACGTGGTCATCCTGCTGGACTCCATCACGCGTTTGGCACGCGCATACAACAACGTGCTGCCCTCCTCCGGCAAGGTGCTGACAGGGGGCGTGGATGCCAACGCGTTGCAACGCCCCAAGCGCTTCTTCGGCGCAGCCCGAAAAATCGAGGAGGGTGGCTCACTCACCATCATCGCCACCGCACTGGTGGACACCGGCAGCCGGATGGACGAGGTGATTTTTGAGGAGTTCAAAGGCACTGGCAACTGCGAAATCCACTTGGACCGCCGCCTGTATGAGAAGCGCGTGTTCCCCTCCATCCAGCTCAACCGCAGTGGCACCCGTCGGGAAGAACTTCTGCTTCAGCCCGAAATCCTGCAAAAAACCCGGATCTTGCGCCAGTTCATGTACAACATGGACGAAATTGAAGCCATGGAGATGGTGCTCAAGAGCATGAAGTCCACCAAAAACAATTCCGAATTTTTTGACATGATGCGCCGAGGCGGCTGAAGCCGTTTCCATCAAGGCTCACCAGCGCCTTTTCATGCGATAATCAGTGGCTTTGCAGGGCTCAGCGCTGGCGTGCCCGCAGCCAAAAATGGTGATCGAACGGATTCGGGCACCTCTTTGTTACCCCATCAGGGGCCACCCGGCCCCATTTTCGCGACAAGTGTTGTCTGGGCAGGCCAGTGCAACGGCTGTCGCAACTGAACCTAGGAATTGAAATGAAAGAAGGCATCCACCCCAACTACCGTGAAGTGTGCTTCATGGACCTGTCGAATGGATTCAAGTTTGTGACCCGCTCCTGCGCCAACACCAAAGAGATGGTGAAAATGGAAGATGGCCGTGAGCTGCCATTGTTCAAGCTGGACACCTCCAGCGAGTCACACCCCTTCTACACCGGCACGCAAAAAAGCGTGGACACCATGGGTGGTCGCGTTGAGAAATTCCGCAACCGCTTCGGCCGCACGTCCACCGCTGCCAAGTAACACCTTCCCAGCGCCCCAGGCGCTGGTAGAGAAAAAAGCCGACGCCGAGTCGGCTTTTTTTTTACCCGACAGGTTCAATGCCACACTTGCCCGTGCACCGACCACCACACATGCCCGACCGCAAACTCACCGTGCCTCACCCCACTCCGGCCATCGTCACGCAGGCTGCCGTGAGGCGCTTGCCGCGTTGGGCGTTGCTGGCGCTCTGCCTGGCATATGTCTTGCCGGGATTCGTGGGCAGAGAGCCATGGAAAAGTGCGGATGTGACGTCGTTCGGCATCATGCGACTGATGGCCAGCGGAGAAACCAGCTGGCTCACCCCGACAGTACTGGGGCTGCCGAGTGACACCCCGGCGTGGCTTCCGCATTGGCTGGGAGCGTCGGCCATGTGGCTCTTGCCCGCCTGGCCAGAAATCGCATCCCGCCTGCCGTACATGGCGGCACTGTGCCTGGCGCTCTTTTTCACTTGGCACGCCGTTTACCGTTTTGCCTTGTTGCCCGCGGCACAGCCCGTGCCCTTTGCGTTTGGTGGGCAAGCCTCGCCAGTTGACTATGCGCGTGCACTGGCCGATTCAGGGGTGATGGCAGTCATGGCTTGTCTCGGCCTGGCCCAGTTGTCGCACGAGGCCACGCCAGACACCTTCCAATTGATGTCGGTGGCCGGGCTGATGCATGTCCTTGCGCTGGCGCAGCAGCGCCAGTCGTGGACACGCACCACCGCATGGGGTTGGTTGGCGGGGTTGGTGACTTTGGGCTTGTCAGGGCAAAACCTCATGTCATTGACCATCGCCGTGTTGCTGCCTTGGCTGCAACGGCGCTCTGATACCGAGTGGAAGACGCCCCCCACCGACCAAGCCCAGGGGGCCAGCAACGCACAGGCACCCCGCAACACGCCTTGGCAAAAGGGTGCCGTCTGGGCACTGGGGGTATCGGCCTCACTGGTCACCGCCGTGTGGGCATTGGTTTGGGGAGGTCAGACTTGGCCACCCACCGTGAACGTCACCCATGCGTCGGACGCCTTGCCGCTGCTGACGTGGTTTGCGTGGCCCGTGTGGCCATTGGCCATCTGGACCCTTTGGCGTTGGCGCTGGCATTTGCATCACGCCCATTTGGCCATGCCACTGCTGTTCGCCATGCTGTTGATCTTGGGCAGCGTGCTCCAGGGCAACTCCGATCGGGTATTGATGCTGGCACTGCCCGCGTTGTCGGTGTTGGCAGCGTTTGCGCTGCCCACGCTGCGCCGCAGCGTCAGTGCCTTGATCGACTGGTTCTCGGTGCTGTTTTTCACCACGTCAGCGACTGTGATCTGGGTGGTGTGGGTGGCCATGGTCACCGGTTATCCCAGCAAGCCTGCGGCCAACGTGGCCCGGCTGGCTCCGGGCTTCACCGCCGAATTCGGGCCTCTGGCATTCACCGTGGCATTGGTGGCCACGTTGGTGTGGCTTCGGGTGGTGGCTTGGCGCCTGGGCCGACATCAGCCCGTGATCTGGAAAAGTCTGGTGCTGCCGGCCACTGGTGGTGTCCTGTGCTGGCTGTTGCTCATGACCCTCTGGCTCCCGTTGTTGGACTACGGCCGCAGCTATGGCCCCATTGCACGCCGCATGGCTGCGCTCATGGCACCAGGGCAGTGTGTGCAAACCCATGGGCTGACACAGGCTCAGTTGTTGGGACTGATGCACCAGGGTGGCCTCAACCTGCGTCGCTTGCCCAACGACGATGATTGCACGTATCTCATCGTGCCTGCCGACCGCCACGGTGAATCCGGGTTTGATGAGGCGAAATGGGCCTTCAAAGCCCGTTTGAACCGACTGAACGACAGGCGTGAAAGCCTGCTGCTGTTCACAAAAATCAGCGCTTCGCAGGCACCTTACGAGGCTCAGGCCTCAGGGGTCGAACGCGGTCTGCCGGCAGTTGGAGAGTGAACACCGACCCCTCACCCAATCGGCTCTCAACCTGCACCTGCCCTCCGTGGCGCTGCACCACGTGTTTGACAATGGCCAGCCCCAAGCCGGTACCACCGGTTTCCCTGGAGCGGCTTCGGTCCACGCGGTAAAAACGCTCGGTCAGCCTGGGGATGTGCTCGGGTGCAATGCCGGCACCGGTGTCGGCCACCCAAATCCGCACATCGCCATCGGGCATCTGACGCAAACCGGTGGTGATTTTTCCGCCGGCTGGGGTGTACCGAACAGCGTTGCTCAACAAATTGCCCAGCGCGCTCGCGAGTTCTGAACCACTGCCAGCCAGCTGAACATCCACTGGCAGATCCACCACCAGCGTGTGGCGCCCACCGCTCAAGACTTCAGACAATCCCCGTGCCTCCTCCACACACCGGTTGATCAGCTCACTGGCGAGCACCAGGCTCTGCCGGTTGGGCGTCGGGCTGCCTTCCAATTTGGACAGGGTGAGCAAGTCGCTGACCAGCGTCTGCATGCGTTCGGCCTGTTGCCCCATCAGGCTCAGGTATTTCGCCCGTTCCTCTTCGTTCAGGGGCAAGGTCTGCAAGGTTTCCACAAACCCACTGAGCACCGTCAACGGCGTGCGGATTTCGTGCGACACGTTGGCCACAAAATCCCGCCGCATGGCCTCCGCCTGCTGCACCGCCGTGACGTCCCGTGACAACAACAGCTTGCGTCGCTTGCCGTAGGGGTGGATGCGAATGGAGATGATCACCGGTTTGCTGGCCGAGGCCCCCACGCCGCCAATGGATACCTCGTTGTGAAACTCCCCGTTGTTCAGGTAGGAGGAAAAAGCGGGGTCGCGAATCAGGTTGGTGACGTGCTGCAGCAAGTCGCGTTGGGGGTCTATGCCCAGGTGCTCAGCCGCCGTCTGGTTGCTCCACTCGATGCGCCCTTCACTGTCGAGCAGCAGCACCCCATTGGGTGAGGCCTGGATGGCCGACAGGAACTCATCCAGCCTGCCCTGACTGTCTTTGGCCTTGCCTTGCAGGTGCTTTTGCAAGCGACGGACCTTTTCCACCAGAAAACCCCACACATGGGGCACGGCGGGTTCGTTGGTCCAATCGGCCCGTTTCATCCAAATGAGCACCTTTTGGAAGCGCCAGCTGTCGAGGCTCAACCAGGTCAGCCCACCCGCCAGTGCCCCCAGGAACACCAAAAAAATGGAACTCTCGTACCACCCCCACAGGGTGCCAAGGGCCATGAAGCCCAGCAACTCGACAAAGCGTGCAATCATGCGGCGGGATTGTCCGCCGAAACCACCGCAGCAGCGCGCATCCCGACGACCGAAAGCCGATAACCCGCGCCCCGTACCGTTTCGATCAAACTGCCTGCCTCTCCCAGGGACTCGCGCAACCGCTTGATGTGGACGTCCACCGTGCGCTCTTCGATGAACACGTGGTCACCCCACACCCTGTCCAGCAGGGAGCCACGGGTGTGCACCCGCTCGGCGTTTTTCATGAGGTGGTGCAGCAGCTTGAACTCGGTGGGGCCAATTTTGAGCTCCTGCTGCCGAAAACTCACACGGTGGGTGGCGGTGTCCAGCACCAACTCTCCCACCCGGACCACGTCATCCACCGTCTCGGGTGAACGCCGCCTGAGGACCGCACGGATGCGCGCCAGCAGTTCCTTGGTGGAAAAGGGCTTGGTGATGTAGTCGTCGGCACCGGCATCCAAGCCTTGGACCTTGTCCGATTCGTCAGACCGGGCCGTCAGCATCAGGATGGGCACCTGCTTGGTTCGCTCGTGCTGCCGCCAGCTGCGGGCCAGAGAGGCACCACTTTCGCCCGGCAGCATCCAGTCCAGCAGGATGATGTCGGGCAGCTCTGCATCCACCTCGCGGCGCGCAGCCTCTCCGTCAAACACCAACGTGGGCGCAAATCCGTTGTGCTTGAGGTTGACGGCAATCAGTTCCGCGATGGCGGGCTCGTCCTCCACCACCAGGATTCGGGGCAACTTTCTCATCGGATGGCCGACTCCATGTCTGAGGTGCCCAAGTGGCGCACGTCGGCCCCTTTGGCCACATAGATGGTGCTTTCAGCGATGTTTTTGGCGTGGTCACCCACCCGCTCAATGGCCTTGGCCAAAAACAACAGGTTCAGGCTGGGCGAGATGGCCCGGGGGTCTTCCATGATGTAGGTGATCAGTTTGCGCAGGAAGCCGTCGTATTCCTGGTCAATCTGGTCATCGGCCTTGATGATGACCAGGGCTGTGTCCGTGTCCAGGCGCGCAAACGCGTCCAGGGCACGCCGCAGCAGGTCAGACGCCAGGTTGGAGGCCATGCGCAACTCCGAGGTGGGCAAAGACCGGGCGGAACCACTCTCGATGATCAACTTGACCATGCGGGCAATTTTGGTCACCTCGTCGCCAGCACGCTCCAGGTTGGCGGTGATTTTGGCCATGGCCAGCAGCATGCGCAAATCCCGGGCGGTGGGCTGACGACGGCCGATGGTGGAAGAGATGTCGTGGTCAATTTCCACTTCCAGGCTGTTCACGCCCGCCTCCCGCTCGATCACCTGATCGGCCACCTCGGCATGGAGTTCAAACAGGGCATGGAAGGCGTTGCGCAATTGGGCCTCGACCAAGCCGCCCATTTCCATGACCTTGGTGGAGATGCTGTTCAGTTCGTTGTCAAACTGGCTGGAGATGTGTTTGTCACCCATGATCAACCAAACCTTCCTGTGATGTAGTCTTCCGTCTCTGTGCGTTTGGGCTTGAAGAACAGCTCTTCGGTGACCCCAATTTCCATCAGCTCACCCAGGTACATGTAGGCGGTGAAGTCACTGCAGCGGGCCGCCTGCTGCATGTTGTGGGTCACGATGGCGATGGTGTAGTCGTTCTTCAGCTCATGCACCAATTCTTCCACTTTGGCGGTGGAGATGGGGTCCAAGGCCGAAGTGGGCTCATCCAGCAGCAGCACCGACGGTTTCACCGCCACGCTGCGCGCTATGCACAGGCGCTGCTGTTGTCCGCCAGAAAGGGACAAGCCGTTCTGGCCCAGCTTGTCTTTCACTTCATTCCACAGCGCTGCCTTGGACAAGGCCCATTCCACACGGTCGTCCATGTCGCTCTTGCTCAGGTTTTCGTACAACTTCACGCCAAAGGCAATGTTGTCGTAAATCGTCATGGGAAAGGGCGTGGGCTTTTGAAACACCATGCCAATGCGGGCACGCAGCAAATTCAAGTCTTGCTTGGCATCCAGGATGTTTTGGCCATAAAAATTGATTTCGCCTTCGGCCCGCTGGCCCGGGTACAGGCTGTACATGCGGTTGAGCGTGCGCAGCAGCGTGGACTTGCCGCAACCGGAAGGGCCAATGAAAGCCGTGACCTTTTTTTCCGGAATGTCGAGGTTGACATTCTTCAGGCCTTGGAACTTTCCATAGAAAAAGTTGAGGTTGCGCACCTCAATGGCGTTGGGGGTGACAGTCATGTGGTTGGGCATTTGGGTGCGTCCAGGTGTGGGTGAAGTGACGGGCAGCCGGCATGGTGGCTTCAGCCGCCCGTGACGGACCGATCAGGCGGAAACTTTCTCGCGGAAGAACACCCGGGCAAGGATGTTCAGCACCAGCACGGCCAGGGTGATCAGCAACGCGCCACCCCAGGCCAGGCGCACCCAGTTGTCATAGGGGCTCATGGCGAACTGGAAAATCACCACGGGCAGGTTGGCCATGGGCGCGCCCATGTTGGTGCTGAAAAACTGGTTGTTGAGCGCGGTGAACAGCAGGGGCGCGGTTTCACCGCTGATGCGGGCAATGGCCAGCAGCAGACCGGTGATGACACCGCTCTTGGCGGCACGCAGCGTCACCATGGTGGCCACCTTCCAACGGGGTGCGCCCAGGGCAAAGGCCGCCTCCCGCAAGCTGCCGGGTACCAGCCGAAGCATGTTTTCCGTGGTGCGGACCACCACCGGAATGGCGATCAGGGACAGCGCCAAGCTGCCGGCCCAGCCCGAGAACTGCCCCATGGGCGCCACCACGATGGCGTACACAAACAGGCCCAGCACGATGGAGGGTGCCGACAGCATGATGTCGGTCACGAAACGGGTCAGCTCGGCGGTTTTGCTTTCGTCGCCGTACTCAGCCAGGTACACCCCGGCCAGTACGCCCACCGGCGTGGACACCAGCACCGAAAAACCCAGCATCATCAGGCTGCCCACAATGGCATTGGCCAGGCCGCCGCCCTCTGAGCCGGGCGCGGGGGTGGACTGGGTGAAGAGGTTGGCGTCGATGGCCGAAAAGCCGTTGTAGAACAACACCGACAAAATCCACAGCAGCACCGCCAGGCCCAGACCCATGGCCCCCATGGACAACGCCAGGCCAATGGTGTTGGCACGCTGGCGGCGTTGGTAGAGTGATTGATTGAAGTTCATATTTTATATAGCAAACTATTCAATTGCATCAAGCGCCACGAGCCTTTTCCGACCTCAATAGCATGATTTTTGCCGCGGCCAGCACCACGAAGGTGATGACAAACAGCATGAAGCCCAGCGCAAACAGGGTGGACAGGTGAAAGTCCGCCGCTTCGCCGAACTCGTTGGCCAGGGTGGAGGCAATCGACGTCCCGGGTGAAAACAGCGAGTTGGGCATGCGGTTGGCATTGCCGATCACAAAGGTCACGGCCATGGTCTCACCCAACGCGCGGCCCAGGCCCAGCATCACACCGCCCACCACACCTTTTTGGGTGTAGGGCAGCACCACTTTGCGCACCACTTCCCAGGTGGTGCAGCCCAGGCCGTAGGCCGACTCGCGCAGGATGGGTGGCACGATGGCAAACACATCGCGCATGACGGCCGCAATGAACGGCAGCACCATGAAGGCCAGGACAATGCCCGCCGCCAGAATGCCAATGCCGTTGGTGGCACCACCAAACAGGGGGCCAATCAGGGGCATCTGCCCCAAGGTGGACTGCATGGCGGGCTGTCCGTACTCGGCAAACACGGGCGCAAACACAAACAGGCCGAACATGCCGTAAATGATGGACGGCACGGCCGCCAGCAACTCAATGGCGGTGCCCAGCGGGCGGCGCAAGGCCACGGGACAGTTCTCGGTGAGGAACAGCGCCACACCAAACGCCAGGGGCACGGCAATCAGCAGCGCAATGCCGGCGCTGGCCAGGGTGCCGAAGATGGCAATGGCCGCGCCAAACTCTTCGTTGATGATGTCCCACTCCACCCGCCAGATGAACTGGAAGCCGAATTTCTGGAACGATGGCCAGGCGTTGATGAACAGCGACACGATGATGCCGACCAACGCTGCCAGCACCAACAGCGAAAAGCCCTGTGTCACACGGTGGAACACGGCATCCTGCCATCGCTGCTGCTGCGCAATGGCCACCATGTTGGGGTTGTCGGATTGGGCAGATGCCACAGGTTGCGCGCTCATGGTTGTTCCCACACTGCTCATGCAAACTCCTGACGGGGTGTGTGCAAAAAAACCCGCCAGCACGCAAACGCACGCTGGCAGGCGGTTGATGTCACCCGATCAGGCTCAGTTTTTGATCTGAGACCAGACTTTGGAGCGGATGTCGTTGGTCAGGCTGTCTGGCAGCGGCACGTAATCCAAGTCGATCGCCATTTTCTTGCCGTTCTTGAAAGCCCAGTCAAAAAACTTGAGCACTTCGGCCGATTGGGCTTTGTCGGCGGGTTCCTTGTACATCAGGATGAACGAGGCCGTGCTGATGGGCCAGCTCTCGGCGCCCTTGGCGTTCACCATGGACACACCCATGCCGGGCACGCTGGACCAATCCACACCCGACGCGGCGGCGGCGAACGTCTTGTCGTCGGGGGACACGTACTTGCCATCGGCGTTCAACAGCTGCAGGTAGGGGATGTTGTTCTTCTTGACGTAGGCGTATTCCACATAGCCCAGAGAGCCTTTCACGCGGGTGACGTTGGCGGCCACACCTTCGTTGCCCTTGCCCCCCACCGAGGAAGCGGCGGGCCACTTGACGGCGGCACCCTTGCCCACCTTGTCGGCCCAGTCTTTGCTGATGGCGCTGAGGTAGTCGGTGAAGTTGAAGGTGGTGCCCGATCCATCGGCGCGGTGAACAATGGTCACGGCCTGGTCGGGCAGGTTCTTGCCGGGGTTCAAGGCAGCCAGCTTGGCATCGTTCCATTTGGTGATGTTGCCCAGGAACATGTCGGCCAGCACCGGACCGCTGATGCGCAGCTCGCCGGGCTTGAAACCGTCCAGGTTGAACACGGGCACCGTGCCGCCAATGATGGCGGGGAACTGCACCATGCCGTCCTTGTCCAGGTCTTCACCTTTCACGGGCGCGTCGGTGGCACCAAAGGCCACGGTTTTGGCGCGGATCTGGCGGATGCCACCCGACGAACCGATGGACTGGTAGTTCAAGCCCGTGCCGGTGGCGGCTTTGTAGGCCTCGGCCCACTTGGCGTACACAGGGAAAGGAAAGGTCGCGCCAGCACCCGTGATGTCAGCGGCCAGGGCAGATGTGCCATAAGACAGGGTGGCCAGTGCGGCCACAGAGGCGGCGACGGTCTTGAGGAACAAGCGTTTCATGTGAATCCTTTCGGTGGTTGACAAGATGAACGCAACTTTAGGAAGCTTTTGTGACATTGCCGTGACAAACGCGCCATTTGGCACCCATCCGCCACCAGACATCACCCCTCCAACAGCCCCGCGGCGAGCCATTCGGTGCTGCCACAGGCCGGTGCTATGCTCCAGCCCACACCCAGCACACGCCCATGCAAAACGGAACCCTACTCGCCGCAGTCGATCTCGGCTCCAACAGCTTCAGGCTGGAAATCGGTCGCTACGACCACGGTCACATCCAACGCGTCGAGTACCTGAAAGAAGGTGTGCGCCAGGGCAGCGGCCTGGGCGAGGACCGCACCCTCAACGACATCGCCATGCAACGGGGTTGGGACTGCCTGGCCCGTTTTGCCGAGCGCATCAAGGGTTTTGACCGCAGCCAGGTGCGCGCCGTCGCCACCCAGACCTTGCGTGAAGCCCGCAACCGCGACGTGTTCATCCAGCGCGCCCAGCAGATCCTGGGCTTTCCCATTGAGGTGATTTCCGGCCTGGAAGAGGCGCGCCTGATTTACCAGGGTGTTTCCCGCCTGTTGCCCCAGTCGGACGAGCGTCGCCTGGTCGTGGACATCGGGGGCCGATCGACCGAGCTCATCATGGGCCAGGGCTTTCAGGCCAAGGCCATGGACTCCTTCCGCCTGGGCAGCGTGGCCTGGTCGGCCAAATATTTCCCCAACAACGTCTTCACACCGCAGGCCTTCAAAACGGCTGAAATTGCCGCCCAAGCCGTGCTGGACGAGGCGTTGGACATGTTCCCCCGCAGTCAATGGGACGTGGCCTACGGCTCGTCAGGCACAGTGGGCGCCATATCCGACGTGCTGCTGGCCAATGGCCGAACGGACGACACCATCACCCGAGAAGCCCTGGACTGGTTGCGCGACAAGCTCATCAAGGCCCAGAACGTGGACAACCTGCGGCTGGAAGGCATCAAGGACGAGCGCAAACAGGTCATCGGTGGCGGTCTCAGCGTGCTGCAGGCCGTGTTTGACCTGTTTGACATTGAGCACATGCAGCCTGCCCAGGGGGCGTTGCGCAATGGGGCGCTGTACGACCTGATCGACCGGGAATCCGACGTGTCCGATGTCCGCGAGCGCACCGTGCAATGGCTGAGCCAGCGCTTCTCGGTGGATGCGGCTCAGGCCCGCCGGGTGAGCATGGTGGCCTCTGCCCTGTTTGGCCAGATCGCAGCCCCCAACGCCCACAATGAACGCCACTCCAAGAAGCTGGACTGGGCGGCCCGACTGCACGAGCTGGGGGTGCACATTTCCCACGACGACGCGCACCACCATGGCGCCTACGTGCTGGAGCATGTGGATGCCCCTGGTTTCTCCATGGCCGAACTGCAGCGCCTGAGCCTGCTGGTGCTGGGCCAGCGGGGCAAACTGCGCAAACTGGAGCACTGGCTGGGCGACGAACTGCTGGTCAAGCAGCTGGTCTGCCTGCGCCTGGCGGTGCTGCTGTGCCACGCCCGGCGCGACCCCGACCACCGGGCCATTTCGGTGCAGTTCAAGCCCCGGCAAATCAAACTGGTGGCCGACGTGGGCTGGGCGTACCACCACCCCCAGTCGGCCTGGCTGATCCAGGAAGAAGCCCTGGCCTGGCAGAAGGTGGGCTGGAAAATGACCTACACCTTCGAATGACGCTCACCGCCTGACGCACACCGGCGGGCCGGATCACCCGGTGGTCAGACCAGATCGGGGCTTTGTACCGTGACCAGGGTGGTTTGGGGCTCACCATCGCGCACGCGGTGGCGCAACCACCACACCGAACCTTTCTTGATGGCGCACTCGCCCGTCGGCAAGCCCAGCAACTGGGCCACGACCTGACCCAAGGTGGGTTGATGGCCCACCACCAGGGTCAGGCCACCGGCCTGGGGCCAATCCACCAGCTCACGCAATGCCAGGGGGCTGGCATCGGGCGCCAACCCGGGCCGGATGTGGAAGGGCCGCCCCAGCCACTCCACCGTCTGCACGGTGCGGGCAGCAGGGCTGCACACCACCCGCGCCGATGCGGGCAGGTGCTGATCCAGCCACGCACCCATGCGCTTGGCCTGCTTCACGCCCTTGGGTGTGAGCTTTCGGGCCATGTCCTGGCCATCGGGGGTCCCATCCTGCGCTTCGGCATGGCGCCACAACACCAAGTCCATGCCCTTCAACCTTTGCGCCCGTAGCGGGTCATCAGGGTGGCTTGCGCAGCCACACCGGCAGCGGGTTTGCCCTTGCCTTTGCCTTTGGTGACGCTGTCGGGTACCACCCGCTGGTAGCTGCCATCGGACTGCAGCAACCACGCATCGCGGGTGTCGGCCAGGTACATGTCCAGGCACTCGTGGATCACGCGCTGCTTCAGGTGCGGGTCGGTCACCGGCCAGGCCAGCTCCACCCGGCGCAGCATGTTGCGGTTCATCCAGTCGGCGCTGGACAGCCACAGCTGGTCTTCGTCCCCGATCTGGAAGTGAAACACCCGCGAATGCTCCAAGAAGCGCCCGATGACCGAGCGGATGCGGATGTTCTCACTCACCCCCGGCAGGCCAGGTGGCAGTATGCAGGCGCCCCGGACAATCACGTCCACCTGCACCCCGCACTGCGAGGCATGGGCCAGGGCGCGCACCAGCACCTCATCGGTCAGTGCGTTCATTTTCAGCACGATGCGGGCACGTTGTCCCGCCAAGGCCGCCCGAGCGGCGGCCTCCATGCGCTCCAGCATGGCCTTGTGCAGGTGAAACGGGGCCGTCAAGGCCTTGTTCAGACGGGGCAAGCGGTTCTGGCTGGCCAGGTGCAGGAACAGGTGCTCCACATCGGCGGTGAGGGTTTCGTCAGCGGTCAGGTGGCTGACATCGGTGTACAACCGGGCAGTGCCGGGGTTGTAGTTGCCGGTGGACAGGTGGGCATAGCGCACCAGCCTGCCCTGCTCACGCCGGGTGATGAGCATCATCTTGGCGTGTGTCTTCAGACCGACCACGCCGTACACCACCTGGGCCCCCACCGACTCCAGCCGCTCGGCGTAGTTGATGTTGGCCTCTTCGTCAAAGCGGGCCTTCAGCTCCACCACGGCGGTCACCTCCTTGCCCCGGCGCACGGCCTCACGCAGCAGGTCCATCAACTCGGAGCGGGCACCCGTGCGATAAATGGTCTGCTTGATGGCCAGCACATTGGGGTCTTCGACCGCCTCGCGCAAAAAAGCCAACACGGCATCAAAGGCTTCGTAGGGTTGGTGAATCAGCACATCGCCCTGCTGCAGCCGCTCGAAAAACGACTGCCCCGGCGTGAGTTGCACCGGCCAACCCGCGGCATGGTGTTCAAACCGCATGGACGGGGCGTCCACCAGGTCAATCAGCTGGTTCAGCCGCACGAGGTTGACGGGCCCTGGCACCCGGTAGAGCGCCGGCAGCGGCAGGCCAAACTGCTGCAGCAGGAAGTCGGACAGGAAGTCGGAGCACCCGGCCGACACCTCCAGGCGCACCGCCTGGCCGTAGTGGCGGTGCTGCAAGCCTTTGCGCAACGCGGTGCGCAGGTTCTTGACCTCGTCCTCATCCACCGCCAGGTCCGAGTGGCGGGTGACGCGGAACTGCGAAAACTCCGTCACCTGGCGGCCGGGAAACAGGTCCACCAGGTGCGTGCGGATCAGGCTGGAGATGGACACAAAGTGCTGCTGCTTGGAGCCGCGGGGTGCCGGAATCTGCAAAAACCGCGGCAGGAAACGCGGCACCTTGACGATGGCCACCTCGTTCTCGCGGCCAAAGGCGTCGCGCCCGGTCAGCCGCACGATGAAGGTCAGGGTCTTGTTGGCCACCTGGGGAAACGGGTGCGCAGGGTCCAGCCCCACCGGCACCAGCAGCGGCTGGACTTCGCGCAGGAAATACTCGCGCACCCAGCGGCGCTGGTTGGCATTGCGCTCGCTGTGCGACAACACCTTGATGCCACGCTTTTCCAGCGCGGGCAGCAACTCCTGGTTGTAAATGCGGTACTGCTCGTCCACCAGGGCGTGGGTGCGTTCGGCGAGGGCGGCAAAGGAGGCATCGGTGTAAGCCCCCTTTTTGTCGCCGCTGAGCTGGGCCGACATGTGGGCGGCGGCCCGCACCTCGAAAAATTCATCGAGGTTGGAGGACACGATGCACACGTAGCGCACCCGCTCCAGCAGCGGCACGTCGGGTCGGCGCGCCCAATCCAGCACCCGCTCTCCAAACGACAGGATGCTTTGGTCACGGTCCAGCAGCTGAAACCGGGCCGCCGTGGGTAAAGCCGGCAGGGGGTTGCCGCGGGTGCCCTGCTTGGCCCTGGCCGCCTTGACCGCTTTGGTGGAACCTGTGCGCTTGGCCCGCGACGGTGTGCCGTTGGACAGTTTCCTTGTGGCCCCTGGCGAGCGGGATGGGGTGGCTGGGGCGTCCCCCACGCCTTCGCTGGTGGTTCCGTTCAGCGCGGAAACCGCCTGGGCGTGTGGGGCACTCGGGAGGGCATTTGAGTTGGAATCCATGGACATGAGTGTGTGCTGACCCTGATGTGGTGGTGGGTGACGCCGTCACCATTTCGTCATTATTGGCGCGTGTTGTGACCAAACCGTGACCGTTTGGTGCCCGACCAGGGACAATTTGTCACACCAACACGCCTTTGAGTGCTGGTGTGCCGACGTGTGTTGGCCCATCAATTTGAACCAGGTGGCCCACAAACTGTTGCACCGACCGGCCCCAGTCAAACTGCAGCGCCCGCAGGCGGGCCGCATGCCGCGGCAAGGTCAGGGCGCGCAGAACGGCGTCGTGCAAATCATGTGCCATGGCACCACCCAGGCCATTGCCCAGTATTTCCGTGGGGCCGCCCACCGGGTAGCAGGCCACAGGGGTGCCACAGGCCATGGACTCGAGCAGGGCGTGACCGAAGGTTTCGGTTTGACTGGGGAACACGAACACATCCGCGCTGGCGTACACACTGGCCAGCTCGGTTCGCTGCAAGGCGCCCATCCAGTGCACCTCCGGGTAGCGGTCGCGCAGGGTCGCCTCCAAAGGGCCGGTGCCACACACCACCTTGCTGCCAGGCAAATCCATGGCCAAAAAATCCTCCAGGCGTTTTTCGGCGGCAATGCGCCCGGCGTACAGGGCCACTGGCCTGGGCAGGTTGCCCAACAACCGGCTGGGCACGGGCTGTGGCTCGTAGCCAAACAGCCGGGTATCCACCCCGTGGGTCCAGGCGCGCACCCGCCGAAAACCCCTGGCTTCCAGCATGCGCATGACGCTTTGCGTGGGCACCATGAGCCCAGCCGATGGCCGGTGGAACCAGCGCAACCAGGCGTACCCAATGGACAACGGCAGGCGCACATTGGCCTGCAGCATTTCAGGCAACTTGGCATGAAAGGCGGTGGTGAACGGCAGCTTGTGCCTCAGGCAATGGCGCCGTGCGGCCCAGCCCAAAGGCCCTTCCGTGGCCAGGTGGATGGCCTGGGGGCGGCTGCGACGCAGCAACTCCGTCATGGTCCGGTAGGGCCAACGGGCCAGGTCCAGACCCATTTGCCAGGGCCCGGGGCGGGCGTTGAAGCGGCCGGGGTGGATCACGTCCACCTCATGCCCTTGTTTGCCAAGTTCCTTGACCAAGTCCACCAACGTCGTGACCACGCCATTGACGTGGGGCAGCCACGCATCCGTGACCAACGCTATTTTCATGATGTCTCCTCCGACCTTGCCGGTTCTTTGGCGGTGCACGTCAGCACCGAAGCCACTCAAACGCCCAGGAAATGCTTGCGGTAGCGGGGGTGCAGATCGGCGATGCGCATGATCATGGGCAGGTCAGCCGAATTGAAGTCGGGGTCCCAGGCCGGGGCGCCGAGAATTTTGGCCCCCAGGCGCAGGTAGCCCTTGATGAGGGCGGGCGGCTCCACGTCCAGCGTGGTGTCCAGCCGGTCCACCGGCAGCGGCAGCCGGGGGCGCACATGGAACTCCACCGAGGCCAAATGCGTGTCCTTGAGCTTGTGCCAGATGCTGGCCGCCGCGTGTCCGCCACCCACCACCCCGTGGGCACCCTGGTGCTGCATGGGAATGCTGGCGCAGCCGATCATGGTGTCGAGCTGGTTGCGGACCATGAAGTCTGCCAACGCCCCCCACAGCGCCATGATGACGCCGCCCGTGCGGTGATCACGGTGCACACAGCTGCGGCCCAGCTCCACCATGCGGTCGCGCAGGGTGCGCAGGCGGGTCAGGTCAAATTCGGTGTCGCTGTAAAAGCTGCCCACCCGTTTGGCCTGTGTGGGCGTGAGCACGCGGTAGGTGCCAATGACTTGCCCGGTGGCGCCATCGCGCACCAGCAGGTGTTCACAAAAGTCGTCGAACAGGTCCACGTCGTGCCCCGGCACGGTTTTGGGCAGAACCGCCCCCATTTCCTCAGCAAAAACCTGGTACCTCAGCCGCTGTGCTTCGCGGACCTCGTCCAGGTGGCGGGCCCAGGTCACCACAGGACCCTGTGACGCAGGCGCAGCGCCCACGGCCAGCGCCCTGGACTCCACCAACGCCGAAGGGGTCGGTGCACCCATCGCAGAGGAGCCTGGGTGAAGCGACCCCCTGGGCAGCGAGATGGGCGACAGGTCGATGGTGGGGGTGGGCAGTTCTTTCATGGGAGACTCCAATCAGCGGTGTGGGTGGCGCGCCCCACCCGAGACACATGACCGCGAACGGGGCTGGCCTGCATTCTGAAAACCGCACATGTCGACCTTGTGGCGAAACCGTGAAACATCCGTGACAACACGTGCCCCCAGGTTCGTGGCAGGGACGCGCCGCTTCCACTGCCCATCCGCATAATGGGTCTGTCTGCCCCATTGACAGTCCCCTCAACCCATGACCAACACCACCCCACCACACACGTCCACCGCCCCCCAGGGCCACCAGCCCCTGCTGGGCGTACAAGTGCTCAGCCTGGCCTTGAACCTGCCGGGTCCTGCGGCACTCATGCGTCTGCACGCCATGGGGGCCGCTTGCACCAAGGTGGAACCGCCAGGGGGCGACCCCATGGCCACCTACAGTCCACAGGCCTACCATGCCCTGCACCAGGGCCTGACGCGACTGACCCTGGACTTGAAACACACGGATGGCCAACAGGCCTTGCACACCGCGCTGGCGCACACGGACGTGCTCATCACCTCCTTTCGTCCCTCCGCCCTGGCCAAACTGGGGCTGGGCTGGGACAGCCTGCACGCGGCCCACCCCCGGCTGGTGGTGGTCACCATCGTCGGCGCCCCCGGCACGCGGGCCGAAGAACCTGGCCACGACCTGACTTACCTCGCTGAAAACGACCTCATCCAGGGACTGAACCTGCCCGCCACCCTGTATGCCGACATGGGTGGTGCGCTGGCCACCACCGAAGCTGTGTTGCAGGCACTGATGTCGAGACACGCCACCGGCCTGGGCCAATGGCGGGAAGTGGCCCTGAGTGATGCCGCTGCGTGGCTGGCTTTGCCACGGCAATGGGGCCTGACACAACCCGATGGTGACGTGGGCGGTGCCCACGCGGGCTATGGCGTGTACGCCTGTCGCGATGGGCGTGTGGCCGTGGCCGCACTGGAGCCCCATTTCGCACACAGGCTGTGCGCGGCGGCCGGTTTGGCCACCCATGCCACACCGGACATGCATGCGCCAGACACACGGCGGGCACTGGCGGCTTTTTTCGGCCAACACACGGCAGAGCAACTGCAGCAGCTGGCCATTGAACAGGATTGGCCCCTGCACACGTTGCCTTAAACCCGCACCGCTGCGCAATTTCTGCCACGATGGTGCGCTGGCCAACACCAAAACCCTGTTCAATGCCGTGTCTTCCGGCTATTCTCAACCGGTTAAATCAACGGGGAATGGGATGACAACATTTATTGCGCTTTGGGTGCTGTTTGCTGGGGCAGTGGGCCTGCTGGCCAAACAACGGGGACGCGGTCCGCTGGCTTGGACGCTGATCGCCGTCGTGATTTCACCGCTGCTGGGTTTTGCGGTGCTGATGATGTCCAAGGATTTGGCACTGGCCGAAGCGCTGGACACCGTGACGCACGACATGGACCTGACCCATGTCAAGTGCCCGCACTGTGCGGAATACGTGCTGCCGGAGGCCAACGTGTGCCCCTACTGCCGCGGCAAGCTGGTGCCCAATCCGGAATTTGTCAAACAGCGCCTGGCCGAAAAGCTGGCCGAAGAAGAAGAGCTGCAGGCGGGCCGTCAGTACAACTTCATCATTGGTGTGGGCATCGTGATCGCCATCTCCATCGTGGCCTGGCTCTCCACCTTCCTCAAATGAGGCGGCCACCACCTCGCACCTGAGTCAGGCCGGTCCGCAGACAACCACCAACAGCCCGAACACGCCACCGGCGGGTTCGGGCTGTTTCACGAGGTTTTGCGGGTGGTCCGCCCGCCATTGGGCTTGACGGGCTTGAGGTTGGGGCTGCGCGGTGGCAGGCCCGTGTGCTGCGTCAGCAGTTGCCCCTTCACCGGCTGTTTCACGGACATGCGCACGCCCCCCTTCCCAGCCGCCACACC
Source organism: Polaromonas sp. (assembly GCA_013823635.1). GTDB lineage: Bacteria > Pseudomonadota > Gammaproteobacteria > Burkholderiales > Burkholderiaceae_C > UBA2334. The sequence goes on along the minus strand of PNML01000007.1, from coordinate 21,556 downwards.
AGGCTTGCCCGGCACAGGCGTGCTGTTTTTCTTGCGCGCACTCTGGTAGCCCCCGTCGGTCAGTGGCTGGAAGGTGGGAATGAGGTGGTGTTTGCCATTGCCGATCAGGTCGGCGCGGCCCATGGTCTTGAGCGCCTCGCGCAGCAGCGGCCAGTTGTTGGGGTCGTGGTAGCGCAAAAAAGCCTTGTGCAGACGCCGGCGTTTGTCGCCGCGCACGATGTCCACGGTTTCTTCGTCGCTCTCGGCACGGCGGTGGATTTTGCGCAGCGGGTTGCGCCCCGAGTGGTACATGGCCGTGGCCGTGGCCATGGGGCTGGGGTAGAAGGTTTGCACCTGGTCGGCGCGGAAGCCGTTTTTCTTCAGCCAGATGGCCAGGTTCATCATGTCCTCGTCGCTGGTGCCGGGGTGGGCCGCGATGAAGTAGGGGACGAGGAACTGCTTTTTGCCCGCCTCTTCGCTGTACTGCTCGAACATTTTTTTGAATTTGTCGTAGCTGCCGATGCCGGGCTTCATCATTTTGGTGAGCGGGCCGGTTTCGGTGTGCTCGGGCGCAATCTTCAGGTAGCCGCCCACGTGGTGCTGCACCAGTTCCTTCACGTACTCGGGGCTTTGCACCGCCAGGTCGTAGCGCAGGCCGGAGCCGATCAGGATTTTCTTGATGCCCTTCAACGCCCTGCCCCGGCGGTACATCTTGATGAGCGGTCCGTGGTCGGTGGTGAGGTTCTGGCAGATGCCGGGGTACACACAACTGGGCTTGCGGCAGGCAGCCTCAATCTCGGGGCTGCGGCAGCCCAGGCGGTACATGTTGGCCGTGGGGCCGCCCAGGTCGGAGATGGTGCCGGTGAAGCCCTTCACCTTGTCTCGGATGTCTTCGATCTCCTGAATGACCGAATCTTCCGAGCGGCTCTGGATGATGCGGCCTTCGTGCTCGGTGATGGAGCAAAACGTGCAACCGCCGAAGCAACCCCGCATGATGTTGACGCTGAAGCGGATCATTTCCCAGGCGGGGATCTTGGTGGCACCGTCGTGGCCGCCGTTCTCGTCGGCATAGCTGGGGTGCGGGCTGCGGGCGTAGGGCAAGCCGAACACCAGGTCCATTTCGGCGGTGGTCAGCGGAATGGGTGGCGGGTTGACCCACACGTCGCGGGCGGTGTGGCCTTCGCCGTGGGCCTGCACCAGCGCACGGGCGTTGCCGGGGTTGGTTTCGAGGTGCAGCACGCGGTTGGCATGGGCATACAGCACGGGGTCGCTTTTGACCTGTTCGTAACTGGGCAGGCGGATCACCGAACGCTCGCGTGGCGGCACCTTCACTCCCTTGCCCTGGAGCGCCGGGTTGGGCACAAAGGTCAACGGCTGAACACCGCCCTGAATGCCTGCAGCGGGCGTTGCCCCGCCATTTTTTGCATCTTTTTGGCCTTCAGCGCTTGCTGATGCTGAGTTGTTTGCTTCAGGTTGTTGATCTTCCTTGGCACAGGTGCTGCCCTGCTGGGCCGCCTGTTCGCTGGTGGTCTGGTAGGGGTTGATGTGGGCTTCCACACGGCCCGGCTCATCGACCTGGGTGGACGTGATTTCGAACCAGCCCTTGCCGGTCTCGTCGTCGGGGCGGCGCACAAAGGCGGTGCCACGCACGTCGGTGATGCGCTGCACCGGCTCGCGGGCCGCCAGGCGGTGGGCAATTTCCACAATGGCGCGCTCGGCGTTGCCGTAGAGCAGCAGGTCGCACTTGGCATCGACCACGATGCTGCGGCGCACCTTGTCGCTCCAGTAGTCGTAGTGGGCAATGCGGCGCAGGCTGCCCTCAATGCCGCCCAGCACAATGGGCACGTCAGAAAACGCCTCGCGGCAGCGCTGGCTGTACACAATGGCGGCCCGGTCGGGCCGCTTGCCACCCACGTCGCCGGGGGTGTAGGCGTCGTCGCTGCGGATTTTGCGGTCCGCCGTGTAGCGGTTGATCATGCTGTCCATGTTCCCGGCGGTCACGCCCCAGAACAGGTTGGGCTTGCCGAGCACCCGGAACGGCTCTGCGCTGGTCCAGTCGGGCTGGGCGATGATGCCCACGCGAAAGCCCTGGTTTTCCAGCATGCGCCCGATGACGGCCATGCCAAAGCTGGGGTGGTCCACGTAGGCGTCGCCCGTGACCAGCACGATGTCGCAGCTGTCCCAGCCGAGTTGGGTCATTTCGGCCCGGCTCATGGGCAGAAACGGGGCCGTGCCGAAGCGGGCCGCCCAGTACTTGCGGTAGCTGTTCAGCGGCTTGGCGGCGCGGTGGAAGAAGGAAACGTCAACGGGGGCATTCATGGGAGGGCTCGCAAGGGCTGCCGAGGCAGCGCCTGGACAAGGCTGGCCAGTGTACGTTTTTGACGAACCGGATGGGCGGGTGTGGGCTTTGCCGCAACCACCGCTTCGGCCCCACACCAACAAAAATGCCCACGGTGCAAGGCCGCGGGCATCGTCAAAAAGAATAGCTTACAACTCAATCAACACATGCGCTGAAAGCCATTTTTTATTCCAATTCTTGATTCAGGCCTGCGCCTTGGCATAGGCGGCGATGCCGTCGGTGATTTCCTTGTGGGCTTCTTCAATGCCCACCCAGCCATTGACCTTGACCCATTTGCCGGGCTCCAGGTCTTTGTAGTGCTCGAAGAAGTGGGCAATGTTTTTCAACACCAAGGGGTTCACGTCTTCCATGCTGTTGATGTGGTCGTAGAACGCCAGGATCTTTTTGGTGGGCACGGCCAGCAGCTTGGCGTCTTCGCCGCCTTCGTCGGTCATTTTGAACATGCCAATGGCGCGGCAAGGCACCACCACGCCGGGTGGCAGGGGCACGGGGGTCAGCACCAGCACGTCCACGGGGTCACCGTCGCCGCTGATGGTTTGGGGGATGTAGCCGTAGTTGCAGGGGTAGTGCATGGCGGTGCCCATGAAGCGGTCCACAAACAACGCCCCTGTCTCTTTGTCCACCTCGTACTTGACGGGGTCAGAATTCATGGAGATTTCAATGATGACGTTGAAAGACTCGGGGGCTTTGGCGCCGGGGGTGACGTTGTTCAGTGACATGGTGATGTGGGTGCGATGGTGAAAAAACACATGGGGGCAGCGGCTGAAGCGAAGCTCCCGCTGCGACCAACCCCCGATTGGGTCCGATTTTACTGATGAGAGCCTGACACCCGCCCCGACCACAGGGTCTGTGCGTAGACCAGACAGCTCTCCATGGGCTTACCATGGGGCAAAGAGCCCGCCGCAGCCACAAACATGGCCACCGTGCGCGGCCAGTTGACGACCAAGGAGCCCAACATGCCACTCGCCCGCGCCTTTCGCAGGCTGCGCCCGGCGCGTCCCGCTTGCCGCGCGTGGCCTGCCCTCGCGCTCAGGGCGCTGTTGCTCGGCTGGCTGGCCTTGGCGGGCAACCTGTCGGTGACGGCCCAACCCCTGACCCAGGCTGCACCCCGTGTGCAACTGAGGGTGGTGGGTGGCCTGGGCAGCCTGGCCCAGTACCGCGAGTTTGAAGAGCCCTTCTGGCGCCAGGAACTGCCTGCGCTCACCCAAGGCAGGGTCACGGCACACATTGCACCTTTTGACAAAGCCGGCATTCGCACCCACGAGGCCATGCGCCTGATGCAACTGGGCGTGGTGCCGTTTGGCACGGTGCTGCTGACCACGGTCATGGGCACCGATGCCGAGCTGGCCGCCATGGACCTGGCCGGGTTGAACCCGGACATGGCCTCGCTCAGGCGCTCGGTGGCCGCCTTTCGCCCCCACTTTGAGCGGGTGATGCGGGAGCGCCATGGCATTGAGGTGCTGGCCATCTACACCTACCCAGGGCAGGTCACGTTCTGCAAACACCCCCTGAAGGGGCTGGGTGATTTGGCGGGTCGGCGGGTGCGGGTGTCCAACCCCACCCAGGCCGACCTCATTCGCCCCTGGGGGGGCGTGGCCGTGCAAACCGAGTTTTCCGAGGTGGTGGCCCAGGTGCGCAGCGGCCATGTGGACTGCGCCATCACGGGCGCGGCATCGGGCCATGCCGTTGGCCTGCACGAGGTCACCTCTCACCTCTACACCGGTGCCACGAACTGGGGCGTGTCCATGTTCGGCGCCAACACCCTGGCCTGGCAGGCCCTGCCAGCAGACGTGCGATCGGTCATCCAAACGGCGCTGCCCAAGCTGGAGGAAGCCATCTGGGCCGACGCCGAGCGCCAGCACCTGGAAGGCGCTGCCTGCAACACCGGCCAAGGCCCCTGCCGCAGCGGCAAACCCGGCCGCATGGTGGAGGTCAAACCCGACGCGAGCGACCTTCAGCAACTGCGCGACACCTTCAGCAGCAGTGTGCTGCCGTCGTGGGTCCAGCGCTGCGGACCGGCCTGCGTCCCGGTGTGGAACCAATGGCTGGGCCCCGTGGCGGGCGTTCAGGCCAAGGCACCCGCCGCCCCTCGCTGACCCCAGGACCCGAGTCCGCACACCGCGCCCCACATGCCCCGCCTGGCTGACGCCATGTTGACCACCGCCCCACCCGATCCAGGCAGCAGCCGGGCCATACACCTGTCCGCGCTGGCGACCGTTTGCATTGTCTGGGTCCTGGCCGGACTGTTGCTGCAACACGGTCGTGACACCGCGTTGGACGGTGTTCGCCACAGTGTGGCCCGGGCCGCCAGCGGAACCGAAACCTCGCTCAACCGGCTGCTGGTGGGCATGGACGCCCTGCTGGCCGACGTGGCCACCTGGACCCGCGACATGCCAGCGCCAGGCACTGCACAGGCCCAGGCCAGCGACAACAGCCCAGCGCTCCCCACCGCCGACACGCTGGGACGCCTGCTGCGCACCGCCATCAACCAGAACCTGCTGCTGCGCGACCTCTATGTGACGGACGCCAGCGGTCAGGTGCTGGCCAGCGCCCGCACGGACACCCGCCACCTGGGTGTTCCCGACCACCTCCAGTTGCGCGACAACACACTGAAACAGTTGTTCCCCACATTGGTCATCAGCCCCCCTTCGGCCCCCAATGAGCTGTCCCCTGAACGCGTGATTTACCTGTCGCGTTCAACCACCCTGGGCAATGGCTTGCCCGCCTTGGTGGTGGCGGAAATCCGCGTCACACTGCTGTCGGCCGAGCTGGATCCGCGTGATGCTTCCGGCCTCACCGCGATCACCCTGGAGAGCGACGACGGGCTGTTGATGGCGGCATACCCCAATTGGGAGACGTCCGCACACCAAACCCTGACCCCCGCGCTGGGCTCACTGGCCTCCACCCAGGAGACCACCGTGACCACCGCCGCCCGCACCGGCAGCGGGGAGGCCATCCTGGCGGTGCGGCAACTGTTGTACGGCGACCTGTGGGTGTCTGCCAGCCAGTCCACGCAGCCAGCCCTGGCCAACTGGCGCAGTGAACGCCAAGCAATTGTCGGCGTCGCCAGTGTGCTCACCCTGCTGTTGGCCGGGATGTGGCTGGGTGCCCTGCGCCATGTCCAACGCCTGGCGGGCGCACGCGCCGAGGTGGCCAGGGCCAATGAACAGTTGCAGGCGTCCAACCAGGACCTGGGCCACAGCCTGTCGCTCGTGCGGGCCACGCTGGAAGCCACGGCCGACGCGGTGCTGGTGGTCAACGACCAGGCACGGGTGACGCAGTTCAACGCCCGCTATGCGCAGGTCGTGGGCCTGTCACACGGTGAACTCACTGGGTGTGATGCCGCGCACCTGCGGCAACACCTGTGCCAGCTGCTGAAGAATCCCGATGAGGCCACCCAAACGGCACTCACCGCCTACCAGCACCCGCACAGCGAAACGCGCGACGAATTGCACTTCAAAGACGGGCGGGTGTACCTGCGCCACTCCACGCCACAGCTGCTCAACGGCCAGCCCACCGGACGTGTGTGGAGCTACCAGGACATCACGGCGTTTCGGACAGTGGAGCAACAGTTGCTGGCCCAGCAGGCCCAGCTCAACCATGCCCGCAACAACCTGACGGCCACGCTGGAGGCACTGCCCGACCTGCTGTTCGAGCTGGACGAGAACGGCACCTACCTGGACGCGCACGCCCACTCGCCCGACAAAATGGTGGTTCCCCCCAGTCGCTTTCTGGGCAAACGGGTGGCCGACGTGGTGCCGGCCAAAGAAACGGCCGTGGTCATGGCCTGTTTGCAGGAAGCCAAAGCCAAAGGCAGCGCCTACGGGCAACAGGTGCAGTTGACCATTCGCGGCCAGCCGCTGTGGTTTGAGCTGTCGGCCGCACGCAAAACCACCGCGCCGGGTGAACCATTGCGCTTTGTCATGCTGGCCCGCGATGTGACGGAACGCAAAGCCAGCGAAGCCCTGATCTGGGCCCAGGCGCACTTCGACCCCGTCACCGGATTGCCCAACCGGCGCATGTTTCGCCAGCACCTGCAAGAAGCCCTGTCGCCGACGCGCACCAGCCAGGGCATGACCACCAAGGTGGCGCTCATGTTCATTGACCTCGATCGGTTCAAGGAAGTCAACGACGCGCACGGCCACGACATGGGCGACCAGCTGCTGCTGGCCGCCGCCCAGCGGCTGCGCAGCTGCGTGCGGGACAGCGATCTGGTGGCCCGCCTGGGCGGCGACGAATTCACCCTGGTCATCCACGACCTGGACTCCGAACAGCAGGCGCAGGACATTGCCCACAAGGTGCTCGCCCGCATGGCCGAACCCTTCGACCTGGGCCCTGACACCGAACACATCTCAGCCAGCGTGGGGGTGACGCTGTACCCCGACGACGGGCTGGCCTGGGAGGACCTGATTCAGCAGGCCGACCAGGCCATGTACGCCGCCAAAAACGCGGGACGCAACCGCTGGGAACGCTTCAGTCCCGCCATGCAGGAAGCGGCCCTGGTGCGCGCCCGCATCGCCCGCGACCTGCGGGGCGCCCTGGCCGGCAACCAGCTGGCACTGGCCTTTCAGCCCGTGGTGGACCTGCGCACCGGCGAGCTGCACAAGGCCGAAGCGCTGCTGCGCTGGCACCACCCACTGCAACACCAGATCAGCCCAGCGGTGTTCATCCCCATCGCAGAGGACACCGGGCAGATCAACGCCATCGGCCGCTGGGTGCTGGAGCAGGCCTTGCAACAGCTGGTGCGGTGGCGGCAAACGCTGCACCCCGAGTTCCAGATCAGCGTGAACATTTCCCCCGCCCAACTGCGCGAGGGTTGCGCCGACAGCCAGGCCTGGCCCGAACTGCTGACCCGCCTGGGCCTGCCCGGTCACGCCGTGGTGCTGGAGATCACCGAGGGCATGCTGATGGAGGCCAGCCCCGGCACCCGTGCCCAACTGGCGCGGCTGCACCTGGCGGGCATGCAGGTGGCGCTGGACGACTTTGGCACCGGTTACTCGGCCATGTCCTACCTGCACCAGTTCGACCTGGACTACCTCAAAATCGACCGTGCCTTCGTCAAAAACCTCGGGGCGTCGTCCAAAGATCTGGCGCTGTGCAAGGCCACCATCGTCATGGCCCACGAGCTGGGCCTGAAGGTGGTGGCCGAAGGCATAGAAACCGCCGAACAGCAGCGCCTGCTGACCGAAGCCGGTTGCGACTTTGGCCAGGGCTACCTGTTTGCCCAACCTTTGCCCGCCCGGGAGTTCGAGGTGTGGGCCCTGGCTCAGGGCCACACGCCTCCCCGAAACCAACCGGACAGGCGTCAAACAGGCGTCTGATTTTTTTCGTAGCTTGAAGTGCTTTAAAATAAAGCGCTAAAAGCATTTTTTATTGTTTATTTGACGCACACCCATGTCACACAACGTCTACACCCAACTGCAAACCCTGGGCATCACCCTGCCCCCCGTGGCCGTGCCCGCCGCCGCCTATGTGCCGTTCATGCAAACCGGCAAACTGGTGTTTTTGAGCGGCCACATCGCCAAAAAAGACGGCCAGCCCTGGGTCGGCCAGCTGGGCCGCAACATGGCCACCGCCGAGGCCAAAGCCGCCGCGCACGCCGTGGCCGTTGACCTCATGGGCACGCTGCACGCCGCCTGCGTGGCCGCGGGCACCGACCTCAACGGCGTCAAGCGCATCGTCAAGGTGCTGAGTCTGGTCAATTCCAGCGCCGACTACACCGAGCAGCACCTGGTCACCAACGGCTGCAGCGAGCTGTTGGGCCAGGTGTTCGGCCCCGCCGGCGCCCACGCCCGCAGCGCCTTTGGTGTGGCCCAGCTGCCCCTGGGGGCCTGTGTCGAGATTGAGCTGATCGCCGAACTGGCCTGAACGGCCGTCACACCACGCGGGTCACCCGCGTGGGCTTGAAGCCCAGGTCTGCGGCCTTGCCCTTGCGCCCGCGTGGCGCCCGGGCGTTGTTCAGGCTGCGAATTTCCAGCGTTTCGTCACGCGCCTTGCCGCCGCGCCCCAGGCCTTCGATGCGGACGCTGCGGGTGTACGCCGCCGCACCGGCCAAGGTGTCTTTGTCCTCCAGCGACATCAGCATCAGGCCCCGACCACCCTTGGGGCTCTGGCGCAACTCGCCAAACTCGAACGTGAGGATGCGACCGCCCGTGGAAGCGCAGCACACATGGGTACCGGGCTCCAGGCCCACGTTCTGCTGCACCGAGGGGGCGCACACGGTTTCCCCCTCGCCCAGCGTGATGAAGGCCTTGCCACTCTTGTTGCGCGACAGCATGTTCTCCACCGTGGCCCAAAACCCGTAGCCACCCGAACTGGCCAGCAGCAGCGTGGCCTGCAGGCCACCCGCAAAATAATGCAGGGGCTGCGTGCCCGCCTCCAGCTCGATGAGGGTGGTGATGGGCTGGCCGTCTCCGCGCGCACCCGGCAGGCTGGCCACCGGCACCGAGTACACCCGGCCATTGCTGCCAAACACCACCAGCGTGTCCACCGTGCGGCATTCGAAGGTGCCGTACAGGTCGTCGCCGGCCTTGAAAGCGAAGCTGGCGGCTTCGTGCCCGTGCCCGGTGCGGGCACGCACCCAGCCCTTGGCCGACACCACCACGGTGACCGGCTCGTCCACCACCTTGATTTCGACCACGGCCTTCTTCTCGGCCTGGATCAGGGTGCGACGGGCGTCGGCAAAGGTTTTGGCGTCGGCCTCGATCTCGCGCACCATCAGGCGGCGCAGGCTGGCGGGGTTGCCCAGGATGTCTTGCAGCTTGCCCTGCTCTTCGCGCAGGTTGGACAGCTCCTGCTCAATCTTGATGGCCTCCAGCCTGGCCAACTGGCGCAGCCGGATTTCCAGGATGTCCTCGGCCTGGCGCTCGCTCAGGCGGAAACGCTCCATCAGGGCCAGCTTGGGCTCGTCGCTCTGGCGGATGATGGCAATCACCTCGTCGATGTTCAGCAGCACCAGCTGCCGCCCCTCCAAAATGTGGATGCGGTCCAGCACCTTGGTGAGCCGGTGCTGCGAGCGGCGGGTGACCATGCCCTGGCGGAACTCGATCCACTCGGTCAGCATGCGCCGCAGCGACTTCTGGGTGGGACGCCCGTCCAGCCCCACCATGGTCAGGTTGATGGGCGCGCTGGTCTCCAGGCTGGTGTGGGCCAGCAAGGCGGTGATGAGTTCGGCCTGCTCAATGCGGCTGCTCTTGGGTTCAAACAGCAGGCGCACCGCCGCGTCTTTGCTGGATTCGTCGCGGACGGCGTCCAGCACCGCCAGCATGCTGGCCTTGAGCTGGGTCTGCTCGGTGCTCAGCGCTTTTTTGCCCGCCTTGACCTTGGGGTTGGTGATTTCTTCAATCTCTTCCAGCACCTTCTGGCTGCTGACACCGGGGGGCAGCTCCGTCACCACCAGTTGCCACTGGCCACGGGCCAGGTCTTCGATTTTCCAGCGGGCGCGCACCTTCAGGCTGCCCCTGCCGGTGCGGTAGGCCGCCTCGATGTCGGCCTGGGTGCTGATGATCTGCCCGCCACCGGGGTAGTCGGGGCCGGGAATCAGCCCCAGCAGCTCGGCATCGGTCAGTGCCGGGTTCTTGATGAGCGCCACACACGCATCGGCCACTTCGCGCAGGTTGTGGCTGGGGATTTCGGTGGCCAGGCCCACGGCGATGCCGCTGGCGCCGTTGAGCAGGGTGAACGGCAGGCGGGCGGGCAACTGGCGGGGTTCTTCGGTGGAACCGTCGTAGTTGGCCACAAAGTCCACCGTGCCCTCGTCCACCTCGTCCAGCAACAGGGTGGTGATTTTGGCCAGCCGCGCCTCGGTGTAGCGCATGGCGGCGGCCCCGTCGCCGTCGCGGCTGCCGAAGTTGCCCTGGCCGTCGATCAGCGGGTAGCGCTGGGCAAAGTCCTGCGCCATGCGCACCAGGGCGTCGTAGGCAGCCTGGTCGCCGTGCGGGTGAAAGCGGCCCAGCACGTCGCCCACCACGCGGGCGCACTTCACGGGCTTGGCGCCCACGTTGCCGTTGGGGCCGCCAAAACCCAGGCCCATGCGGGCCATGCTGTACAGGATGCGCCGCTGCACGGGCTTTTGGCCATCGCACACATCGGGCAGCGCCCTGCCCTTGACCACACTCAGCGCGTATTCCAGGTAGGCGCGCTGGGCGTAGCTGGCCAGGCTGTCGTCGTTCAGGTCGGGCTGTACAGCCTCGGGCGGCAGGGGCGGCACCGGTGGCGGTGACTCGGGCTCGGGCTGGGCGAAAAGGTCGTTCAACAGGTCGTCGTTCATGGGGAATACCAACGGAATGGGTCAGGGCTGCGCCAGCGCCTGCTGCTCAGCGGCCTGGGCGGCGCGGCGCTGCAGGCCACGGGGAGGCTGCAGGTGCTGGTAGAGCTGGACCACGGTGTGCACGTATTTGCGGGTTTCCGGGAAGTTGGGCACCTGGCGGCCCGCGCGGCGCACCGCGCCTTCGCCGGCGTTGTAGGCGGCCAGGGCCAGCTCGATCTGCTCGGGGAAACGGTGCAACAGGCGCGCCAGGATGCGCGCGCCGGTGTGGATGTTGGTGCGCGGATCGGCCAGCTGGCTCTCCACGCTGCGCCGGGGATGGGGGTTGAGCCCGTGGGCCTGGGCCGTTTCCGGCATGATTTGCATCAGCCCCACCGCCCCACGCGGGCTGACGGCCTGTGCGTCAAACCCCGACTCGGCCGCGATGACCGCCTGCAACAGCTCCGGTGCCACGCCATGGGCCCGAGCCGCGTCACGGATGTGGTGGCGCACGGCTTTGTAGGCCGGGGACACCTGAAAAAACGCCAACAGTCGCGCCGGGGCCACCACCGCACCGGTGTCGGGGAAGGCGGTGCCCACCAGCGCGGGTGTCTCCCAGCCAGACTCGTCGGCCTGGACCGACGGGGATGGTGCGGCCACCCCCATGGCCTGGCTGCCCCGGTAAAACAGCTCGTAGCGTTCGTCCAGCCGCTCGGCGGCAAAGTGGGCCACCCCGCGCTCGTCCACACGGCCCCACACCTGGGCCTGGGCCGCAGCGGCCAACAGGCACAGCCCAAGCCCGCACGCCAGGCGCCACCCATTCGGCCAAAAACGGCCTGCGTGGGTCACACGTCCACCTCGACGGAGTCGCCGTGCAGCTCCATCAACTCGCGCCGGGCAGCGGCTTCGCCCTTGCCCATGAGTTTGGTGATCTCGGCTTCGGTGCGGGCGAAGTCGAATGCCCCCAGGGTGACGGGCAGCAGGCGCCGGGTGTCGGGGTTCAGGGTGGTGTCCCACAGCTGCTCGGCGCTCATTTCGCCCAGCCCTTTGAAGCGGCTGATGCTCCAGCCGCCTTCTTTCACCCCATCCTTGCGCAGCTTGTCCAGCGTGGCCTGCAGTTCGCCCTCGTCCAGGGCATAGACCTTGGTGGCGGGCTTTTTGCCCCGCGCGGGGGCGTCCACCCGGTACAGCGGGGGGCGGGCCACATAGACGTGTCCTGCCTCGATGAGCTTGGGGAAGTGGCGAAAAAACAGGGTCAACAACAGCACCTGGATGTGGGAGCCGTCCACGTCCGCGTCCGACAAAATGCACACCTTGCCGTAGCGCAAACCGCTCATGTCGGGCTGGTCATGGGGGCCGTGGGGGTCCACGCCGATGGCCACGGCAATGTCGTGGATCTCGGTGTTGGCAAACAGGCGGTCGCGCTCCACCTCCCAGGTGTTGAGCACCTTGCCACGCAGCGGCAGCACGGCCTGGCTTTCCTTGTCGCGGCCCATTTTGGCGCTGCCCCCGGCGGAGTCACCCTCCACCAGAAACACCTCGTTGTGGGCCAGGTCCCGGCTTTCACAGTCGGTCAGCTTGCCGGGCAGCACGGCCACGCCCGAGCCCTTGCGCTTTTCCACCTTCTGGCCCGCCTTTTGGCGGGTTTGTGCGGCCTTGATGGCCAGCTCGGCCAGCTTCTTGCCGTATTCCACGTGCTGGTTCAGCCACAGCTCCAGCGCGGGCTTGACGAAGCTGGACACCAGGCGCACGGCGTCGCGCGAGTTCAGCCGCTCCTTGATCTGCCCCTGGAACTGCGGGTCCAGCACCTTGGCGCTGAGCACGTAGCTGGCACGGGCAAACACGTCTTCGGGCAGCAGCTTGACGCCCTTGGGCGCCAGGGCGTGCAGGTCAATGAAGCCCTTGACGGCCTGGAACAGGCCGTCGCGCAGCCCACTTTCGTGCGTGCCACCCGCCGAGGTGGGGATGAGGTTGACGTAGCTCTCGCGCACCGGCGCACCGTCCTCGGTGAAGGCCACGCACCAGGTGGCCCCCTCACCTTCGGCAAAGCTGTCGTGTCCGCTGTCGGCCACACCCTCGCCATCGAACAGGGGAATGACGGGTTCGCCGTTCAGGGTTTGCTGCAGGTAGTCGCGCAGCCCGCCCTTGAACTGCCAGGTGGTGGTGTCGCGGGTTTTTTCGTTCACCAGCGTCACGTTCACGCCGGGCATGAGCACGGCCTTGCTGCGCAGCAAATGGGTGAGTTCACCCATGGGCAGCTGGGCCGACTCGAAATATTTGGCATCGGGCCACACCCGCACGGTGGTGCCCTGTTTGCGGTCACGCGCCGCGTCGCCATTGGCCTGGGCCGCAGCGCCCAGCAGGGCTGGCCGGGTGACCAGGGGTTCGGTCACGTCGCCGCCGGAGAACACCAGGCTGGCCACCTGCCCTTCGCGGTAGCTGGTCACCTCCAGCCGGGTGGCCAAGGCGTTGGTCACGCTCACGCCCACGCCGTGCAGGCCGCCCGAAAAGCTGTAGGCGCCGCCCTTGCCCTTGTCGAACTTGCCGCCGGCGTGCAAACGGGTGAACACCAGTTCAATGACGGGCGCCTTCTCCTCCGGGTGCAGGCCAAACGGGATGCCGCGCCCGTCGTCTTCCACACTCACCGAGCCGTCGGTGTGCAGGGTCACGCGGATTTTTTTGCCGTGGCCCGCCAGCGCCTCGTCGGCGGCGTTGTCCAGCACCTCTTGCACGATGTGCAGGGGGTTGTCGGTGCGGGTGTACATGCCCGGGCGTTGCTTGACGGGCTCCAGGCCTTTGAGCACGCGGATGGACTGTTCAGAGTACTCGGGCAGCGAATTCGGTGTGGCGGGACGTTCCATGGCCGCGAATTGTATGCCCAGGCCCTTCAATGGCTGTACATATGCACAGGTCAAACATGGGACCAGGGGCCGGCGGGCGCCGTTTCGACGGCGATGAAGGCACGCTCTGCCCGACCGAGTCACCCCCGCAACCAACGGGACACGCGGATGTGGCTACAGTCACGCCCATGAACACCCCCGCCCCCAAACTGTCCATGCTGCAGGTCCTGGCCTGCGGCGCTGCCATCGTGACCCTGTCCATGGGCGTGCGCCACGGGTTCGGCCTGTGGCTGCAGCCCATCACCCAGGCACAGGACTGGACCCGCGAAACGTTCTCGTTTGCCCTGGCCGTGCAGAACCTGTCGTGGGGCATCGTGGGCGTTTTCGCCGGCATGATGGCCGACAAGTTCGGCGCGTTCCGCGTGCTGGTGGTGGGCGCGCTGCTGTACGCGCTGGGTTTGCTGGGCATGGCGCTGTCGCCCACGCCACTGGTCTTCATGTTGACCACCGGGGTGCTGATTGGCGCGGCCCAGGCGGGCACCACCTATGCGGTGGTGTACGGGGTCATTGGCCGCAACATCGCGCCCGAGCGCCGCTCGTGGGCGATGGGGGTGGCCGCGGCGGCGGGCTCATTCGGGCAGTTCCTGATGGTGCCGGTGGAGGGCATGCTGATTGCCGCGCTGGGCTGGCAGCAGGCACTGCTGGCGCTGGCCGCCGCGGTGCTGCTGATTGCCCCCCTGGCCTGGGGTCTGCGTGAAGCCACGGCCACGGGCGGCGGTGCGGCCATTCGGGAACAAACCATTGTGCAGGCGCTGCGCGAGGCGTTTCGCTACCGCAGTTTTCAGCTGCTGATGGTCGGCTACTTCGTGTGCGGTTTTCAGGTGGTGTTCATCGGCGTGCACCTGCCCAGCTACCTGAAAGACCACAACCTGTCGCCCCAGGTGGCCAGCACCGCACTCGCACTGATCGGCCTGTTCAACGTGTTTGGCACCTACGCGGCAGGCGCGCTCGGGCAACGGCTGGCCAAGCGCCACATACTGGCCACCATTTACCTGGCGCGCTCGGTGACCATCACGGTGTTTCTGCTGGCCCCGCTGACCCCCTGGAGCGTGTACCTCTTTGCCAGCGTCATGGGGGTGCTGTGGCTGTCCACGGTGCCGCCCACCAATGCGGTGGTGGCGCAGATTTTTGGCGTGGCGCACTTTTCCATGCTGGGGGGATTTGTCTTCTTCAGCCACCAGATTGGCAGCTTCATGGGCGTGTGGTTGGGTGGCGTGCTCTACGACCGCACCGGCAGCTACGACGTGGTCTGGCTGATTGCCATTGGCCTGGGCGTGCTGGCGGCCCTGGTCAACCTGCCGGTGAAGGAACACGCCATTGCCCGCCAAGCCCTGGCCTGAGGCTGCCTTGACCACCCCAGCCCCCACACCACCTGGGCCACCCGCCGCCGGGACCGATGCCGCACCCGGCCACAGCGGTGCCCCGCACTGGCGCGTGGCCGCTGCCTGGCTGGCGGTGGTGCTGGCTTTGCTGGCGGTGTTCGCCCTGTACCGCCGCCCCGATTTTTTGCTGACGCTGGCCGACCAGGTGTGGTCCTGCTTCTGATTTTTTAATCAAATTGACATCCATCGCTTGACTGAATTAAATAGTTTGCTATAGACATGACACCTGCCACACCCATCCATGGCACCGAGCCACCCTCGGCCTGGGTCACCCGCTGGGCGCACCTGATCCGCCCGGGCGGCCATGTGCTGGACGTGGCCTGCGGCGCGGGTCGACATGCCCAATGGCTGGCCGCGCGTGGCCTGGAGGTGACGGCGGTGGACCACAACCCCGCCGCCCTGGCCCTGGTGGCACAGGGCTGGCCGGTGCAGGCCACCCACCCGCCACACCTGGTGCAGGCCGACCTGGAGAACCAACCGTGGCCACTGGGACAGCAACGCTTCGACGCCGTGTTGCTGACCAACTACCTCTGGCGCCCCCTGTGGCCTCACCTGCTGGCCGCGCTCGCGCCCGGCGGCGTGTACCTGCATGAAACCTTTGCCCACGGCAACGCCACGGTGGGCAAGCCCGCGCGACCGGACTTCCTGCTGCGACCCGGTGAGCTGCTGCAAGCCTGCCAGGGCCTGCGCGTGGTCGCCTTTGAAGACGGCTTTGCCCAGCACCCGGCGCGTTATGTGCAGCGCATCGCGGCCGTGCGCGAAATCACACCCCACGCCGACGTGCCCCCGCGCCACCCGCTGGCCGACTGAAGCGGGTGACACGGCCGGCCAAGTCGATAGAATGGTCTGCTTCACTTTCAGCTCTGCACCCCTATGAATCCCATCACCGGCAGCATCGTGGCCCTGGTCACGCCCATGCACGAAGACGGCAGCGTCGATTACCCCACCCTGCGCAAGCTCATCGACTGGCACATCGCCGAGGGCACGGACTGCGTGGGCGTGGTGGGCACCACCGGTGAGTCCCCCACCGTGAGCGTGGAAGAGCATTGCGAAATCATCCGCGTCTCGGTGGAGCAGGCCAAGGGGCGTGTGCCCATCATGGCCGGCTGTGGCGCCAACTCCACCGCCGAGGCCATCGAGCTGGCCAAGTTCGCCAAAAAGGTCGGCGCCGACTGCCAACTGCAGGTGGTGCCTTACTACAACAAGCCCACACAAGAAGGTCAGTACCAGCACTTCAAGGCCATTGCCGAGGCGACGGGCGACCTGCCCGTGGTGCTCTACAACGTGCCAGGGCGCAGCGTGGCCGACATGGCGCATGCCACCGTCTTGCGGCTGGCCCAGGTGCCTGGCATCGTGGGCATCAAGGAAGCCACGGGCAACATCGAACGCGCGCAATGGCTCATCAAGGAAGTGCCCAAGGGCTTTGCGGTGTACTCCGGCGACGACGCCACGGCCGTGGCACTGATGCTGTGCGGCGGCCAGGGCAACGTCAGCGTGTCGGCCAACATTGCGCCGCGCCTGATGCACGAGCTGTGTGTGGCGGCAGTGGCCGGTGACGCGGCCAAGGCCATGGCCATTCAGCTCAGACTGCTGCCCATTCACAAGCACCTGTTTGTGGAGGCCAACCCCATCCCCCTCAAGTGGGCCATGGCCCGCCTGGGGTTGTGCGGCCCCACGCTGCGTCTGCCCATGACACCCATGGAAAAGGCCAACGAACCCGTGGTGGAAGCGGCCCTCCAGGCCGCTGGCCTGCTGTCCTGAACCCCATACCCCCCAGATAGGCTGCCCCCACCACCATGACGACACGCACTGCCTCCCCCGTTCCACAGCCCTCACCTTCCCGTTTGCGCCCACTGGCTGGGCCGTTGCTGGCCCTGTCGGCGCTGACGCTGGCCGGCTGCTCAGCCTTTCAGGAAACCAAGGTGGACTACACCAGCGCCAAGCGTGCCAACACGCTGGAAGTGCCACCCGACCTCACCCAGCTGAACCGGGAAAGCCGGTTTGTGGTGCCCGGCGGGCCGGTGACGGCCACGGGTTTTCAGTCGGCCCAGCCCGTGCAAACCACGGTGACGGCAGCGAACACCGTTGGTGATGTGCGCATTGAGCGCGCGGGCAACCAGCGCTGGCTGGTGGTGAGTCGTCCCGCCGACAAGTTGTGGCAACCCGTGCGCGACTTCTGGCAGGAGAACGGCTTTGTGCTGCTGCTCGACCAGGAAAAACTGGGGCTGATGGAAACGGATTGGGCGGAAAACCGCGCCAAGCTCCCGCAGGATTTCATCCGCAACACCCTGGGCAAGCTGCTTGACAGCCTGTACTCCACCGGTGAGCGCGACAAATTTCGCACCCGCATCGAGCGCAACGCCGCGGGCGAAACCGAAATTTTCGTCAGCCACCGTGGCATGGTCGAGGTGTTCACCTCCAGCAGCAAAGACCAGACCATGTGGCAGCCACGCCAGCCCGACCCTGAGCTGGAAGCCGAATTCCTGCGCCGCCTGATGCTCAAGCTGGGCGCCACCCCCGAACAGGCCAAGGCACAACTGGCCACCCAGGCGGCACCGCCCAAAGCCCGGTTGCTGAGCGCCGGTGGGGTGCCCGTGGCCGTGGAAGTGGACGAACCCTTTGACCGCGCCTGGCGCCGCACCGGACTGGCACTGGACCGCACGGGCTTCACGGTGGAAGACCGTGACCGCGCCCAGGGCACCTACTTTGTGCGCTACGCCGAACTGGTGGCCAACGACAAGGAGCCCGGCATGCTCAGCCGTTGGTTCAGCTCGTCCAAAAAGGACGTCACCACGGTCCAGTACCGCATCCTCGTCAAAGGTGCCGACAAAGCCAGCACGGTCTCCGTGCAAAACAGCCAGGGACAGGCGGATGCTTCCGCCACGGCGCAGAACATCCTCAAACTGCTGCTGCAAGACCTGCAGTGAGGCAGTGACACAGCCGCCACCCAGCGGCTGGCCACAAAAAAAGCCGCATGAAGCGGCTTTTTTGGCGTGTGGGGATGTCGGCTGACCCGTCCAAACAGGCCAGCGACACCCTGACCCATCACTGCTTTTTCTCTTCGGGCTTTTGCTCGGCTGCGGGGGCAGCAGGTGCAGCGGCTGGTGCAGCAGCGGCATCGGCAGCTGGTGCGGCAGCAGGAGCTGCTGCGGGTGCGGCATCCGCAGCAGGCGCGGGAGCGGGCGCCGCGACAGGGGCTGGTGCAGGTGCGGGCGCTTCTTCTTTTTTGCCACAGGCGGTGAGGGCAGCGGCGGCCAACAGGGCGGCCAACAAAACGTTTTTGTTCATGGTAGGTGATTGATAGACAGAGCTGAAACAGCGATTTCCCTTGACGCATCCCGGCAACAGCTCTTCAGCCCCGGGACGAATCGGGCGCAAGTGTATTTGAAATTTCGTCAACCGTATTTTCCCTGTCAGTGGAAACACGAATTTTTACACCCCAACGGGCATTTGCTCCCCGCCCGCCCCCCGTCACAGGCCGAGCACGCTGGCCCCAAAGCCGGGTGTGGATCGCCCCCAGGCTTCACGCAAGGTCAGTTGCAAAGTGGCGCGGGTTGAGGCTTCGTCACTGCAGAGCAGCACACCCCTGATGCGGTCAATGCGCTGGCAGGTCCACACAGGCGTCCAGCAACACGAGGGCAAGTCCTGCTCGGACAGCGCCGTGCCCACCCTGGCTTCCACCAAATGGTCCCAGGTGGTGCGCCAGCGCACGAAGCGGGGGTGCAACCGCTGAACCGCCCGAAAGTCTCGCGCCAACAAGCGCAGGTGCCGGCCACCCTGTGCCCACCGATTCAGTGCATCGACCACCCCGGCCTCGCCCAACGGCCAGTCGGCGAAATCGGCGTCAGACCACCACCACTCGCGCCAGCCCTGCAGGCTGGCCTGCTCGGTGGCCGCACGGATGGCCTCAACAAAGGCTTGCGCCCCTTGCTGACGCCCCAGGGGCAGCGCGGGCGGTGGTGACTCAAGTGGCGTCCACATGCAACCACCCGGCGCTGTGCCAGTCGGCCAACAGGTCTTGTGCGGCGGCACTGGCCTTGCCCACCGCTTTGGCGGTCAGGCAACGGGCATCGGCCAATTGCCGCATGAGGCGGGCATCCGCCCCGCCGGCACGGAAGCTGTCGCCGTTGATGAAGATGTGTTTGTCGTCGTACATCATGCGGGTGCGCCGGTCCAGGCGAAGCGCACCGGGCTGCCAGTCCCCTTGGGGCTCGTCAAACCAGACTTTGGGTTTGGGGTCGGTCATGACCTCGCCCAGCGCACAGGCCAGGGATTCGCGATCGGCCAGCAGGCGCTGCAAGGCCTCCTGCGCAAAAGCACCCAGTCCCTCGGGAATGGCCGCCGGTGTGGCGGTGGCGGGTTGGCGGGCGTCGCGGTACAGCGTGTTGTCCTCGAACGCATCGGTCATGCGCAGCAACAATTCACCCGCCAGGCTGGCGCGCTGGGGCACCCGAAAACCGATGGAATAGGTCATGCACCCCTGGTCCATGGCAATGCCGTCGTGCGCCCAACGGGGCGGGAGGTACAGCATGTCGCCGGGCTCCAGCACATGCTCCTCTTCGGGCACAAACTGGGTGAGGATTTTCAGCGGCACACCTTCCTGCAGGCTGAAGTCGGTTTGACGCCCGATGCGCCAGCGCCGTCGCCCGGCGGCCTGCAGCAGGAACACGTCGTAGCTGTCGAAGTGCGGGCCCACCCCCCCTCCCTCGCTGGCCCAGGAAATCATCAGGTCGTCCAGGCGGGCATCGGGCACAAAACGGAAGCGGTTCATCAGCTCGTGCACCGAATCGACGTGCAAATCCACTCCCTGCACCAACAGGGTCCAACCCGGTTGACCCACTGGCGGAAAGGCGGATTTCTGAAATGGACCGTGGCCCAGGGTCCAGCCTGGCCCAGAGGCCACACTGGCCTTGGCGCGGCGGGCGCGGGTGGCCGAAGGGACTTGTCCCTGCTGTTGGATGATGAGGCGCGACTCCACATCCTCCTGCAGCGCCAGGTCAAACAGCTCCGATCGGCTGAGCAGGGGCTGAAAGCCGGGTACCGCCTGGCGCACCAGCAAGGGCTTTTTCTGCCAGTGGCGGCGCATGAACTGGGCCGGGCTGAGCCCCCCCAACAGGGTCAAGGGCAGGGAGACGTCGGCGACCTGAGCAGGCTGTGCCGAGGTGGTGGGGGGGGTGGGGTTGAGTTCTGGCATGGGACAATTGTCGGATGAAAATCACTGATCAATGCGTCGCCGCCCTGACCTGGACGCTGAAAGACACCCTGGGCGAAACCTTGGACACGCTGGATGAGCCGGTCGAGTTCCTGATTGGTGGTGAAGACCTGCTGGCCAAAATAGAAGAGCACCTGCTCGGTCTGTCTGCTGGCGGTGAGGTGGAATTTCAGCTGGAGCCGGAAGATGCCTTTGGCGACTTCAAGGAGCAGCTGCTGTTCCTGGAGCCGCGCCACCTGTTTCCGGCGGAGCTGGAAGAAGGCATGGCATTCGAGGGCCTGCCGCCCGGAGGCAACCCCGCTGCGCCACCCGGCTTGCTGTATTTTGTGACCGAGATTTACCCCGAGCACGTGGTGGTGGATGCCAACCACCCGCTGGCCGGCATCGCCCTGCGGCTGAGCATGAAGGTGCACAGCGTGCGCGAGGCATCGGTTGAAGAAGTGGGCAAAGGCAGCCTGGGGGTCAGCTTTTTCAAAATCAACGCGGGTGACACCGGCGGGTCACACGACCATGGCCACGACCACGCTGGTGGACAACATTTGCACTAATTTGACATCCAACGCTCACCAATAAACAACAGTTTGCTACAAAATAAAAAGTCCAGATCGGCACAGCCGATCTGGACTTTTTCGCTGAAGACGGGTCTGGCTGCCGACGTCAGGCTTTGCCGGTTGAGCCGTAGCCCCCCGTGCCGCGCTGGGAGGCCGTGAACTCGTCCACCACATTGAATTGCGCCTGCACCACCGGAACAATGACCAGCTGGGCCAGCCGCTCCATGGGTTGCAGGGTGTAGGGCACGTCGCTGCGGTTCCAGGCACTGACCATGAGTTGCCCCTGGTAGTCGCTGTCGATCAGGCCCACCAGGTTGCCCAGCACGATGCCGTGCTTGTGGCCCAACCCGGAGCGCGGCAGGATGAGGGCTGCGTAACCGGGGTCCTTCAGGTACATGGCCATGCCCGTCGGCACCAATTGCCAGGCATTGGGCGCCAGGGTCAGGGGCTCGTCCAGGCACGCGCGCAGGTCCAGACCGGCGCTGCCGGGGGTGGCGTAGTCGGGCATTTGCGCATGCAAACGCCCATCCAGGATTTTCAGGTCGACTTGCACCACGCTCACTTCTTCATGGACTCTTTGAGGGCCTTCAAGGGATCGTCCGCATCGTCCTCGGGGGGCTTGGGCATGCCGTCATCACGGGTCTCGCCACCTTCGGCATCGGGGTCTGGCACGCCTGCGGGGCCGCCGTAGCCCTCTTCCACCGACGCGTCATTCAACAAACTGCGGACGGTGGCATCGTCGATCAGCACCGTCTTTTCACGGCCACCGGTCACCACCTCGGGGTAGCCGATGATGACCGCCACCATGATGAGCTGCAACACGATGAACGCAATCGATCCCTTGTAGATCTCGGCCGTGGTGACGGCTTTGATGCGGGCATTGGTGATCTGGTCGGTGTAGTCGTTGCGGGCGGCAACGCTGCGCAGG
>PNML01000006.1 GCA_013823635.1 Polaromonas sp. | reverse complement strand
CAAGTGGTACCCCGGCGAGCAGTTGCCGCGCTGGGCACTGTCCATCTTCTGGCGGGCCGACGGCCAGCCCACCTGGCACAACCCCGCGCTGTTTGCCGATGAGCGCCAACCCGCCACCTACACCGCCGAGGACGCCCGCCGCTTCACCCAGGCGCTGGCGCGCAAGCTGGGCCTGTCCACCCAGTACATCACCCCCGGATTCGAGGACACCTGGTACTACCTGTGGCGCGAGCGCAAGCTGCCCGTCAATGTGGACCCCTTTGACTCCAAACTCAGTGACGAACTGGAGCGGGTGCGCCTGCGCCGCGTGTTTGACCAGGGGCTGGACGCCCCCATTGGCTATGTGCTGCCGCTGCAGGCCCACCAGGGCAGCGCCCGAAGCGGCGCCCACCTCAGGGGCGGGGTCTGGAGCACCGGCCCGTGGTTCTTCCGCGACGAGCGCATGTACCTCATTCCCGGCGACTCGCCCATGGGCTACCGGCTGCCGCTGGACTCGCTGCCCTGGGTGTCCACGTCCGACTACCCCTACCACATCGAGCAAGACCCCAGCACCCCGCGCGATGCCCTGCCCGAGGGCACGGCGCTGAAACACCAGTACGCACCGCACCAGGTGGGTGGGGGCTTTGCCGAGGGTGGCACCGTTTCCCTGCAAGGCAGCGCCTATGTGCCCGCAGACCCCACGCAGGCCCCCCCGGCCAGCGCCTACGGACCCAACGGGCAGGGCAATGTGGCACCGCCACCGCAACCGGCCAACGGCCGCTACCCGCAGCGGGGCGAATCGGCCGCGTGGCTCAGCCGCACGGCCCTGTGCGTGGAAGCGCGCGATCCGCACCGGGCCAACGGCCCCAAGGCCGAGACCGAGCACGGCGGCCAACACAGCCACCTTTACGTGTTCATGCCGCCACTGGCGCACCTGGAGGACTACCTGGACCTGCTGGCCGCCATCGAGGCCACCGCCGAAAAACTGGGCGTCAAAGTGGTGCTGGAGGGCTACCCCCCACCGCGCGACCCACGCCTGAAAATGCTGCAGGTCACGCCCGACCCCGGCGTCATCGAAGTCAACATCCACCCCGCGCACAACTGGGGCGAGCTGGTGGCACACACCGAGTTTTTGTACGAAGCCGCGCACCAGACCCGCCTGTGTGCCGAGAAGTTCATGACCGATGGCCGCCACACCGGCACCGGCGGGGGCAACCACTTTGTGATGGGCGGCGCCACGCCCACCGACAGCCCCTTCCTGCGCCGCCCCGAGCTGCTGGGCAGCCTGGTGGCCTACTGGCACAACCACCCGGCACTCAGCTACCTGTTCAGCGGCCTCTTCATCGGTCCCACCAGCCAGGCGCCCCGCGTGGACGAGGCGCGCAACGACCAGCTGTATGAGCTGGAAATTGCCCTCAACCAGATCGACCGCAACCGCGCCACCTTCGGCGCCGAAATGCCCCCTTGGCTGGTGGACCGCACGCTGCGCAACATCCTGGTGGACGTGACGGGCAATACCCACCGCAGCGAGTTCTGCATCGACAAGCTGTATTCGCCCGACAGCAGCACCGGCCGTTTGGGCTTGCTGGAACTGCGCGCCTTCGAGATGCCGCCGCACGCCCGCATGAGCATTGCGCAGCAGCTGCTGCTGCGTGCGCTGGTGGCCAAGTTTTGGGAAAACCCCTGGCGCGGCAAGCTCAGCCGCTGGGGCACCGAACTGCACGACCGCTTCCTGCTGCCCACCTTCATCCGCATGGACTTCGAGGACGTGCTGGCCGATTTGCGCGCGGCCGGCTTTGCCTTCGACATGGCCTGGTTCGAGCCGCACTTCGAGTTCCGCTTCCCCATGGTCGGCCAGGTGGCCGCACGCGGCATCGAGCTGACCTTGCGCAATGCCCTGGAGCCCTGGCACGTCATGGGCGAGGAAGGGGCCAGCGGGGCCACGGTGCGGTACGTCGACTCGTCGCTGGAGCGCATGGAGGTGCACGTCAGCGGCTACAACCACAGCCGCTACGTCATCACCTGCAACGGCCTGGCCCTGCCCCTGCAGCCCACCGGTGTGGCAGGCCAGTACGTGGCCGGTGTGCGCTACAAGGCGTGGAACCCGCCTTCCGCCCTGCACCCCAGCATTGGCACACACGGCCCCCTCACGTTTGACGTGGTGGACACCTGGTCCAACCGGTCGTTGGGAGGCTGTCAGTACCACGTGGTCCATCCCGGCGGGCGCAACTACGACACCTTCCCCGTCAACTCCTACGAGGCCGAGAGCCGCCGCCTGTCGCGCTTCTTCCAGATGGGCCACACCCCCGGGCACATGACGGTGGGCGCCGCGGTGGTCAACCCGGAATTCCCCTTCACGCTGGATTTGCGGCGCTGAGACCAGGCGGACCCCGGGTTATCCCTGAGCCCGCCACTTGCCTGCATACTCAAAAGCGTGAGCGAACTTTCCTTGCCCTCCTCCCCCAGAGACCCCCCGGCCAGCCCACCCGACCCGGTGGCGCTGGCCCGCGAGTGGGCACAAGCGGCCACGCCCGGCCACCTCGACGAGCTGCGCGAGCCCGGCGGCGACACGCTGCGCCCACAGTGGGCACAGTTCTTCCAGCACGTCGGCCTGGACGGCATGGGCGAACTCAACCGCCGCGCCCAGAGCCTGGCGCGCCAGATCCGCGACAACGGCGTCACCTACAACGTCTACGCCGATGCCGCCCACGGCACCCAGCGCCCCTGGTCGCTGGACCTGTTGCCCACCATCGTCACCCCCGAGTGCTGGGCCGAGATCGAGGCCGGGGTGCTGCAACGCACCCGCCTGCTCAACCTCATCCTGGCCGACATCTATGGCCCGCGCGACCTGCTCAAGCGCGCCCTGCTGCCCGCGGCCCTGGTGCAGGGTCACCCCGGCTACCTGCGCGCCATGCACGGTGTGCAGCCACTGGGCAACACCTGGCTCAACATCGCCGCATTTGACCTGGCCCGGGGCCCGGATGGCACCTGGCGCGTGGTGTCACAACGCACCCAGGCGCCCTCCGGACTGGGCTACCTGCTGGAAAACCGCATCGCCATCGCCCGTCAGTTTCCCAAGGCGTTTGCCGGGCTGAAGGTGCAGCGGCTGGCGGCCAGCTACATGGCCCTGGTCAACGGCATCCGCAGCATGGCACCCAACGGACCCGAGGCCCGCATCGCCCTGCTCACCCCCGGTCCGTACAACGAAACCTATTTTGAGCACGCCTACCTGGCCCGCTACCTGGGCCTGACGCTGGTCGAAGGCAACGACCTGACCGTGCGCGACCAGCGCCTGTACCTCAAAACGCTGACCGGACTGGAGCCGGTGGACGCCCTCATCAAACGCCTGGACGATGAGTGGCTGGACCCCCTGGAACTGCGCAGCGACTCGGCCCTGGGCATTCCCGGGCTGTTGCAGGTCATGCGGGCGGGCAATGTGCTGCTGGCCAACGCCCCTGGTTCGGCCCCGCTGGAGTCCAGTGCGCTGCTGGGCTTTTTGCCCGCCATTGCCCGCGACCTGCTGGGCGAGGAACTGCTGCTGCCCGCGCTGGCCACCTGGTGGTGCGGCGAACAGGCGGCCATGCAGCGGGTGTTGCCCCAGCTCAAGCACAGCGTGGTCAAGCCCACCTACCCCGGCTCGGAGGTGTTCACCCAAATGGGGCAACGCCTGTCGCCCGAGGCGCTGGAGCGCCTGATGGGCCGGGTGGTGCAGCGCCCCGAGGACTACACCATGCAGGCCTACCTGCCCCTGGC
The DNA here is from genome assembly GCA_013823635.1 of Polaromonas sp. Lineage (GTDB taxonomy): Bacteria > Pseudomonadota > Gammaproteobacteria > Burkholderiales > Burkholderiaceae_C > UBA2334. The sequence goes on along the minus strand of PNML01000006.1, from coordinate 60,732 downwards.
ACAAACACCCACCTGGGCGGGGGACCACATCGCCCCCCGCTCGGCCATGCTGCGGGTCTATGTGCTGGCCGATGGCCCCCAGTCGTGGCGGGTACTGCCGGGTGGCCTGGTGCGCCTGGCCCCACGGGGTGAACTGATGGCGTCCATGCAAACCGGCGGCAGCAGCGCCGACTGCTGGGTGCTGACCCATGGCCAGGTGGACACGACCAGCTTGCTGCGCAGCGCCCCCAGCACGCTCAGCCTGGCCCTGAACAAGCGCCCCGTGACCAGCCGCGCCGCCGAAAACCTGTTCTGGCTGGGCCGCTACACCGAGCGCGCGGAAAACACCGTCCGGCTGGCCCAGATCGTGTTGCGCAACCTGCACAGCGAAGAACAAACCGGTCGCGCCCTGCAGGACTGGATGGTGCGCCTCGCCCACGCCCACTCCCTGGTGCTGGGCGAAGTGCCCAGCGGCGCCACCCCCCAGGCGCAACGGGTGTTCGAGCGGGCGCTGGTGGCCGCACTGGGCGATGCCGAAGGGGCGTTCAGTGTGGGCTTCAACCTGCGCGCCCTGCGCCTGGCCTCGGCCAACGTGCGCGAACGCCTGTCGCAGGAGCAGCGCAACCTGATCGAGCGGGCCGAAAACGAGTTTCTGGAGCAGTGCGCCTCGCTGGGCGCGCACACCGAATCGGCCGCGCAGGAGGCGCTGAACGCCCTGGAAGCCGCCAGCGAATCGCTGGCGGGCATCACCGGCGCACAAACCGACCGCATGGTGCGCGACAACGGCTGGCGCCTGCTCAGCCTGGGGCGGCACATTGAGCGGCTGACCACCCTGTCGGCGGCCATGCGTCAGGCCTTCGAGGCGGGCAGCGTGCTCGATGCCAACGGTTTCGAGGCCTTGCTGGCGCTGTTTGACAGCACCATCACCTTCCACGCGCAGTACCAGCAGCGCCGCGACGTGGTGGCCCTGCTGGACCTGCTGCTGCTCAACCGCGACAACCCGCGCTCCCTGGCCTGGGTGCTGGACACCCTGCGCTCGCGCCTGCGCAAACTGGAGCAAGGTGATCCCGAATTTGCCGCCACCCTGTTTGCCAGCCTGCCCGACCCCAGCGGCTGGGACCTGGCCAGCCTGAGCCAGGCGGGTACAGACGGCCAGCACACCCCCCTGCGCGAACTGCTCACGCTGTGCGAAACCTCGGCCATGGCCCTGTCGGACGCACTGAGCCAGCGCCACTTCAGCCACGCCGACCGCGACAACCGCAGCCTGCTGGCCTGACGCACCCCTCCCCTGCCCACGGTCCCGCTCATGCAGTTGCGCATCGTTCACCAAACCCGCTACCACTATGACCCGCCCGTGGTCATGGCACAGCACCTGGCCCACCTCACACCGCCCAGCCTGCCGGGGCAGGACGTGCTGACGCACACCATCACCATCACACCAGAAGGCACCGAACCCAGCTTCAGCGTGGATGCGTTTGGCAACCAGCGGTGCTTTTTCATGCTGCAGGCCCCGCACGCCGAACTCAGCGTCACGGCCGACAGCCTGGTCAGCACCGCAGCGCCCCGTCCGCTGCCGGACTCCCCCAGTTGGGAAGAGGTGCGCGAGAACCTGACCTACCGCGCCGGCACCACCTACGACCCGGCCGCCGAGTTCACCTTTGCCTCGCCCTTTGTGCCTCGCCACAGCGGATTTGCCGACTTTGCGCGCGACCTGTTCGCGCCCGACGCACCGGTGCTGGCCTGTGCCCAGGCGCTGATGAACCGCATCCACACCGACCTGACCTACGAAGGGGGCAGCACCGCCGTCAACACCCCCGCGCTGGAGGCGCTGGCCCAGCGCAAGGGGGTGTGCCAGGATTTTGCGCACATCATGATCGGCTGCCTGCGCAGCCTGGGTCTGCCCGCACGCTACGTCAGTGGTTACCTGCTGACGCACCCGCCCGAAGGGCAACCCCGCCTGATCGGGGCCGATGCCTCGCACGCCTGGGTGCAGGTGCACGCCCCCGGCGTGGGTTGGGTGGACTTTGACCCCACCAACAACCACTGCGGCCGGGACCGCCCCAGCGAGGAATACGTGACCCTGGCCCTGGGGCGCGACTTTGGCGACGTGTCACCGCTGCGCGGCGTCATACAGGGCGGGGGCAACCCGGTGCTGAAGGTGTCGGTCACCGTGGCGCCCCCCGACGAGCTGGCCGCGCTGCAGGTCGCTTTGCCCCCGGGCACCCACGGCCAAAAAACATAAAATAATAGTGAACTATTCAATGAATATAAGCGCCATGGCACTTATTTTCATCAAATTTCACCGCTGACAGGTCTCAGCCCCACCACCGCGCCAGCTGCGCCACGTCTTCGGGGAACAGTTGCCCCCGCTCCGCCTGCAGCACCTGGCCTTGGCGGCCCAGCACCACGGTGATGGGCAGGCCCTTGGGCTTGGGCAGTGCCGCCTGGAATTCGGGGGTGACCCAAGCCGCCGGAAAGGTGTAGCCCCGCTTGTGCAGATAGGGCAAGGCGTCCTCCTTTTTGCGGTCCACCGACAGGGCCAGCAGGTTCAACCCCTTGGCCTGGTGCTCGGTCCACAGCTTCTGCATCTCCGGGCTTTGCAGGGCACAAAACGGGCAGGTGCTGGCCCACCAGTACAACACCACCACCTGCCCGCGCACCCGGTCGGGAGAAAACTGGCTGCCATCCAGCAGCGTCAGTGGCGGCAGTTTCCACACCGTGCCCAGCTCGGGCAAAGGGGGTGCCTTGGCCTCGGACGGTGGCGGACCGCTCTGTGCCCAGCCAGTCAGGGGCCAGGCCAGGGCGGTGACGGCGCCGCTGACGCCGGTGTGCTGCAAAAAACGTCTGCGTTGCATGGACTCACTCCAGGGTTCACAACAGGGCGTAGGTGGTGCTGGCGCGGCACACGCTCTGGCCGCTGTCCGCTCCGATGATGTCAATTTCGCCAAACACCAGGCTCTTGCCCGCCCGCAGCACCCGGGCGGTGACCAGCGCGTCCTGATTGGACAAGGGCTTGAGGAAGCTGGTGTTGAGCTGCACCGTGGTCATGGGCCGCTGGTCGCCCAGCTGGGTGACGATGGCCATGACCATGGCGGTGTCGGCGGCCGACATCAGGGCCTGGCCGCACACCATGCCACCGATGCGGCTGAGCCTGGGGTTGGCGGGCAGGCGCAGCGTCGCGTGGCCGTGGCCACAGAACTCGGCGTGCAAGCCCAGGTCTTGCACCCAGGGGGCAAACCAGTCGGCCAGCAGGCGGTTGAGGGTGGCCACGTCGGCCAGGGGTGGGAAATCGGTTGGTGCGGTCATGGGTGCGGGGGTGTCCGGGTGTCGATCACCAGTCAAGGGGCCTGTTCGTACAGGGTGACCACGCAGGCACCACCCAGACCCAGGTTGTGCTGCAGGGCCAGCCGGGCGCCGGGCACTTGCCGGGCCCCGGCCTGGCCGCGCAATTGTTGCACCAGCTCGGTGCACTGCGCCAGCCCCGTGGCGCCCAGCGGGTGCCCCTTGCTGAGCAGGCCGCCAGAAGGGTTGGTGACCACCGCACCGCCGTGGGTGTTGTCGCCATCAGAAACAAAGCGCTCGGCCTCGCCCAGGCCACACAGGCCCAGGGCCTCGTAGCTCAGCAGTTCGTTGTGGGCAAAGCAGTCGTGCAGCTCCACCACGTCCAGGTCCTGCGGCCCCACACCGGCTTGCTCGTACACCTGCTGGGCCGCGCGGCGGGCCATGGAAAAACCCACCACCTCGCGCATGTCGCGCGCTTCAAAGGTGGTGGCGGTGTCGGTGGTCATGGCCTGGGCGCGGATGCGCACGGTGGCGTTCAGGCCGTGCTGGCGGGCAAAGCGTTCGGAGCAGAGCACCGCCGCCGCCGCGCCACAGGTGGGCGGGCAGGCCATGAGGCGGGTCATCACACCCGCCCACAGCATGGGGGCGGCCATCACATCGTCGGTGTTCAGCTCTTTGCGCAGCAGCGCCAGGGGGTTGTGTGCGGCATGGCGGCTGGCCTTGGCGCGGATGGCGGCAAAGGTCTCCAGCCGCGTGCCGTACTGCTGCATGTGGGCCAGCCCGGCCCCGCCAAAGTAGCGCAGCGCCAGGGGGATGTCGTCGCGGCCCACCAGCTCGGCGGTGGCCGCATCAAAAGGGTCAAATGGCGAGGGCCGGTCAGTGAACACATTGTCCAGCGCACCGGGGTTCATGTGCTCGAAGCCCAACACCAGCACGCAGTCGGCCGCGCCACTGGCCACCGCCTGGCGGGCCAGGAACAGCGCGGTGGAGCCGGTGGCGCAGTTGTTGTTGACGTTGAACACGGGGATGCCGCTCATGCCCACGCCATATAGCGCGCGCTGGCCGGCGGTGGAGTCGCCATACACATAGCCCACGTAGGCCTGCTGCATGTCGGAGTAGGTCAGCCCGGCATCGGCCAGGGCGGCCCTCACGGCGGCGGCGGCCATGTCGGGGTAAGGCGCGTGGGCGCCGGGTTTGGCAAACGCGGTCATGCCGACACCGGCAACGGATACAGGAGACATGGGGGGTTCCAGGGTGTTCACGGCGCGCCGTGGATGATCCAACGCACCAGGGTCAGGGCACTGTCGGGCGTCAGGGTTTCGTGGGCACGGATGCTGCCAAAAACATGCCGCGCCCGCAACTGCTCGGCCAGGCGCACATCGGCGCCCGGGTCGTTGGCGTGGCGGGCGTAGTCGACAGCCAGTTGCGCAAACGTGGGGGCTTTTTTCTGCGGCGGGTTGCCGTGGCAGCCCATGCAGCCTTTGTCCAGCGCCAACTGGCTGCTGGCGTGGGCGGCGGGGGCCAGCGCCAGGCACAGCGCCAGCCAAGTCCAGCGGTTGAATGGCATGGTGTTCTTTCAGGCCACACCGCAGCCGCGCTGTGGGCAGGCCTGGGCATGGGGTGGGGTTTCGAGTTGCAAGGTGGTGTGCCGGATGTCAAAGCGGGTGCGCAAGGTGTGCTCGGCGGCGCGCAGCACCGCGCTGGCATCCGGCAGGGTGTCGGCCAGCTCCAGGTGGGCGGTCAGGGCCACGTCGCTGGTGCCCATGGCCCACACGTGCAGGTCGTGCACACCGGTCACACCGGGCACATTGACCAGCGCCTGCTGCACGGTGGCCAAGGGAATGCGCTCGGGCACGCCGTCGAACATCAGGTGCAAGGACTGCCGGAACAACCCCCAGGTGCCCACCACGATGACGGCGGCAATGAGCAGGCTCATGACCGGGTCTATCCAGCCCCAGCCTTGCCACAGGTACAGCGCCCCGCCCAGCACCACACCCAGCGACACCAGGGCGTCGGCGGCCATGTGCAAAAACGCCCCGCGGATGTTGAGGTCGCCCTTGCCACCGCCCATGAACAGCAGAGCCGTGGCCGTGTTGACCACGATGCCCACCCCGGCCACAGCGATGATGGTCCAGCCCTGGGTGGCCTCGGGAGAACCCAGGCGGTCCAGCGCCTCCCAGGCCAGCGAGCCCATGGCCACCAACAACAACAGGGCGTTGGCCAACGCGGCCAGGATGCTGGCGCGCTTCCAGCCATAGGTGTGGCGCAGGTCGGGCCGCAAGCGACCGGCCAGCGCGCCGCCCCAGGCCAGCACCAGCCCAGCCACGTCGCTGAGGTTGTGCCCGGCATCGGCCAGCAGCGCCAGCGAATTGATGCGCCAACCGTAAAACCCCTCAATGCCCACAAACCCCAGGTTCAGCGCAATGCCAATGGCAAACGCCCGGTTGAAGTTGGCGGGCGCGGGGTGGTGGTGGCCTGAATGATCGTGGCCGTGGTCGTGGTCGTGGTCGTGCCCATGGTCATGGCCGTGCGCAGCACTCATGCCTGGGGCTCCGGCGCTCGCAGCGACTGGCTCAACTGGTCGGCCAGCTCGGCCCAGTCGGAATCTTGCTGCACGGCGTCGCGCAAAAAGGCGGCCTGGGCCACCGACCAGAACGGGGCCTCGTGCAGGCGCACCTCACCGGCCAATGGCGCATGGGTTTCGATGAAGCGCTGAATGTCCGCGTCGCTGCAGGGCAGGCCCAGCTGGGCAAACAGGTCGTGAAAGCGGTGGTTCAGGGTGTCCATGGGTGTTTCCTTCGAGCTTCGGCAAGGGGTGTGCACATCATGACGCACAAGCACGTCGCACGCTTCACTCGCGCTCCATCTCCAGGTCAATGAAGTTGACCAGTTAGGGCAACCGGTGTTGGGTGTGGCCGGTGCACCGGTTGGCGCACCCGTTGGACGATCCGTCGGTCGGCAAAACATATTCTGTTGTATTCATCACACAGCGTGATAATCGTTACATGACACCTTGGCTCCTCCTCACCGCCACCCTGCCCAGCCACCCCAGCGCCTTGCGCGTGCGGGTGTGGCGTGCCCTCAAGGCCACGGGCGCTGGCCCCTTGCGCGAGGGCGTGCACCTGCTGCCCGCGTTCGCCCCCACCGCGCCCGCGCTGTGGGAGGTGGAGGGCCTGATCCGGGCCAGCGGCGCCGAGGCCCACCTGCTGGAGGTGCAGGCCAGGGACGCCGCGCAGGAACAAGCCTTTCAGGCCCTGTTCGACCGGGCCGACCTGTACGCCGAGCTGCGCCAGTCCGTGGCCGAGGCGCACCAAGCCCTGCCCACGGCCAGCGAAGCCGAGCTGAAAAAAACCCTGCGCAGCCTGGAACACCAGTTGCACGCCCTCCAGGCCACCGATTTTTTCCCCGGCGCGGCGGGCGAACAGGCCGCCTATGCGCTGCGCGACCTGCAAGACAAGGTGCTGCGCCACCTGTCCCCCGGCGAGCCACAGGCCAGCACCGTGTCCATTGAACGCCTGCCCCTGGGCGACTTTCAGGGCCAGACCTGGGCCACGCGGCGCAGGCCGTGGGTGGACCGGCTGGCCAGTGCCTGGCTGATTCAGCGCTTCATCGACGCGTCACCCACTTTTGTTTGGCTGGACGACCCCGCGCAGTGCCCGCCCACCGCACTGGGCTACGACTTTGACCACGCCCGCTTCAGCCACGTGGGCAACCGGGTGACGTTTGAGGTGCTGACCCACAGCTTCGGGCTGGACACCGACCCTGGCCTGCAGCGCCTGGGCGCACTGGTGCACTGCATCGACGTGGGTGGCACCCCGGTCGACGAGGCCCCCGGCGTGGAAACGCTGGTGCGTGGCCTGCAAACCCAGCACCCCACCGACGACACGCTGCTGGTCGCCTGCTGCCCCTTGTTCGACGCGCTGTACGCCGCGCTGAAGGCCCACCCATGACACCGTCCACCACCTCCCCCGACGCTCCAACCTCATCCACCCCACCGCCGGTACCCGCACCCGCTGCCCTGACATTCGGTGCCGCATTCTGGTACTGGCTGAAGCTGGGCTTCATCAGCTTCGGTGGCCCGGCCGGGCAGATTGCGCTGATGCACCAGGACCTGGTGGAGCGCCAGCGCTGGATCTCGGAGCGCCGCTTTCTGCACGCGCTGAACTACTGCATGCTGCTGCCCGGCCCCGAGGCCCAGCAACTGGCCATTTACCTGGGCTGGCTGTTGCACCGCACCTGGGGTGGCGTGGTGGCGGGCGTGCTGTTTGTGCTGCCGTCGCTGTTCATTCTGGTGGGGTTGTCGTGGGTGTACATGGCCCATGGACACCTGCCCGCCATCGCGGGGGCGTTTGACGGCATCAAGCCCGCCGTCACGGCGCTGGTGGTGCACGCAGCGTGGCGCGTGGGTTCGCGCTCGCTGAAAAACGCCTGGCTGTGGGCCATTGCCGTGGCCGCGTTTTTGGCCATGTTTGCCCTGAAGCTGCCGTTTCCGCTCATTGTGCTGGCGGCTGCGGTGGCGGGCTACCTGGGCGCACGCGTGTCGCCCGCCAGCTTTGCCGCCGGTGGGGGGCACGGTGGGGGCGGTGGCGCCACCCCGATGCGGGCGCATGCCCCCGCCCTCATTGACGACGACACCCCCACCCCGGCCCACGCCCGCTTCAGCTGGGCGCGCTTTGGCCGGGTGCTGGTTGTGTGCCTGGCGCTGTGGGCGCTGGCCATGGCCGCGCTGGCGCTGACCCTGGGCACCGACGCCGTGCTGACCCAGATGGCCTGGTTTTTCACCAAGGCGGCGCTGCTGACCTTTGGTGGCGCCTATGCCGTGCTGCCCTACGTGTTTCAGGGCGGGGTGGAGCATTTCCAGTGGCTCACCGCGCCGCAGATGATGGACGGCCTGGCCCTGGGCGAAACCACGCCCGGCCCGTTGATCATGGTGGTGTCGTTTGTCGGCTTTGTGGGTGGCTGGACCAAGGCCATTCTGGGGCCCGACGCGCTGGTGCTGTCGGGCGTGCTGGCCGCCACGGTGGTGACGTTTTTCACCTTCCTGCCCTCGTTCATGTTCATTTTCCTGGGTGCCCCGTTCATCGAATCCACCCATGGCAAGTTGGCCTTCACCGCACCGCTGACCGGCATCACGGCGGCGGTGGTGGGGGTCATCGTCAACCTGGCGCTGTTTTTTGCCCTCCATGTGCTGTGGCCGCAGGGGTGGGGTGGGCCATTTGCCTGGGGCTCAGCCGCCATCGGGGTGGGCGCGGCGGTGGCGCTGTTTCGCTGGCGCATGGGCGTCATTCCGGTGGTGCTGGCTTCGGCCCTGGCCGGGCTGGCGCTGAAGTTTTCCCCCACCCACTTATTTGGAGTCCTTTGACATGAACCCCTGCAACAGCAACGGCCAGCCCATGCCCCCCGCCATGGCACTGGCACTGATGGCCAACTTTGGCAGCGCCGAGCGCTGGCGCGACGACTTCGTGGCCATGGGCAAAGCCCGGGCCGGTGGTTCAGGCCAGCTGCTGCTGGTGTTCCAGCCGCACACCGGCGCGCTGGTCAACCAGTGGGCAGCTGACCAAGCCCTGGCAGGTGGCCTGCCGCTGCTGGCGCTGGATTGGCACCCCCATCCGCCCCATCAGGACGTTGACGTGGCAGCGGACCGGTATGTGGAGGCATTTTTGGGCGGCATCCGCTGGCCTGAGGTGTACGAGCGCTACCAGCAGGCCGTGCACGACTGCAGCGAAGCCTTCGGTGCCACCCCCGCAGAGTTGGCCAGCGGTGGCGATGCCTTGCTGATCGATGTGCGGCGGGACGCCGTGTTCCACGCCGCCCCCAACCGGCTGGTGGGCGCGCACTGGCGCAACCCGGCGACGGTGGCGCAGTGGGCCAACGAATTGCCCACCGACCGAGACATCGTGGTGTATTGCGTCCATGGGCACGAGGTGAGCCGCGCCACCGCGACGCGCCTGCGCGCGGCAGGCCTGAACGCGCGCTACCTGCACGGTGGCCTCGACGGCTGGCAAGCCGCCGGGTTGCCGCTGGAGGCCAAGGCCGTCGGTCAGGGCTGATCCCACCGGCGGGCCCACCATGAGGGCGCACGCCAGGCAGGTACCATGCGCCCTCCCCCACACACCACAGCCCATGACCGACTGGAAAACACAGCAAATGATCAAGGCTTCGGGCTGGCCACTGGCCCCCGAAGACCTGGCCCCCGGTGCCGACTTCAACGCCCGCCTGGCCGATGGACTGGTCCCGCTGCACTGGGCCTGCGCGCAAGGCAAGCAGGGGCTGGTTCAGTACCTGCTGGACCACGGCGCCAACGTGCTGGACACCACCGCCGGTGGCCAGGGCATGCTGAAGGTCGCGGCCGAATCCGGGAGCTTCCAAACCGTGATGCTGGTGATTGACCACCTGAAGGCCGCCGGGGCGCCTGCCCCCGCTGCCGACTTGCGGGTGCGGATGACCCAAGTTTTCAGCACCGCCCACACCAACGCCAAAAACCGCTTGCAACAAACCCTGCGCGACTGGGACAAGCTGAAAAAGAAGACCTGAACCACTGGCCGATCAGCCCCACAGTGGTGCCCAGGCTGCGCTCAACGCGCCTGCGTCAGACACCGGATCACGCACCAGGCACGGGCCCTGGCTCAGGCTTGGCCCTTGGCTTGCAGCAACCATTCGGGTGCGTCTTGCAATGCCACGGGGCGCAGAAAGCGCGCCAGTGCCGCGTAGCCCACGCTGGTGCTGAAGGCGTGGGTGGACGAGGGCCACGGCCCGCCATGTTGCTGTGCCGCCGTCACGGCCACGCCGGTGGGCAAGCCTGCAAACAGCACCCGGCCAGCCATGGCCTGCGCCGCACGCACCAAACGGCGGTTGTCGGCGGTGTCGGCATCGGCACCCCACAGCGTGGCCGTCAGGCTGCCCCGCACGGCTTGAAGCACTTGCAAGGTTTCGTCCAGGTCGCGCACCCAAACCACCAAGCAGGCGGGGCCAAACACCTCCTCTTGCAGCACGGCATCGGCCACAAAGGTGGCTGCTTCGGTGGCAAACAAATGGGCACCGGGTGACGGCTCACGGGCCGGGGCGGCCAGCACCGTGGTCACGCCACCCCGGCTTTGCAGCCGCGCCACGCCAGCGTCAAACCCAGCCCGAATGCCGCTGTGCAGCATGGCGTGGGGCCGGCTCAGGGTCAGCGCTTCGGCCAACTGGCGCACAAAGGCTTGGCCAGCGTCGTCGTGGTGCACCACCAGCACGCCTGGGCTGGTGCAAAACTGCCCGCAACCCAGTGTGATGCTGGCGGCCAGCGCCGTGGCCAACGCCTGGCTTTGCGTGGCCAACGCCGACGGCAAGGCCACCACGGGGTTGATGGAACCCAACTCGCCATAAAACGGAATGGGGCGCGGGCGGGCATTGGCCTCTTGCCACAGCGCCACACCACCGCGCTGGCTGCCGGTGAAGGCCACGGCCTCAATGGTGGGGTCGCGCACCAGCGCCACGCCCACCTCAATGCCTGCGCCTTGCACCAGTTGCAGCACGCCGGGGTTCAACCCCAGCGTGTTCAGGCAGTCAGCGGCCAACGCGAACACATCGCGCGATAACTGGGGGTGGCCAGGGTGGGCCTTGACCACCACCGGGCAACCGGCGGCCAGCGCTGCGGCGGTGTCGCCACCCAGCACGCTGAAGGCAAAGGGGAAGTTGCTGGCCGCGAACATGGCCACCGGCCCCAGGGCCATGTGCACGCGGGTCAGGTGGGGGCGGCCAGCAGGGGGCGCACCTGCGACAGCCGGGTCGTCTTGCACAGGCTGGGCCGCACCCGCCTCCACCTGCTCGGCAAAGCCGCGCAGTTGAAAGCAGGTGCGATCCAGTTCGCCGTTCAAGCGCACGGGGCCCAACGCGGTTTCACGGTCGGCCAGGGCCACCAGCGGCTGGCGGTGGGCCTCCAGCGCGTTGGCCAAGGCACGCAGCAGGGCTGCACGGCTGGCCAGCGGCTGCGCGGCAAAGTCGGCTGCAGCGGCCTGGGCGGCGGCGCAGGCGGTGCGAATGTTGTCGGGCGTGCTGTGGTGTGGGTGCATGGGTGTGGTTCTCAAAAAATGGGGGTTGGCTAACGTTGCCTGCGTCCGTCCACCAGGCGGCGGCGCGCCTGGCTCAAATGAAACTGCATGGCGGTGCGTGCGCCGTCGGTATCGCGCGCACGGATGGCCTCCACAATGGCCACGTGTTCTTCCAACACCGCCAAGGCCCGCTTGCGCGAGGCCGTGCCGGTCAGGCCCAGGGTCAGGCGCATCAGGCCAGTCATGGCTTCGTGAATGCTTTGCAGCAAGCTGGCGTGAAAGTCGTTGCCGCTGGCTTCGGCAATGCAGGCGTGAAAGGCCAAGTCGGCCTCGGGCGACAACTTGCCGCTGTGCACCCCTTCGGCAAAGGCCTCATGGGCGGCCAACACAGCGGCGAATTGGTCGGCGGTGTGGCGTTCGGCAGCCAGGCGGGCGGCATCGCCCTCCAAGGCAATGCGCACCTCCTGGCACCGCAGGTAAGACGCAATGTCTTGCGCCTTGGCCAAGGTTTTGACGCGGGTGGGCGGCTGGTGGCTGACAAAGGTGCCCAGACCTTGGTGCGAGGTGATCAGCCCATCGGCGCGCAAGCGCATCAGGGCTTCGCGCACCACGGGGCGCGACACGCCAAAGCGTTCCGATATCTCCATTTCAGAAGGCAGCTGTGCCCCCACTTTGAGCTTGCCGGAGGTGATTTGGTCAAACACCTGGCCATACAGCTGGTCCGACAAGCGGCCTCGCTGACTGGGCTCCAGCACCAGCGCCAGGCCGTCGTCAACGGGTTGAAGGGGGGCGCCAGCGGCCTCGGTAACAGGGGTGCTTGCAGGCGGGGTTTGGGTCATTGCGCGGCGGGCCATGGCTTCGGTGGGGAGAGTGGGCAAGGCACAACTATGACACCCTTGCCTCGCACCTCACGCTCCGTTCACTCGCTGGTGATGCCCTTGTCGTGAATGATTTGGGCGTAGCGTTTGCGGTCGCTGTCAATCAGCGCACGGAATTGCGCGGGGGTGTTGGGAGCGGGCACCGCGCCTTGTTCGACGAAGCGACGCTTGAGTTCGTCGCTGGCCATGACCTCGCGCACGTCGGCCGATATTTTTTCGACCAGGGCATCGGGCGTGCCCGCTGGAGCCAGCAGGCCTATCCAGGAGATGGAGTTGAAGCCCGGCAAGCCAGACTCGGCCAGCGTAGGCACATCGGGCAAAGCATTGGAGCGGCTGGCGCCCGTGAGTGCAATGGCCCGCACCTTGCCCGATTTGACCTGGGCAGAGCTCTCCAGCACGGTGGTCACCGACATGTTCACGTGCCCGGCCAACAAATCGGCCATGGCCGCGCCACTGCCCTTGTAGGGCACGTGCAGCAACTGGGTGCCGCTTTGCGCCTGAAACAGCTCGGCCGCCAGGTGCAGCGAGCTGCCCGCGCCCGAGCTGCTGTAAGACACCTTGCCGGGGTTGGCCTTGACGTGGGCAATCAGCTCCTGCGGGTTTTTGGCGGGCACAGAAGGGTGCACCAGCATGACCAGCGGCAGCTCGGCAATCAGGCTGATGGGGGCAAAGCCATTCACTGGGTCGTAAGCCATTTTTTTGTACAGCGAACCGTTGATGGCCTGGGTGCCAATGTTGCCCACCAGCAGCGTGTAGCCATCTGGCTTGGCCTTGGACACGTGGTCGGCCCCCACCATGCCAGCGGCACCCGCCTTGTTTTCCACAATGACGGACTGCCCCCACTTCTCAGACAACTTCTGCGCCAACATGCGCGCACCGGTGTCGCTGCCGCCGCCGGGCGAAAACGGCACCACAACGGTGACCGTGCGGGTGGGGTAAGTTTGGGCCAGTGCGCTGCACGCGGCCAAGGTCAATGCGGTCACGCCCAGGGCGCGCAAAAAAAGGTTCGGCAGTGTCATGGTGGTGTTTGTCTCTGTTTGTTGTGGGTGGTGAAGGGCAAGCGTGGCTTCAGGCCTGGGCGGTGGCCAGTGCCTGATCCAGCGCCAGCAGGTGCTGGGCGATGGGCGCCAGCGTTTGCCGTTGCGACTCGGTCAACCCGGTCAACAGCGGCAGCAACGGCCCCATGTCGGCAATGCCAGACAGGGTCACAGCCTCGTGCAGCACGCGGATGGGGCTGATGCCATCGCGCTGGTCTTCCAAGGGGATGTAGCGCTCGCGCATCTCGGCGGCGGCTGCGTAGTCGCCTGCTTTAAGCAGGGCCAGCAGCGCCATGGAACCGCGTGGCCCCACCACACCAGAGCCGGTGGTGAAACTGCGCAGCCCAAAGTCGCGCATGTGGATGATGGCCGGGCGCTCGCCAATGCCGCTGACGATGTACTGGCTGTCCACTGCTGCCAGCAACGCACGCAGGTAGGGGTCGTTCAAGGGGTCATCCAACACCACGGCGTACTTCACAGCGGCAATGCGACCCTCCTCAATCAGCGAAGCCAAGGTGGCGGGGGCGATGTAGTTGTTGGTCTTGAGGTAAAGCACCGCGGGCTTGCCCAGGGCATCGGTGAAGCGGCGCACGCCTATGCCCAGGCCCTCGTCGGTGTAGGGAAAGGCCATGGGCAACAGCATGGCCGTGGGGAAGGCTCGGGTTTTCAGAACGGCGGCCTGGTCCATCATTTTTCCGTAGTCGGGGCCGACGGAAGGCAGCAGCCAGGTGTCGGCGCCTGCGGCATCGGCCAAAAAGTCCACCGTCGAGGCGTAGTCGGCCAATGGCAGGTGGTAAAAGTTGGCGTTGCCGCCGTACATCAGGCTGCGAATGCCACCCGCCTCCATGCTGGCAATCAGGGCTTGGTTGGCATCGGTGTTGAGCGAGTAATCGGCGTGGCGCGCCAGTGGGGGCACGGCGATGACCGAACGGGCCAAGTCTGCGGGCGTGACGGGGGTGGTTTTCATCGTGGGGCCTTGGGTGGTGGGCAGCCGCCCAACGGCTTTCGCGCGTTGGAACAGACTGCAAAGGTTTACTTGGCTGACAAGTGGTTACAAAAAAGGAGCCTAAGGGTGGGGGGCTTACTCGGGCTCAAGACCCGCGGCTTTGGCGACCTTGGCCCAGCGTGCCATTTCGCTCTGGATAAAAGCGGCAAATTGCGCGGGCGTGCCACCAGCGGGCTCTATGCCTGCTGCGGCCAATTTTTCGCGCGTGTCTGCGGCGGCCAGCGCCTTGTTGGCTTCGGCGTTGAGCTTGGCCACCACTTCTTTCGGCGTGCCCGCTGGGGCCAACAAGCCACCCCAGGTGCTGGTTTCGTAACCTTTCAAGCCCGCCTCTGCCATGGTGGGCAAATCGGGAAAAACGCCTGAGCGCGTTGCCGTGGTCACGGCCAAAGCGCGCACATTGCCACCTTTGACTTGCCCTGAAATGGCAGCCACGGTGTCAAACATCAAGTCAACGCGGCCTGCAATCAGGTCGGTGTGCGCGGCGGTGCTGCCCTTGTAGGGCACATGGATCAGGTCCACACCAGCCATGGCCTTGAACAGTTCGCCCGACATGTGCGGTGCGCCGCCCTTGCCACTGGAAGCAAAGCTGTGCTTGCCTGGGTTGGCTTTGAGGTAGGCAATCAACTCTGGCAGGGTGCGTGCGGGCACGCCGTTGCTGACCACCAAAACGAGTGGCACGGTGTGCGTGTGCATCACGGGCTCAAAGCTCTTGATCGTGTCAAACGGCAGCTTTTTGTACAGACTGGGGTTGATGGCGTGGCTGCTGGCCACCAACACCATGGCGTGACCATCGGGCGCGGCCTTGGCCACCTTGTCGGTGCCCAGGGTGCCACCGGCACCGCCCAGGTTTTCGACGGACACCGCCTGGTTGAACGCGGCACCCACCTTGGCCCCAATCAGCCGCGCGGTCAGGTCGATGGCCCCACCCGGCGTGGCGGGCACCACGATGCTGATGGGCTTGCTGGGAAAGGCCGCTTGGGCGGATGCGCCCAGCGGTACGGCCACCGCCAAGCAGGCGGCAATGAGGTGTCTGCGTTGCATGAAATGTCTCCGTTGTGTGTGCTGCTGTCGAACATGCTCGTGCAGTTGTTTGTGCGGTGAGCACATCTCTTACAACCCATCAAGTGTTCGAAACAAAGTGTACTTGGTTTACAAGTTAATTGAAATATTATTTATTGTCAGACAAATACAGGCGCAGTTGTGCCCAGTGGACTGACAACGCCAGCTACACCGATGTCAACGCTGGGCCAAGCCAGCGATGGCCGCTGGCACGACTTGCCCAGGAACCCACCGCTTCATGGGGTGAGGTCGGTTCAACGCCTGGATGGGGTTGGGGCAAGCACTGCGTCGTCAACCTCCCGCAGGGCATCGGCCGCCGTGCCGCCGGACGCATCCAGCTTGTGCAGCAAGGTGTCCAGCGCGTCGTACACCTGCTGCAAAGCGGCCACGCCCACCAGGGCTTCCAATTCGGCGTATTGCTGCTCCACCAGCGGCGCCATGGCGTCGCCCATGGCCTGTGCCTGGGGCGTGAGCGTGACCCTGACGCGGCGCTGGTCATGCGCCATGCGCTCGCGCCGGATGAAGCCGGCCTCCTCCATGCGCGCCAGCACACCGGCAATGCTGGGGCTGGAGATCAGGCAGCGCTCGCACAACTGGCGCGGCTCCAGGCCGTCTTCCTGCAACAACGCCCGCAGGATGCGCCACTGCTGCTCGGTCACCCCGTGGTCGTTGAGCATGGGGCGGAAACGCTGCATCAGCGCCTCGCGCGACTGGAGCATGAGCTGGGGCAGGTTGCGGTGCCGAAGTGGGCTGGTCATGGCGTGTGGCGGTAAAAGTTCGAACGGACTGTAGCGGGAATACCCTGATGCGCAATGCGTTGACATACTCACATGTGAGTGATTAAATTACACACATATTAGCAATTATCCCCCCACCCGGCATGCATACCCTCCCCCACACTCCGCCACGTGGCACGGTGTACGGCACCCTGCTCAACCACCGCGACGCCCTGGCCGCCTTGGGCGAACAGGTGCACGCCGCGCCCTACAAGGCCCCGCCCAAAGCGCCCATCCTGTACATCAAGCCCCGCAACACCTGGGCCCAAACTGGGGACGCCGTGGTGGTGCCAGCCGATGCGCCCGAGCTGGAAATGGGGGCCACGCTGGGCCTGGTCATTGGCCGCACCGCCTGCCGCGTCAGCGCGGCCAATGCCCTGAGCTTTGTGGCGGGCTATGTGGTGATGAACGACATCAGCGTGCCGCACACCGCCGTGTACCGGCCATCCATGCGCTTCAAGTGCCGCGACGGGTTTTGTCCGATGGGCGAGGTGGTGGCGAATGACACCATTGACCCGGACAACCTGGCCATCACCGTGGCGTTGGATGGTGAGGTGGTCCACCGCAGCAGCACGGCAGGGCTCATCCGCCCCGTGGCGCAACTGCTGGCGGACGTGACCGAGTTCATGACCCTGCACCCCGGCGATGTGCTGGCTGTGGGCGTGGCCGCCGGTGCGCCGCGTGCCCGCGCCGGGCAGCGGGTGCGCATCACCATTGAAGGCATAGGCCAGTTGGAACACACGCTGGTGGCCGAAGCTGCGCCCGCCGCTGAAAGCAACCGCGCCCAACCCATCCATGCGGCCAGCGTGGCCAAGACAGCCCGGGTGGCCTACGGCGGTGCCATCCACACCGCCACCGAACACCCCCACGGCGTGCAACTGGCCGATGGCCGTGTGCTGGCCGAGGCGGAGGTGGTGTGGCTGCCCCCGTTCGAGGTGGGCACCGTCATTGCGCTGGGCCTGAACTACGCCGACCATGTCAAAGAGTTGTCCAAAGAACTGACCGTCACCACGCAAGACGAGCCCCTGGCTTTTTTGAAAAGCGCCAGCGCCGTCATCGGCCACCGGGGCCAGACCCGCCGCCCCGACGGCGTGGCCTTCATGCACTACGAGTGCGAGCTGGCCGTGGTCATTGGGCGCACCGCCAAAAGCGTGCGGCCCGAAGAGGCCATGCAGTACGTGGCGGGCTACACCGTGGCCAACGACTACGCCATCCGCGACTACCTGGAAAACTACTACCGCCCCAACCTGCGCGTCAAAAACCGCGACGGCTGCACCGTGCTCGGCCCCTGGTTTGTGCCTGCCTCGGCCGTGCCCAACCCGCACCACCTAGCGCTGCGCACCCAGGTCAACGGTGTGGTGACCCAGCAAGGCAACACGGCTGACCTGATTTCGGACATCCCCGCCCTCATCGCCTACCTCAGCGGCTTCATGACGCTGCAACCCGGCGACGTGATCCTGACCGGCACGCCCGACGGCGTGGTGAACGTGAACGCGGGCGACGAAGTGGTGACCGAGATCGACGGCATTGGCCGACTGGTCAATACCCTCGTCAGCGACTCAATTTTTAGTGTTTAAGTGCTACAGCGCTTGTCCATCAACATTTTCCAGCTATTGAATTGATAAAACCATGCGCATCAACCACCTGATCAACGGCCAACACGTTGCGTCCAACGACTGTTTCGAAACCGTCAACCCCGCCACGCAAGACGTGCTGGCCGAAGTGGCCAGCGGCACCGAGGCGGAAGTGAACGCCGCCGTGCAGGCCGCCAAAGACGCCTTTCCGGCCTGGGCAGGCCGCCCCGCCACCGAGCGCGCCAAGATCATGCGCAAGCTGGGCGAGCTGATTGCCCAGCACGTGCCCGAGATTGCCCAAACCGAAACCAAAGACACCGGCCAAAGCATCAGCCAAACGGGCAAGCAGCTCATTCCCCGTGCGGCTGACAACTTCAGCTACTTTGCCGAAATGTGCACCCGCGTGGACGGCCACACCTACCCCACACCCACGCACCTGAACTACACCTTGTTCCACCCCGTGGGCGTGTGCGCGCTCATCAGCCCGTGGAACGTGCCCTTCATGACGGCCACTTGGAAAGTGGCACCCTGCCTGGCCTTTGGCAACACGGCGGTCCTGAAAATGAGCGAGCTGTCGCCCATGACCGCCGCGCGCTTAGGAAGCCTGGCCCTGGAAGCCGGTGTGCCCGCAGGCGTGTTGAACGTGGTGCACGGCTTTGGCCAACCAGCGGGCGAACCGCTGTGCGCCCACCCCGATGTGCGGGCCATCAGCTTCACCGGCTCCACCGCCACGGGCAACCGCATCGTGAAGGCGGCGGGTCTCAAAAAATTCAGCATGGAGCTGGGCGGCAAAAGCCCCTTCGTCATTTTTGAAGACGCCGAACTCGACCGCGCGCTGGACGCGGCCATCTTCATGATCTTTTCCAACAACGGCGAGCGTTGCACCGCCGGCAGCCGCATCCTGGTGCAGCAAAGCATTTACGCCGACTTCGCGGCCAAATTTGCCGAACGCGCCAAACGCATCACCGTGGGCGACCCGCTGGCTGAACAAACTATCGTCGGCCCCATGATCAGCCAGGCCCACCTGGCCAAGGTGCGCAGCTACATAGCGCTGGGCCCGAAAGAAGGCGCCACGCTGCTGTGCGGCGGCATTGACCGGCCCAGCTACGCCCCCGAACTGGCAGGCGACCTGCAAAAAGGCAACTTTGTCTGGCCCACCGTGTTTGCCGACGTGGACAACCGCATGCGCATTGCCCAGGAAGAAATTTTTGGCCCCGTGGCCTGCCTGATTCCATTCAAGGACGAAGCCCACGCCATTGAACTGGCCAACGACATTGCCTACGGCCTGTCCAGCTACGTGTGGACCGAGAACCTCGGCAAAGCCCACCGCGTGGCCGCCGCCGTCGAGGCGGGTATGTGCTTTGTCAACAGCCAGAACGTGCGCGACCTGCGCCAGCCCTTTGGCGGCACCAAGGCCAGCGGCACCGGGCGCGAAGGCGGCACCTGGAGCTACGAGGTGTTTTGCGAACCCAAAAACGTGGCCGTGAGCCTGGGCCACCACCACATTCCCCATTGGGGTGTGTGACACAAGTCGGGTTTCTTGTATGACAAAAACAAAGTTTGTCATACACTGAAATTCCATTTGTATGACAAGGAGAACCCCATGCTGTCTGTTCGATTGCCCGCCCAGATTGAGCGCGACCTGATCCGCTACTGCAACGCCCACCAGCTGAGCAAATCGGCAGTGGTTCAAGAAGCATTGGCTGAATACCTGGTCGCCGCCGAGGCCCAGGCCGCGCCAGCGCCGCCGCCCGCAGAACCCGACCTGTCCTTTCTCGCGCCCGACGACCCGATTCGGGCGTTCATTGGCATTGCCAAGGGTGGGCCCAGTACCGACGAGTGGATGGCCATCACCCGTGGCGACGATTGGAACAAGCCATGATCTTGGTCGATACCAATGTCTTGCTGGACATCTACAAGGCCGATGCGCAGTGGATGCCCTGGTCGCTTCGGCAACTGCACGCGGGGAAGAAAAGCACTGGCCTGATGACCAACATGGTGGTCTATGCCGAGCTGGCCGGACACCCCGGTGAACCCAGCAACCTGGATGGTTTTTTGGATGCACTGGGCATTCGCACGCAAGACATTTCACGTGCAGGTGCACACCTGGCGGGTCTGGCATTTCGCACCTACCGCCAACGCGGCGGCACCCGCACCGGCGTGCTGCCCGATTTTTTCATCGGTGCCCAGGCCCAAGTCGAGGGCTGGCCGCTCCTGACACGAGACGCTGCGCGCTACCGCGCGTATTTCCCCGGCATCCAACTGATTTGCCCTTGAACGACGGGGACAGACCCATGAACACGCCACAACAATTGACCATCGAGCAATTCCACGCTGCGCTGGCGACAGTGCTGCCAGAACTTTCAATCCAGCAGCTTGAAATTTTGCAAGTTCTCGTACACGCACCGAACCACACGATCAACGCAGGTGCAATTGCAAAGCAGATGGGAATTCATCACCTGACAGTCAACGCACTTTTCGCCAATGTTGGCGAACGTGTTCTGAAAGCAATCGTCCGCGCATCGCCTCACCCAGTCACCACAGATTTCGCAAAACCTTGGCAAGTATTGGCGCGGCAGGGTTCTAGCGGACTCGTGAAAGGCTTCCCATGGGAACTGCGCCCGGAAGTCGTCGAATTTCTTCAAAAACCGAGCCTGCTTGAAAACAACTTCCTCACGTCCGACGAACCATGCGACATGCCTCCTCTTTCGGAGGGCTCCACATCGCACGCGTTGAACATCGTTCGCGATCGCAACGCCTTGGCACGCGCAGAGTGTCTGAGTGCCCATGGAAAAGCATGTGTGGCATGCGGCTTGGACATGGGACAAATCTACGGGCCAGAGTTCAGTAACTGCGTCCACGTTCACCACCTGAATCCCCTATCTCAGACAGATGGTCCGCACACGGTAGACCCCATAAAAGACCTTGTCCCGGTTTGCCCAAACTGCCACTCCGTCATACATGCACACGGCCAACTCCGCACACCTCAACAAGTGTCCGATCTGTTGAAAAAAGCACACCCAAAATAAGGAGACACCCCATGGGAAAACTCGCCCTCGTTGCCAAAATCACCCACGTGCCCAGCATGTACCTCAGCGAGCTGGACGGCCCGCGCAAGGGCACGCGCCAGGACGCGATTGACGGTCACCACGAAATCAGCCGCCGCTGCCGCGAATTGGGCGTGGACACCCTGGTGGTGTTCGACACCCACTGGCTGGTGAACGCCAACTACCACATCAACTGCGCGCCGCACTTCAAGGGCAACTACACCAGCAACGAGCTGCCCCACTTCATTGCGAACATGCCGTTTGAGTGCCCGGGCAACCCCGAGCTGGGCCAACTGCTGGCCAAGGTGTGTGTGGAGCATGGTGTGGAAACCCTGGCCCACCACGCCACCAGCCTGGACCCCGAGTACGGCACCCTGGTGCCGCTGCGCTACATGAACGCCGACCAGCACTTCAAGGTCATTTCCGTGTCTGCCATGTGCACCGTGCACTATTTGAACGATAGCGTCCGATTGGGTTGGGCCATGCGCCAGGCCATTGAACAGCATTACGACGGCACCGTGGCCTTTCTGGCCAGCGGCAGTTTGAGCCACCGGTTTGCCCAAAACGGTTTGGCCCCCGAATACGCCTTCAAAATCTGGAGTCCGTTCCTGGAGCAGTTGGATGGCCGCGTGGTCGAGATGTGGAAAACCGGCCAGTGGAAAGACTTCTGCGGCATGCTGCCCGAGTACGCCAGCAAAGGCCACGGCGAAGGCTTCATGCACGACACCGCCATGATGGTGGGTGCCCTGGGCTGGAGCGAATACGACGGCCGGGCCGAGGTGGTGACGCCGTACTTTGGGGCATCGGGCACGGGGCAAATCAACGCCATCTTCCCGGTCACACCGGTCACGGGCCGCGACATCCCCCAGGCCGTGGCTTCGGCCGCCGACGGCTACACATCGGTGGCCACCCGGCTCTGAGTGCGCGAGGCGCCACACCATGCCCCACCTCGTCATTCTGTACACGGCCAACCTTGACCGACCGGTGGCCGAGGGCGGCACCGACATGACCGCCCTGTGTCGCAGCCTGGCTGACACCATGCTGGCTGTGCGCGACGAGGCAGGCCAGCCCGTGTTCCCCCCTGGGGGCGTGCGCGTGCTGGCCTACCCTGCCCCGCACTTTGCCGTGGCCGATGGTGGCGCGGCCGGTCGGGCGGCGGGGGGCAGTGGCGACTACGGCTTTGTGTACCTCAACCTGCGCATGGGCCGGGGTCGCTCACCCAGCACACATTCTGTAGCTGGAAACGCTTTGCTGGCATGCGCCAGATCCCATTTCGAGCCCCAACTGGCCCACCAACACATTGGCGTGACGCTGCAAATTGACGAAGGCCCCGAAGTGTTCGACGCCAAAACCAGCTCGCTGCACCCCCTGTTCAAAAAACCCTGACACCTTCCAACACACACCCATGCTTGACGACACCCACATTGCCCAGCTGGCCGCTGAACTGCAGCGGTCGCAAACCACCCGCGTGCCGGTGGAGCACTTCTCCAAGCGCTTTCCCGGCATGACACTCCAGGACGGCTACCGCGTCAGCCGCGCCTGGGTGGCCCAGCAGATGGAGACGGGTGCCCAGGTGATAGGCCACAAAATTGGCCTGACCAGCCGCGCCATGCAAATCAGCAGCCAGATCGACGAGCCCGACTACGGCACCCTGCTCGACTTCATGCGCTTTGACTGCACGCCCGGCCAGGTGCTGGACATTCCCATGGGTCAGTTCATTGCCCCGCGCGTGGAGGTGGAGCTGGCCTTCATCCTCAAGGCGCCGCTGACCGGCCCGAACGTGACGGTGGAGCAGGTGCTGGACGCCACCGACTACATCACCCCGGCCATCGAAATCATCGACGCGCGCATCGAGCAGTTCGACCGCCACACCAAGGCCCCCCGCAAGGTGTTCGACACCATCAGCGACAACGCGGCCAACGCAGGCATCGTGCTGGGCGGACAGCGCGTCAAGCCCCGCGACATGGACCGCGCCTGGTGCGGTGCCATCCTGCGCCAGAACGGCGTGGTGGAAGAAACTGGCCTGGCGGCTGGTGTGCAGGGCGACCCCGCCGTGGGCATTGCCTGGCTGGCCAACAAGCTGGCCCCCTGGGGCGAGACCCTGCAACCCGGCCATGTGGTGCTGGCGGGTTCGTTCACCCGGCCCGTGGCGGCCAAGGCGGGCGACCTGTTCGAGGCCGAATACGCCAGCCCGGCTGGCCCATTGGGCACACTGGCGTTTCGCTTCGTCTGAGGGTTCATCTCCCACGCCCCCCAAGCGACCCCACGCCACCCCCGGCCTTGACCCAACAGGAGCACCCGCATGACCCCAGTCGCCCCCCATTTCCCACCCATTCGCCGAGTCGCCATCGTCGGCGTGGGGGCCATTGGGGGCGTGTTTGCGGCCTGGCTGGGCTCGCGCTTGCCCGCAGGGCTCATCACCCTCAGCGCACTGGCCCGGGGCCAGACCCTGGCGACCCTGCAACGCAACGGTCTGCAATGGACCGACGGCGAAGGCACCACCCACGCAGTGCCACTGCGCGCCAGCGACAATGCCGCCGCACTGGGCCCGCAAGACCTGGTGATCGTTTCGGTCAAAGGCCCCGCCATGCCCAGCGTGGCGCAGCAGATCAAGCCCCTGCTGGCCGCCCACACGGTGGTGCTGGTGGCCATGAACGGCGTGCCCTGGTGGTTTTTTGACGGCCTGGGCGGTGAATGCGCAGGCTTGCAACTGCAGGCGGTGGACCCCGGTGGCCTCACCGCCGCTGCCCTGCCCACGGCCCATGTGCTGGGCTGCGTGGTGCACGTCAGCGCGGTGTCGCCTCAGCCGGGGCAGGTGGTGCGCATCAAAAACAACCAGCTCATCATTGGCGAGCCGTCAGGGAGTATCACCCCCAGAGTGCAGGCCATCGCCACCCTGCTGGAGCAGGCCGGTTTTGGGGTTAAGCAGGCCGAGCGCATCCAGCACGACATCTGGTTCAAGCTGTGGGGCAACATGACCATGAACCCGGTGTCTGCCCTCACTGGCGCGCCGTGCGACCAGATTCTGGACGACCCGCTGGTGCGCGCCCATTGCAGCGCCGTGATGCGGGAAGCCCAGGCCATTGGCCAACGCATCGGCTGCGGCATTGACCAGCAACCCGAAGACCGCCACGCCATCACCCGCAGCCTGGGCTCGTTCAAGACCTCCATGCTGCAAGACGTGGAAGCGGGCCGCCCCATTGAGCTGGATGCCATCCTGGGCGTGGTGCGCGAAATTGGCCAGCACCTGAGCCTGCCCACCCCCCACATGGACGCGCTGCTGGGCCTGACCCGCCTGATGGCCCGCACCCGTGGGCTGTACCCGCCGGCCTGATCAACTGCGATCACGTTGCAGGCAAGTTGAGACCAAGCTGCGGCCATTTTGCAAGCCACCCACACCTCACGCCACACACCGAACCCCGCTGGCCCCGACCCTATTTTGCTTTCTGCCAAGGAACCCCCATGCCCATCCCCCACCCGGTCAACACCTTCAAACAGGCCCTGCAAGCGGGCCAGCAACCCATAGGCTGCTGGGTCGGCTTTGCCGATGCCAACGTGGCCGAAGCACTGGCCGCTTGCGGCTTCGACTGGCTGCTGCTGGACGGCGAACACGCGCCCAACGACCACCGCACCGTGCTCGACCAACTGCGGGCCGTGGCCCCCTACCCCGTGCAGGCCGTGGTTCGCCCCGTGGTGGGCGACGTGGCCCTGGTCAAGCAGTACCTAGATGTGGGCGCGCAGACGCTGCTCATTCCCATGGTCGATACGCCCGAGCACGCCTCGCTCATGGTCAGCGCCACCCGGTACGCGCCCGACGGCATCCGTGGCATGGGCGCGGCGCTGGCACGGGCCTCGCGCTGGAACCAGGTGCCCGACTACGTGCACCACGCCAACGAGCAGATGTGCCTGCTGGTTCAGGCCGAAACCACGCTGGCCCTGCAAAACCTGGGCTCCATCGCGGCGGTGGACGGTGTGGATGGCGTGTTTTTTGGCCCCGCCGACCTGTCGGCCTCCATGGGCTACCGGGGCCAGGCCAACCACCCCGAGGTGCAAAAAGCCATTCTCAACGGCATCGCCACCGTGCGTGCAGCAGGCAAAGCCGCTGGCATCCTGATGGCCGACAAGGCCATGGCCCAGATGTACCTGGACGCGGGTGCGCAGTTTGTGGCCGTGGGTGTGGACACCACACTGCTGGTCAAGGCCGCCTCCGACCTGGCCGCGCACTTCAAGGCCCCGAGGCCCGGCGGCACACCAGCGAACGCTGCGCCTGCCGCCGTCAGCTCCCCGTACTGACCCGCACGCCCCCACAAAAAAGGAGACAACATGCCCCCCGACTTCACCGCCGCCTACCCCCGCCCTGAACACATCGGCCCCGAAGAATGGGCCGCCCGCGTGCAACTGGCCGCCGCCTACCGCATTGCCGACCACCTGGGCTGGACGGAGCTGATCTACAACCACATTTCGCTGCGCGTGCCGGGGCCTGAGCAGCACTTTCTGATCAACCCCTTTGGCCTGCACTACACCGAGGTGTGCGCATCCAACCTGGTCAAGGTCGATGTGCGCGGCAACATCATTGGCCACTCCGACTGGCCCATCAACCCCGCAGGCTTCACCTTCCACGGGGCCATTCACGAGCAGGTGCCCGAGGCCCACTGCGTGATGCATGTGCACACCACCGCCACCCAGGCCGTGTGCTGCCTGGAAGATGGGCTGGAGTTTTCCAACTTCTACGCCGCGCAGCTGTACGGAAAGATTGCGTACCACGACTTCGAGGGCATCACCGTCCACCTGGATGAAGGCCAGCGCATTTTGGCCAGCGCAGAAGGCAAACCCGTGCTGCTGCTGCGCAACCACGGGCCTGTGGTCATGGGCTTCAACCTGGCCAACGCGCTGGCCCTGATGTGGCTGGTCAACCGCGCCTGCGAGGTGCAACTGGCCTCGCAAAGCATGGGCAAAACCCGCGCCATTGCCGTGCCCGTGCTGGAAGGCTGTGTGCGCGACTCGCTCAACTTCAACCCCAAGTTTGGCGGTGGGCAAGACGCCTTTGACGCCCTGCAACGCATTGTGGACCGCATCGACCCCAGCTACCGGGGTTGATGCCTCGGCCTGTTCAGGCGCAGCCACACCACCGCACGGCTGAGCCAAACGGGTGTGCCGGTGTGGTTGCTGAGGTGAATGTGAAGGCAGACGTCACACCGCATGCGCGCCGTGAGTTAGCATATTGGTGCTGAAACACCAATGTGAGAAACCACATGAGCCGCCTGACCATCACCCTCAGTGACACCCGCTACCGGGCGCTGAAAGAAGCTGCCGCCCAGCGCAACAAAACCATCGGGCAACTGATTGACGAAAGCCTGGATTTTTATGGCATCAAATCCAGGGAGCAAGCGGCCGACTTGGTGCGCCGCGCCCGCCAAGGCAGCAGCCTGAGCGATGACGATGCCATGGCCATCGCGCTGTCCGAACAACACGCCAGCCGCCAAGCGCCGTGAGTCGGTATTTCGTCATCGATACCAACGTGGTGGTGGCGGGCTTGCTGGCGTCCCGCCCCGATTCACCCGTGGCCCGCATTCTGGACGGCATGCTGGCGGCGACGTTTTCGTTTGTGCTGTCAGAGCCACTGCTGGCCGAATACCGCACAGTGCTGCTGAGGCCTCACCTGAGCAAGCTGCATGGTTTGAGCGAGGCCGAGGTGGACACCGTGCTGCAAGAGCTGGCGCAGCACGCCATTGTGCTGACCACACCAGACCCCACCCAACAACGAGCCGCCCCATCGGCCCCGCCATTGGCCCCCGACCCTGGCGACCAGTTTTTATGGGACTTGTTGGCCACCCGGGCCGACTTGGTGCTGGTCACGGGCGACAAGCGCCTGTTGGCTACACCCGATATGGCGTCGCGGACCATGCTGCCCACCACCTTCGTCACGGCAGAGTTGGGGCACTGATGGCCCCACCGGCCGGTGCTGCCTGTGCTGTTGCTGCTGCAGTGACAGTGCAGCTCAGTGCCAGACCGGCGCGCGTCAGCTGAGCCAGCGCACGTTGTCAAACACTTCGGCAAAAAAGGCCCGCAGGGTCGAGGGCGACATGGCGTAGGGGTCGAAGCTGTTGCGGCTGGAATACTTCAGAAACATGTTGCGGTTCTCTTCGGTGGCGGCAATCAGCCCCATGGACCACGACACGAAGCGGCGGGAGGTGATCTCGGCAAAGTCGAGCACGGCGGGGTCGGTGTGGCGGGGGTCTTGGAGGATGCGGTGGTACAGCTCATTGACCACCATGCGATCGCCTTCCAGCTGCTGCAGAAATATGCCGTTGGACAGGCACAGCGCCCCGGTCACGCCCAGCGCCGAGTTGTTGCGCTGCGAGCTGCGCAAAATGTCTTTCACGTCCATGGGGCCCAGCATGGACGAGGCGCGGCTGGCGTAGGTGAGTTGGATGAGCATGGCATCTGTCCTTTGGAATTGACCGCGCTGACCTCAACGCAGAAAAGCGGCCGATCGTAGCCTTGCAGAGGAACAGCCGCAGGCAGGGGGCATTGCCGCGTGTCGCCCATCTGTGGGGCCTGCAGCGTTGGCGTCAAACCTCGGTCAACGCCAGCAAAGGAACCCGCTTGAAGTCCCTGCCGTTGGCTGTCATCAGGGTGGTATGCCCCAGCAGCGCGGAGGCAGCAATCAGGGCATCGGGCAGCTTGAGGCCATGTTCCCGGCGAATGCGGGCTGCCTCGTTGGCCACGGCCTGGTCCACAGGCACCAACTGAAACAAATCCAGGAAATCCGTGGCCACCGCCAA
Source organism: Polaromonas sp. (assembly GCA_013823635.1). Lineage (GTDB taxonomy): Bacteria > Pseudomonadota > Gammaproteobacteria > Burkholderiales > Burkholderiaceae_C > UBA2334. The sequence goes on along the minus strand of PNML01000006.1, from coordinate 33,279 downwards.
TGTGTCCGGGGTATGCCCACCCCAGGCCAACACCTCGGCCCGAACAATGGCAGACATGTGGGCGGCCCTGGCATTCAAAGCCGATTGCATCGCCTGCACATGCGGTGCAGGCAAGGCATTGTTCAAAAACAGGATGAGTGCGCTGCTGTCAAAAGCACACGCCGAGGCTTGGGCCGAAGGCATGGGGTCAACGCTCCCAATCTTGGCGACTGCGCTCCAGCTCGGCCAAGATGCCCTCTCTGGATTGGCTGCCCAGGCTGCCACAAGCCTTGTTCATTTTGGCCTGAACGTCGGTCAGGGGCAGCGGCGTGGGCGCTGCATCCAACACGACCATGACTTGGCGCGGCTCCGAACCCAGCACGGGCGCAGCGCCCAACCAGACCAACTGATTGCCCACCAACCGGGCCGAATAGCTTTGCAACATGACACACATCCTTTCAAACGCAGCGCTTTGGCCCATTGTGAACCACCAGCCCCACAAAACCACCGCCCCCAGCACACAGTGCGTGCGGGCAGGTGGGCCCATGGCACCGGTGATGGTCATTGATGCGCGGTGGTCACGCTGTCGGTGAGTGGCAGATTCCTTGACCGGAGTGCGCGCTATGTCCGCCACAACTCACCCTCCCCCCCTTGCACCGGCTGGGCACGCCCCAGCACGTGCAGGGTTTGCAGCAGCGTGGGCAAGGCCTTTTTCCAGGGGCCTTTGCCTTTGAAGCGGGCGGCCAACGCCTCCAGCGTCAGCGGCACGGGGCTGGCCGCCAGCGCCTGGGCCACGGCGTGCACCTGTTCGGGCAAGGTGGCTGGCCAGGGTTGGGTCGCCACGGGCAGGGGTGTGGCGCTATGGTTTTGAGCTGATATTTCATCAGCTTCATGGGCATCTTCCGCATGAATTTCAGTCGTTGTTTGCTCTTGTTTTTGGCCGATTTTTGATGCATTCTGGGTCGGATTCTGAAAATCTGGGCGCAGCCAGCGCACCGTGCCCTGGGCTTCTTCGGCAGCGCGGCGGGCGTTCAGGGCCACCAGGCGTTGCAGCAGTTCGGCGGTGGCGGCGGTGTGGGCTGGCGTGCCGGGGGTGGCGGCCAAGCCGGGGGCGAGGTCGGCCCAGCCGTAGGCGGCCAGCACGGCGGCGTCCAGCTCGGTGTGGAGTTGGTGCAGCACGCCCACCAGGCCGGTGGTGTGGATGGCTTTTTCTTTGTCGGTCAGTGGCCGAGCAGCGCGCAGGGCTTCGCGTACGTTGTAGAGGTTGGTGAGCGTGAGGTCGCGCGGCGCGCCGGGTGTGGCCAGCACGCGTTTGCGGTGGTCGTCGATCTGCTGGGCCAGGTTGGCGATGCGCTCGCGCAGCGTGGGGGTGAGGCCCGTGAATTCGTCGGGGAAGGGGAAGGTTTCGAAGCAGCGGGTTTTGTTGTAACGCGGCCGATCCTCCAGCGTGCCACCGGTTGCCAGCGCCCATTGCCCATGCAGTTCGCTGGAGAGCACGCCCAGGTGAAAGGCCTCTGGCAGGCCAATGGCAATCAGCATGTTGTCGGGCAGGATGCTGGCGTGCAGGAACTGGAAGGTGCGGTGCTTGGCGGTTTCGACGGTGGCGATGTAGCGGGGCAGGCCTGCCAAGGCTGGCCGCAATTCCCGGCGCGGCTCGCCAAATATCCACCAGTTGTCGCGGTAGGTGGCTCGGTTGTTCTGGTCGCGCTCGGGCTTCACCCGCTCCAGCAACCACTGGTACACGGCGGGGTGCTGGGTGCGCAACTCATCGGCAGTCAAACCAAACGCATCGATCACGCTCACACCTCGGGGTTTGTCGGTCAGGTCGCGCCCGTTGCGGTAGGGCTTGATGAGCGTGGGGGCGGCCAGCGCGGCAGCTTCCTCGGGCGTGACGATGAAGCCCGCGCCGTGCAGCTTGACGCCGGGCGACGACACGCCGCCCATGGCTTGCAGGGTGTGGGCGGCGGCCACATTGGCCCCCACGCTCAGGTCGGCATGCACCAGGCCAGAGCGCTCGGACAACGCCACGGCCACTTCACCGTGTTCACCGGGCTGTTCGGCGGTGACGCTCAACATCCGCCCTTCGCTGGCACCGGGTGCCATCACGGTCATGGCAATGCGCACGGCGGCACCGTTGGCACCGTCCACCCACGGGTGGTCAGGCACGGCAAAGGCCAAATGCACCGGGCGCAAGCCAGCCACGGCGGGCGAAACAGGCGAAACAGGCGAATTGATCTCGGACCCCACCGCATGCCCACCCTCCGCGCCAGAACCGGGGGTGGCGACAGCGGGGGCGGGTTGGGCCGATTTGGGCCGCGCAGCGGGTATGAGGCCCGAGCCGCCCGCGCTGGCGCCGCCCCCGGTGCCCGCCAATGACCCATCAAGCGCCGCCTGCACCACCCGCCGGTTGAACGTTTGGCGCAGGCTGTTGGTGGTGATGAGCCCCATGCGCTCGCACTGCCCCGCCCCGACCAAGGCAGCGGCTTTTGACCACCAGAACATCACCAAGTCGGCACTCTCGGGCACGCTGGGCCAGGCCGCGCGCAGGGCTTGCACATAGCCATCTCCCAAGGCGGCACGCATGGCTGAGGCACCAATGAACGGCGGGTTGCCCACGATGAATTCGGCCTGCGGCCACTCGGCGGCTTGGGCCCCCACATAGCGCCACTGGGGCACTTGGGCGGCTTCGTCGGGCACGGGCTCGCCGGTCACCGGGTGGGGTTTGAAGGTGGTGCCGTCCCAGCGGCTGAGGGCTTTGCCGTGTGCATCGAGGGCCAGCTCCTGGCGCTCCCACGCTAGCACGGCGTCGCGGCACTGGATGTTGCCGTAGTCGTGCACCACGGGCTCGGCCACGGCAGCGTTGCCACGGGTGCGGATGTGCCACTGCAGCCAGCCTATCCAAAGCACCAGCTCGGCCAGGGCTGCGGCGCGGGGGTTCAACTCAATGCCCAGCAACTGCTTGACAGTGACGGACTCGGCCTCCAGCGCCAGCTTGCCCTGGGCACCGCCCAAGTCTTCGGCCTGGGTGAGCACCTCGCCCTCCAGGCGCTTGAGGTGTTCCAGCGTGACGTACAGAAAATTGGCACTGCCGCAGGCTGGGTCCAGCACGCGCAGCGTGCACAAGCGGTGGTGAAAAGCCTTGATGTGACCCAGCGCCTGCTTGCGCAGGGCTTCGGCCTCAGCCAGGTGCTTGGTACGGGCCTGCATGGCGCGCCGGTTAGCCGCCGTGAGCGCCGCCGTTTCGGCCTGACCCAGGTTGGCGGCGTTGGCGGGCAGCGTGGGCATGGCCGGAACTTGGGCCTCCAGCTCTGCGGCCTGTTGCGCCAGCACCAAGGCAGCGGCCTGGGCATTGGCCCACTCGGCGCGCAGCGGCTGTATGACGGTCGGCAACACCAGCCGCTCCACATAGGCCCGGGGGGTGTAGTGCGCGCCCAAGGCGTGGCGCTCGGCAGGGTGCAGGGCCCGCTCCAGCAGGGTGCCAAAAATGGCGGGCTCCACTTCGCGCCAGTTGGCTTTGGCCGCCTGGATGAGCAAGTCGGTCTCGGCGGGCTCCAGGCGCAGGCTGTAGCCGTCGGTGCCGTGGCCCTTGAAGAGCTTGCCGTTGAAGCGCAGCACGTCTTCGGTCAGCGCCGCGCAAAAGCCGCCACGGTCCATGTCGGCCCACAAAATGGAGAGCATTTTCTGCAGTATTTCCGGGCGCTGGCAGTGGTTTTTGAGCAAACCCACAAAGGGGCCGATGCCATCACCCATGGCGGGCAGCAGACCCACATCTTCGGCAAACATGGAAAACAGGCAGCGGGTGAGAAAGGCAGCCACCTGCTCGGGCGGGTGGCGCCGCTCCAGGCTGTTGGCCAGCTTGGCCAGCAGCGCGGCCACGTCGCGGGTGACCTGGGCGCTGCGGCGGGCGGGGTCCAGGCTGTCTGGCGCGGCCCAGATGGCGTGCAGCCGCTCTCGCACCTCGGGACGGTGCAGGTCGGCCAGAGTCAGGCGGTGGCTGCGGGCATCAGGGAAAGGGGTGTATGTGCCGCCGCTGCGGCTGAACTCGGCATACACCTCGATGACGGTGCCCACATCGACCACCAGCACAAAGGGTGGGCGGCCTTCGGCGGCGGGCAGTGCCCGGGCGTAGGCCTCCGCCTGGCTGCGGGCGCGCAGCAAACCGTCGTCAAAGCCTTTGGTATGGCTGGCGGCCTTGAGTTTTTTGGCCTCGAGCACAAAGTGGCCGCGCTTGTAGCAGTCCACTCGCCCGGCGCTGCTGCTGCCGTCGCCATGCAAGAAGGTGATGGGCCGCTCAAACATGTAGGCCTGCTCGGGCGTGGGGTGCGGGTGGGGTTGACCCAGCAGGTCGCACAGGTCGTTGACGAAGCTTTGCGCGGTGGACAACTCGCTGGCTTGCACGCCCTGCCACTTGCCAATGAAGGCGGCAATGGCGTCGTCACCGGGCGCGTGGGGGGCCGTGTGGCCCGCAGTTGGGTGGTTAGGCACGCCAGCGGCGTGGGCGGCGGTGGTGGTGGCTTTTTGTGTGGCTCCCATGGCGCGCAATGATAGACAGGCGGGGGGAGCCGGGTTGGGCCTGATGCAGAGTGCGGTGACCGTGGTGTGGACGGCGCCTGCGGCCCAGATGGGCGGCTTGTGCACGCGGTTCACGCCAGGCCGCAGAAGCAGGGTCAGGCCGTTACCGACCCGGCCGATGGACGACACCCCACGGTTCACCCCTCGCCAACCGCCCCCGGCCCTCCTCGTGGTGCTTCAAACGGCAAGCCACTGCTCAACCTTGTCCCGGCCCATCACGCCTTGGGCCATGATGGCGCGCATGTCGTCCACCTTCTCCAGGGCGATGTCCACGCCTTGGGCCTTGGCCACCTGGTCTCTGAGGGCGACGGTGTTTTTGCAGTTGGTGCAGCCAGAAATCAGTACTTTGATGTCCATGGCACGTTCCTTTGGTCAAATAAATCGATAGCTGTTAGCACTTACCAATCAAGTGCCAGAAGCACTTTTTGCTTGAAATTAATGTCTCACTCCTGCTCCATCTCCAGGTAGGTGAGGTTGGCCAGTTGGGGCAGCCACACGTCCACGTGCTGCAGGTGTTTGAAGGGTGTGGCGTCAAAGGTTTTGACGGCGGTGCCGATGTCGGTGCCCGCCTCCACGGCCTTGCCCATGTGGGCGCGCAAGGCCCGCAGCAGGTTGCCGGTGTCGCGCTGGGCTTGGGCCAAGGTGGTCACGCGGCCATGGCCGGGCACCACCACCTTGGGTTGGAGCGCCTCCAGCGCCTCAAAGCTGGCCACCCAGGTTTTGGTTTTGCTCACCGGGTGCAAGCCCAAAATGCGGTCGGTGTAGACCACATCCCCCGTGAACACCACGCCCGTCGCGGGCAAATACACCAGCATGTCGCCAGGCGTGTGCCCGCCATTGCGGTGGATAAATTGCAGCTTCACGCCGCCCAGCTCCAGCGTGTTGTCAGGGCCTTGCAGCCAGCGGGTGGCGTACACGGGCACGGTGCCGTCTTGTTTGTCTTTCAGCACCGGGGCGTTGGCGCGCAGGTGCTCGGGGCCGCGGGCTTGCATGTCGGCCTGGGCGTTGGCGTGGGCAATGATGTCAGCGCCCTGCGCCTTGAAGTAGCCATTGCCCAGCCAGCGGTGGTCTTGGCCCCCGGTGTTGATGACCCATTTGATGGGCTGGTTGCTCACTTGTTGGGCAGCGGCGGCGATGGTCGCGCCGGTTCGGTAGGTGGCACCGGGGTCTATCAGCACCGCCCCGGCGGGGGTGACCACCAGGCCAATGTTGGCGTTGAGCGCTTCGTTCTCATAAGTGCGGCCTTCGGTGTCGCCCACGTACGCATATACGTTGGGGGCCACGGGTTGGAAGGAAATGTTCAGGGCATGGGCGGCGGTGGCCAGAGCCAGCGTGCCCACCAGGGCAGCGGTGCGGGCCAGGGCATGGAACAGGTGGCGGCGGTGCATGGGTTTGTCTCCGATACGGTTGAAAATTCATCGATACCCCCTACGGTACGCCAACACGGCCAAAGTTGCACGCCCCAATGCCCTTCAGCCGCCGGGTGTGCGACCATCCCGCCATGGCCGACTGGAAAATCCAACAAATGACCAAGGCTTCGGGCTGGCCGCTGTCGCCCGACGACCTGGCACCCGGTGCCGACTTCAATGCCCGTCTGGAGGGCGGGCTGGTACCTTTTCACTGGGTCTGTCTGGCCGGCAAGGCCGGTGTGGTCAAGCACATGCTGGCGCACGGGGCCGACGTGCTCGACCACACCGCCGACGGCCAGGACATGCTGGCCCTGGCGCTGCGCTCAAAAGATTTTCAAACGGTGATGCGGGTCATCGACCAACTCAAAGCCCACGCCGCGCCGCCACCCACCGAGGCACAGCAAAAACAACTGACCCACACCTTCCGCCAGGCCCACACCAACGCCGGAAACCGGCTGCAACAGACGCTGAAAGACTGGGCCCGCGTGCACAAAGCCCCGCTGGCACCCGGTACCCGCTGAAAAAAACGGGCGCGCAACGCCGAAGCCGTCAGCGCCCAGCCCAGCCGCCGCTCAGCCCATCCAAAACAACCGGCCAGCAGATCCGCCGTTGGCGTGTTCACCTCACCCGCTGCCCATCCGCACCCACCACCTGCTCGCCATCTTCCTTGGCCAGTGCGCCCAGCTGCGGCAGGGGCAGGATGTCGAGCACGGCTTCTGAGGGGCGGCACAGGCGGGTGCCCAGCTCGGTCACCACCAGCGGGCGGTTCATGAGGATGGGGTGTGCGACCATGAAGTCGATCAGCTGCTCGTCGCTCCAGTGGGGCTGGTCCAGCCCCAGCTCGGCATAGGGCGTGCCCTTCTCGCGCAGCAGTGCGCGGGCACCCTGGCCGGTGGCGGCCACCAGCTCGGTCAGGCGCTGTTTGCCGGGCGGGGTTTTGAGGTATTCCACCACCTCGGGCTCGACGCCGGTGTTGCGGATGAGGGCCAGCACGTTGCGCGAGGTGCCGCATTTGGGGTTGTGGTAGATGGTGATCTTAGTCATATTTTGATAGCAAAAACGCGCTATTTTCATAGCACACTGTTTATTACAATAAAGCGCTTAGCAGCCAAAAAACTTTGAATTTATCCTTCAAGTTTTCAAAACTTCACGCCTGGGCACCGCGCTCGTACCAGCCCTTGCTCTGGTTGACCACGCGCACCACCAGCAGCATCACCGGCACCTCAATCAGCACACCCACCACGGTGGCCAGTGCCGCGCCGGAGTTGAAGCCGAACAGGCTGATGGCGGCGGCCACGGCCAGTTCAAAGAAGTTGCTGGCCCCAATCAGCGCGGAGGGGCAGGCCACGCTGTGCTTTTCGCCCACGGCGCGGTTGAGCCAGTAGGCCAAGCCCGAATTGAACAGCACCTGGATGAGGATGGGCACGGCCAGCAGCGCAATCACCAGCGGCTGCGCCAGGATGGCTTCACCCTGGAAGGCGAACAGCAGCACCAGCGTCACCAGCAGCGCCGCCATGCTCCAGGGACCCAGCCGGGCCATGGCTGCGTCAAAGGCGGCCTGCCCTTTTTGCAGCAGCGCCTTGCGCAGCCACTGCGCCAGCACCACGGGGATGACGATGTACAGCACCACCGACGTCACCAGCGTGGCCCATGGCACCACAATGGCCGACAGCCCCAGCAGCAAGCCCACCAGCGGTGCAAAGGCCACCACCATGATGGCGTCGTTCAGCGCCACCTGGCTCAGGGTGAACAGCGGGTCGCCCCCGGTCAGGCGGCTCCACACAAACACCATGGCCGTGCAGGGTGCAGCGGCCAGCAGGATGAGGCCGGCCACATAGCTGTCGAGCTGGTCGGCGGGCAGCCAGTCGGCAAACAGGTGCCGAATGAACAGCCAGCCCAGAAACGCCATGGAAAACGGCTTGACCAGCCAGTTGACGAACAGCGTCACGCCAATGCCCCGCAGGTGCTGGCGCACCTGGCCCAAGGCGCCAAAGTCCACCTTCACCAGCATGGGAATGACCATGACCCAGATCAGCAGGCCCACGGGCAGGTTGACCTGTGCCACCTCCATGCGGCCCACGGCCTGAAACACGCCGGGCGCCAGCTGGCCCAGTGCAATGCCTGCCACGATGCACAGAAACACCCACACCGTCAGGTAGCGCTCGAACACGCTCATGGGCGCAGCCGCCACAGAACCCGCAGCGCGCTTGGCCGTCACTTCACACTGGACGCTCATGCCGACGCTCCGATGGACTTCATCGCGGATGTCAACGCCAGGCCATCCAGCGAGGCCAGCGGCAGCGACAGAAACAGCTCGATGCGCCGCCGCATGAGGGTGGCCGTGTCCTTGAAGGCCCGGTGCTTGTCCGCGTCGCTGCCCACCACGGCAGCCGGGTCGGGTGCGCCCCAGTGGGCAGACACGGGCTGGCCGGGCCACAAAGGGCACACCTCACCGGCAGCCTGGTCGCACACGGTGATGATGAAGTCCATCACCGGCGCACCGGGGGCGGCAAATTCGTCCCACGACTTGCTCCTCAGCCCCTCGGTGGGCAAGCCGTTGGCCTGCAAAAACGCCAGTGCAAACGGGTTGACGGCCCCCGCCGGGTGGCTGCCGGCCGAAAACGCCCGGAACCGGCCGTTGCCCAGCGCGTTCATCAGCGACTCGGCCAGCACGCTGCGGGCGGAGTTGCCGGTACACAGAAACAGGATGTTGTAAGTCTGGTGGCCCATGAAAAATCCTTGGTGAGCGGAGGAAACAAATGAAAAGACGGGTCAGTCGGTGCAGCACACGGTGGCGGGCACGGCCACCGCGCAGGGCGCACCCTGGCAGCAGTTGTCGGTGAGGTGGGCGATGAGCTGGTTCATGGTGGCGAAGTTGGCGCTGTACATGACTTTGCGGCCATCGGGGCGCTGCGCCAGCAGCCCCGCATGCGTCAGCTCTTTCAGGTGAAACGACAGGGCCGACGGGGCCACGGCCAACTGCTCGGCCAGCGCACCGGCGGGCAGGCCCTCAGGCCCGGCCTGCACCAGCAGCTTGAACACGGCCAGCCGCGCGTCGTGCGCCAGCGCGGCCAGTGCCCGCACGGCGTCCAGGTGGGCGATGCTGTCAGGGGTGGCGAGGGGGGTGTCGGCCATCAGCAGCAGCCCGCTTTGGTGCTGGATGCGCTGGGGCCGCAGCAGCCACCAGTAGGCGCCGCTGGCTTGACGGGAGCGCAGCAACCGCCTCCCGTGGCGGCGGTTTTGGCTGGGGGACAGCAGCCACCCGCAGAGGCCGCTGGCTGCTCAGCAGTGCCGCAGCCCGCTGACTGGGCTGCCACATCAGGTGCAGTGGGCGCGCAGCAGCTCTGGGCTGGCGGCATGTGTGGCGTTGAAGTTGCTTCGCTGAAGGTGGGGATGGTGTCCAGCGTGTGGAACTGCTCCCAGGCCACGCCCTGCGGGTCGGTCACCCAGTATTTGTCGCTGCGGGCGTAGCAGCAGGTGGTTTCGCCCTCGTCCAGCAGGGCCATGTCGGCGGCCTGTGCCTGGGCCTTGAGGGCGGCCAGCTCCTCGGCCTGGTCCACCTGAAACCCGAAATGGTCCAGCCCCGGCTGGCTGCCCCGGGTGGAAATGGCAAAGTTCAGCGGCGGGTCGGTCAGCATCCACTTGGCGTAGTCAGCCTCCACCCGGGCGGGCTCGGCGGCAAACAGGCGGTTGTAAAAGGCCAGGCTGGCGGCCAGATCGGCCACATGCAGGTGAACGTGAAAGCGTTTCATGGGGTGTGCTCCTGATCATTTCAATGTTTCAACAATCATTGAATTAAAGCACATCACAGCCACGACCACCCAGTACATGGCGCGAACGTAAGAACTCGTAACACCCGGCGCCAACAGGCACCCGCCGGGCCACATCTTTCGTACAGTGCACGGCTGCGTTGGCAACACCCCCGATTACTTCAGGACCACACCATGAACACCTTCGCCGCCCACCTGCGAACCACCACGTTGGCCAGCCTGCTGACCGCCAGCCTGTCGGCCTGCGTCGTGGCCCCGGCGGGCTACCCAACCGCGCCAGCCCCCTACCCTGGCTACCCGGTCTACGGTCAACCCCAGACTGAAACCATCATCTACGGCGCAGCACCGCCGCCCCTGCGGGTCGAGGTGGCGCCACCAGTGCCATTCGCAGGCGCCGTTTGGATTGGGGGCCACTGGGGTTGGGAAGGCGGCAGGCACCGCTGGGTGCCGGGCCGCTACGTCCAGCCCGTGCCCGGCCACCGCTACGTACCTCACCACTGGGAACAGCGGGACAACCGCTGGAGCCTGCGCGGCGGCATCTGGGTGCGCTGATCTCCCGCCTGGCCGCGCCGCTGACCTTGCCGGGGGTGGGGCTGAGTCGAAGCCGACGCTGGGGGCTGGCCGATAATCCGGCGCATGTCCGAACGCGTCATTCCCCTCATCGACCAGCGCATGCGCACCCTGGTGGCCGCCCTGCCAACCCAGCCCATCCAGGCCAATGGCTTGTTGGCCGATGGTCTGGGGCGGCCACTGCGTGACCTGCGCATCAGCGTGACCGACCGCTGCAACTTCCGCTGCAGCTACTGCATGCCCAAAGAGGTGTTCGACAAGGACCACCCCTACCTGCCCCACAGCGCCCTGCTGTCGTTCGAGGAAATCACCCGCGTGGCGCGCAGCTTTGTGGCGCACGGGGTGCAAAAAATCCGCCTCACCGGGGGCGAACCGCTGCTGCGCAAACACATCGAGGTGCTGATTGCCCAACTGGCCGAGCTGCGCACCCCCGATGGCTTGCCGCTGGACCTGACGCTGACCACCAACGGCAGCCTGCTGCGCAAAAAGGCCCGCGCCCTGAAAGACGCCGGCCTGCACCGCGTGACGGTGAGCCTGGACGGGCTGGACGACGCCGTGTTTCGCCGCATGAACGACGTGGACTTTCCGGTGGCCGAGGTGCTGGACGGCCTGCAGGCGGCCCGCGACGTGGGCCTGGGCGCCCCGGTCAACGGCGGCCCCAGCGGGCTGAAGATCAACATGGTGGTCAAGCGCGGCACCAACGACCACGAAATTTTGCCCATGGCCCGGCACTTCCGCGGCAGCGGCATGGTGCTGCGCTTCATCGAATACATGGACGTGGGCGCCACCAACGGCTGGCGCATGGACGAGGTCATGCCCAGCGCCGAGGTGGTGCGCCACATCCACGCCGAGATGCCCCTGGTGCAACTCGAACCCTCTGCCCCCGGCGAGACCGCCGAGCGCTGGGGCTACGTGGGCGCCAATGGCCAGCACGACCCTGCGCTGGGCGAAATCGGCGTCATCAGCAGCGTGACGCAGGCGTTTTGTGGCGACTGCAACCGCGCCCGCCTGTCCACCGAGGGCAAGCTGTTCATGTGCCTGTTTGCCACCGAAGGCCACGACCTGCGCAGCCTCATCCGCGGCACACCAGCGCCGGACGGCAGCCTGCATGCCCCCGCCACCGAGGCCGAACTGGCCAGCGCCATCGGGCGCATCTGGCAAGGCCGCACCGACCGCTATTCGCAACTGCGCGCCAGCCTGCCGCCCGACGCCACCGTGGGCACGGGCAAGCGCATTGAAATGAGTTACATCGGCGGCTGAGGCCAACCCCGGCCCCCCGCCCGCCCCCACACCACCACCCCACCGCATGCACACACCCACACCCGCCCACCCGCACACGCCCACCATTGCCCCTGGCGACATCACCGGCCTGGTGCTGGCCGGTGGTCGGGGCACCCGCATGGGCGGCACCGACAAAGGCCTGCAAAACTTCCACGGCACCCCCATGGCCCTGCACACCCTGCTGCGCCTGCAATTGCAGCAAGGCGGCTGGGTGGGTGCCACGCTGGTCAACGCCAACCGACACCTGGCCGCCTATGAAGCCTTTGGTGCGCCCGTGTGGCCCGACACCCTGGCCGACTACGCCGGCCCACTGGCCGGCTTCATGACCGGGCTGGAGCACTGCGAAACCCCCTGGCTGCTGACCGTGCCCTGCGACACCCCCCGCTTCCCGCTGGACCTGGCCGAACGCATGGCCCAGGCACTGGTGCGCGAAGGCGCCGAAATTGCCATGGCCGCCGCACCCGAAGAAGACGGCAACGTGCGCAGCCAGCCGGTGTTCTGCCTGCTCAGCACCGACCTGCTGGCCAGCCTGGTGGCCTTCACCCAGGCCGGTGGCCGCAAGATTGACCGCTGGACCGCCCAGCACCGCACCGTGCTGGTGCCGTTTGACCAACCCGGCGACGACCCCCGCGCCTTCTTCAACGCCAACACCCTGGCCGACCTGCAAGCGCTGGAAGCACCTTGAGCACCTGGGCGGCGCACCCTTACACATTCAATAGCTGAAACTCCAATCACATCAAGCGATGGGCATGAAAAACGTCGAAAAAATCATTGCCGAGCTGCAAGGTTACGACCCGCAGGCCCTGCGCGCCGACGCGGTGAACGACTTCCTGGCCCAACTGGTGCAACCCCTGGGCCATGCACCGGGCGACACCGAAGCCCTGCCCCTGCTGCAAGCCCACCACCGCGTGCTGGCGGCCGACATCGTCTCGCCCGTCAGCGTGCCGCCGCACGACAACTCCGCCATGGACGGCTATGCGTTCGACGGCGCACAGCTGCAGCCCGGTCAGGCGCTGACGCTGCAGCCCGTGGGCGCCACCGCCTTTGCGGGCAAGGCCTGGCAGGGCAGTGTGGTGCCCGGTCAGTGCGTGAAGATCATGACCGGCGCCATCATGCCCACCGGACTGGACACCGTGGTGCCGCAAGAACTCACCCAGGCCAACGCAGACGGCAGCATCACCCTCCCCGCCGGGGTGCTGCAACGCGGCGACAACCGCCGCCTGATGGGCGAAGACCTGATGCAAGGCCAACCCGCGCTGCGCGCCGGCCAGCGCCTCACGCCCGCCGCACTGGGCCTGGCCGCCAGCCTGGGCCTGCCCACCGTGACGGTGTACCGGCGCCTGAAGGTGGCGTACTTCTCCACCGGGGACGAAATCCTCAGCCTGGGCGATGCCCCGCGCGAAGGTGCCGTGTACGACAGCAACCGTTACACCGTGTTCGGCCTGCTGCAGCGCCTGGGCTGCGAGGTGATCGACATGGGTGTGGTCAAGGACGACCCCACCCTGCTGGAAGCGGCGTTTCGCCATGCCGCCGCGCAGGCCGATGCCGTCATCACCAGCGGTGGCGTGAGCGTGGGCGAGGCCGACCACACCAAGGCCATGATGAAGCAACTCGCCGCCGACGACCCCAGCGGCCACAGCGGCGTGGTGTTCTGGCGCATTGCCATGCGCCCGGGCAGGCCCATGGCCGTGGGCCGCATCCCCAGGCCGGGGGCCAGCGGTCACACCGTGCTGTTTGGCCTGCCGGGCAACCCCGTGGCGGTCATGGTGACGTTTTTGGCCTTTGTGCGCCCGGCCCTGCTGCGCATGATGGGCTGCCAGGGCTGTGCACCCGTGCTGCTCAAGGCCCGCAGCACCGAGGCCCTGCGCAAAAAACCGGGCCGCACCGAGTACCAGCGCGGCACCGTCAGCACCGCGCCCGACGGCAGCCTGCAGGTGCGCACCACCGGCAACCAGGGGTCTGGCGTGCTCAGCTCCATGGTGGCGGCCAACGGCCTCATCGTGCTGCACCACGGCCAGGGCAACGTGGCCGTGGGTGATGAAGTGGACGTGATGGTGTTTGACGGCGTCATCTGACTCCCATCACCCAAAAACGTGGCTTTTGCCTGCTTCTGCTGTTTTTTCAGGCCATTTTCAGAAAAATGACCACCTTCTGCCGTCAAAATGCAACCAGCACCCCTGTCGAACATTCAACAGGTGGTCCTTTTTCGTAACCAGCCAGGAGAAAAAGCATGGGATTGATGGATTCATTGTTGGGCGCAGCGGCACAGGCGGCATCGGGTGGCATGCAGAACACCAGCGGGATGGCAGGCGGCCAGGGCATGGACGCCATGGGCATGGTGGGTGAGCTGCTGCAGCAGTCGGGTGGCTTGTCGGGCATATTGGAAAAATTTCAGGGCCAGGGCATGGGTGAAGCAGCCCAGTCATGGGTGGGCACCGGGGCCAACATGCCCCTGTCGGCCAACCAGGTCACCCAGGCCTTTGGACCCGATACCTTGCAACTGCTGGCGGCCAAATTTGGGGGCAACTCGCCCCAGATCGCGCAGCTGGTGGCGCAATTTCTGCCCATGCTCATCGACCAGCTCACCCCGCAAGGCCAAGTGCCCGCCGACAACGGAGCGGGTGGCCTGGGTAACCTGGGCAGCCTGGCGGGTCTGGCCGAGCAGTTCCTGAAAGGCCGCTGAGGCCACACCCCGGCAGCCGCGCACAGGCTCAGGCGTTGTGCGCCTGCGCCTCCAGGTCGCGCTTGAGCGCCTCGGGCAAGCCCAGCTGACGAGCCAGCTCGTCGAGGTAGGCGCGCTCCATGAAGCTGGTGTCGTCCGCCACCAGCAAACTGGCCAGGTACATCTCGGCGGCCTGCACAGGCCCTGCTGCCGCCTGGGCCACCTCCGCAGGGTCCAGCGGGCGCTTCAGCTCCTGCAGCAGCCAGTCGCGGTCGTCGCCGTCGGCCGCCTGGCGCTGCAGTTCCGCCTCGATCAGGCGGGTCTCCTGTTCGTCCACATGGCCATCGGCCTTGGCGGCCGCCACCATGGCCTTGAGCATGAGACGACTGTGCAGCTCCACCTCGGGCGCGGGCAATGCCGGCTGCATCCCGCCCGACCAGGGGTTGTCGGCCGGAGCCGCCGACCCTGCAGCGGCCCCAGACCCTCGCCACATGGCCGACGACCCGGTGGCGGCGGCAGCCCCCGCCCCCCCCGCACCCGCTGGGGAGGGGTGGCTACCGGACTGGGCCTGCTGGGCTTGCCAGTGCTGGTAGGTCTTGTAGGCGGCAAAGCCCAGTGCCGCCAGGCCGCCGTACTGGAGGGCTTTGCCGCCCATCTTGCGCCCGCGTTTGCTCCCGATGAGCAAACCCAAGGCACCACCCACCGCGCCACCGGCGGCCAGTTGACCCCACTGCAGGGGCACGCCGGTGCCGGGTGGACGCGCCACACCCGTGGAGGGCGCCGGTTTGCCCTCGAACAGGCTGATGCCGCTTCGGAGCAGTTGCTCCAGCATGGTTTGTGCGCTCATGTTCAGTCCTTTGTTTGCTTCAATTTCCAACAGCACGTGGCGGGACACGCTGGCGCAGCAGGTGCACGACCGCGCTGCCCCCTGCGCCCGACAGCAGCAAGACCAGCACCCCCAGCGCCCACAGCACCCACACCACGGGCGACAACCAGCCCATCACAGACGGCAGGTGCGTGACCAGGGCCTGCATCCATGGCAACACCAGTGCCACCGCGGCGGCCCAGGCCTCTGCGGCACCTGCCGGCCACCACGCCAGCATCCACTGAACCAGGGGCAACTGGCCCAGCTGCTGCGCCACGGCCCCGGCGTTCTGGCCCGCTTCGGCCAGTTGCTCCGGGGACACACCAGCCGCCCACCCGACCACCGCATGGGCCAGCCAGGCCGCCAGGGTCCATGCCAACAACAACGCCACCACCACCAGCCACACCAGGGCGTGCCACATGGGATATTCCTTCTCGGTCAATCAATGAGGGGGCATCTTGTGACAGATGACACACCGGATAAACCAGCATTTATGTCACCAACATTCTGGTTTTTCGGAAATTTGATGGGGATTCACTCCCCCACGCACCGTCAGTGCGCCAAGGGCATGATGCGGCAGCACTTGCCGCTGTGCCCACGCGGCGTGGTGTGGCCCAGCTCACCTTTGACCTGCGTGTCCCGGGCACCCTGCGCCGTGGCAAAGGCGGCCAGTGCGGCGCAACCGCGGGCCAGGGCCTGCGCGGCGGCCTCACCCCGCCCGGGCAAACACAGCACCAGGGTGTGGTCGTTGCGCTGGCGCACCTGGAAGTCGAACAGCCCCGCCTGCTCCTCCAGCACTGTGGACACGGCCAGCGGCAGCAGGGGAACCGTGCCGTCGCCCCCCCTGAGCCGCAGCACATCGTCGCGACGGCCCAGCACGCTCACCACCGGAAACGGTGAGCCGCAGGCGCAGCCTTCGGTCGAGAAGGTGACGTGGTCGCCCATTTCGTAGCGGATGAGCGGCTGCACGGTGTTGACCAGGCTGGTCAGCAGCACCGAGGCAGACGCCTGGCCGGGCGGCACCGGGCGGTGGTGCTCATCCACCGGCTCCAGCAGCAGCCAGTCGGTGTTCAGGTGCATGTGGCCATGTGGGCACTCCCAGCCCATGGGCAAAAACTCCGAACTCCCGTAGCTGTGCCGCACCGGGGCGTGCAAATGGGTTTCGATGTGCAGGCGCATGGCGGGGGTGAGGGTTTCACCGCCGGTCAACACCTCCCGCAGCTGCGGGCGAAAGCGCCCCTGACGGGCCTCTTCGGCCAGCATGACGGCCGCCGTCGGGTAGGTGGCCAGCACGTTGGGCGCAAACGCGTGCAACTCCGCCACCAGGGCGGCCGTGGGCTGCAGGATGGAGCAACTGGCCACACCGCCCGCCCGCCAGGGCTGCACGGCACGCAGCCGCTCAAACGACACCAGGCTGGCAAAGTGCCCCTGTGTGGCGCCCACCAGGGCCAGCCGCTGGGTCAGGCCCATGGGATCCACCAGGCGCTGCCAGGGGGTTCCCAGTGGCTGGCGCAGGGTTTCCAGCGCGTCGTACACCGCCATGCAGCGGGCGTCCTGCACAAACACACCCGGTGAACCGCCGGTGCCCGAGCTTTCCCACACCAGGTATTTGTTCTGGTAGACCGCCCCAATGTGCGCCGTGTCGGCCAGGAAGGCCGTGAGCCCCTCCAGCGTCAGCCCGGGGTCTGTCACCCACTCGTCAAAGCGGGCCATGAGTTCACCCCGTGTGACAGGGGCCATGCGGGCGAGCAGGTCAAAGTGCGGGCATGGGGCACCGGTGGCCGCATCAACGCCCTGCAGGCGTTCGCGGTACAGGGCGGAGGCCCGGCGCGCGTGGGCCAGCACGGCACCCAGGCGCTGGTGCTGCCAGGCGCTCAAAGCGGCTTGGCTGGCGTGCGTGGCGGCACCCACATCGGCCATGGCCTGCGCCAGCAACAGGGAATCAAACACAGTGTCCATGGGCGCGCTCCAGCAAAGGACCCGCAACCCCACAGCGCAGGGGCGGGCCAAAGCCCATGTTACGGAGCGGTCGGCCGAGGCGCTTTGCGCCGCATCAAGCTTTCTGCCCCACTGCCGGCGTGGCGGGCACGGTGTGCGCCCCTGGCTCAGCGGCCACCCCACCGTGCGAATGGGTGCGCGCCAGCAACGAGTACATGGTGGGCACCACAAAAATGGTCAGCAGGGTGCCCAGGCTCATGCCGCCCACAATGACCCAGCCGATTTGCTGGCGGCTTTCGGCCCCGGCGCCCGTGGCCAGCGCCAGCGGCACCGAGCCCAGCACCATGGCGCCCGTGGTCATCAAAATGGGGCGCAGGCGCTGCGCGGCGGACGCCCTGACGGCGGCCAGCTTGCTCTGCCCCTGCTCCTGCAGCTGGTTGGCAAACTCCACAATCAAAATGCCGTGCTTGGTGATCAGCCCCACCAGCGTGATGAGGCCGATCTGGCTGAACACATTGAGCGTGCCGCCCGTGAGTTTGAGCGCCAGCAGCGCCCCCAGCATGGACAGCGGCACGCTGAGCATGATGATGAAGGGGTCCACAAAGCTCTCGAATTGCGCGGCCAGCACCAGGTAAATGAACAGCAGCGCCAGCACAAACACAATGGCCAGCGAGCCCGACGAGTCGCGGAACTCGCGGCTCTGGCCGTTCAGGTCGGTGGTGTAGCCAGCGGGCAGCACCTGCTTGGCAATGGCGTCCATCTGCGTCAGTGCTTCGCCCAGGGCCAGGTCGGGCGCCAGGTTGGCGGTGATGCTGGCACTGCGGCGCTGGCCAAAGTGGTTCAGGTCGCGGGGCACCACCACCTCGCGGGTTTTGACGAGCGCGGCCAGCGGAATCATGGTGTCGTTGCGGCCCCGCACAAAGAGTTTGTCGATGTCATCGGGCGCGTTGCGCTGGCTGCTCTCGGTCTGCACCACCACGTCGTACTGCTCACCGTCCTTTTTGTAGCGCGTGACGATGCGCCCGCCCAGCATGGTTTGCACCGTTCGGGCAATGACGTCCACGCTCACGCCCATGTCAGCGGCGCGCTCGCGGTCCACGTCCATGCGGATTTCGGGCTTGTTCAGGCGCAGGTCGGTGTCCACCTGCACAAAGCCGGGGTTTTTGGCCAGCTCGTCCTGGAACTTGCGCACCACACGGGACAGGTTTTCGTAACTGTCCGATGTGACGATGACGTAGTTGATGGGCCGCTCCCGAAAGCCCTGCCCCAGGGACGGTGGCGTGATGGGAAATGCGCTCACCCCGGGCAGCCCGGCAATGCGCGGCGTGAGTTCACGCGCCAGGGTCTGGGTGTTTTTCTCGCGGTCTTCCCAAGGTCGGGCGCGCAAAAACACGTTGGCCTGGGCCACGGTGGGGTTGCCCACGATGCTGAACACGCGGTCAAACTCGGTGTACTCCTGCCCCATTTTTTCAATGGCCTCGGCGTACTTGCGGGTGTAGTTCATGGTGGCGCCATCGGGCCCGTTGATGACGGTCAGGATGACGCCCCGGTCTTCAATGGGGGCCAGCTCCTGCTTGATGTCCTTCAACAGCCACCAGGTGCCCCCGGCGCTGCCCAGCATGACCAGCAGCACCAGCCAGCGCGCGCCCAGTGCCCAGCCCAACAGGCGCGCGTAGCCACGGGTGATGGCGTTGAGCACCGCCTCCATGCCCCGGTCAAAGCGGCCGGGTTGGGGGTTGTGCTTGAGCAGCTTGCTGCACATCATGGGCGAGAGCGTCAGCGCCACGAAGCCCGAGACCACCACCGCCCCGGCCAGCGCCAGCGCAAACTCGGCAAACAGGCGGCCGGTGCGCCCCGGCGTGAAGGCCAGCGGCGCATACACCGCCGCCAGCGTCAGCGTCATGGCCACCACGGCAAAGCCAATTTCCCTGGCCCCCTTGATGGCAGCCTCCACCGGGGCCAGGCCCTCTTCGATGTAGCGGTAGATGTTCTCCAGCACCACAATGGCGTCGTCCACCACCAGGCCAATGGCCAGCACCAGCGCCAGCAGCGTGAGGGTGTTGATGGAAAAACCAAACAGCGCCATCAGCGCGAAGGTGCCGATCAGGCTCACCGGGATGGTCACCAGCGGGATGATGGACGCGCGCAGCGTGCGCAAAAACACAAAAATGACCAGCGCCACCAGCACCACGGCCTCAAGGATGGTCTGGTACACGGCCTTGATGGAGCGGTCGATGAACACCGAGTTGTCGTTGGCCACGTCCACGCTGATACCGGGCGGCAAATCGGCGCGCACCTTGTCCAGGCGCTCGCGCACGCCCGCCGACAACACCAGCGGGTTGGCCGTGGCCTGGCGGATCACGCCCAGCGAAATGGCGTCGCGCCCGTTCAGGCGCACGGAGGTGCGCTCGTCCTGTGGCCCTTCCTTGACCCGCGCCACGTCCAGCAAGCGGATGGGCAGGCCGTTGACGGTTTTGATGGTCATTTGCGAAAACTCGCCCGCGCGCTGCAAGTCGGTGGCCGCCGTGACGTTGAACTCGCGCTGGCCGCTCTCGATGCGCCCCGCGGGCACTTCCAGGTTGTTGCGGCGAAGGGCGTCTTCCACGTCCTGCACGGTCAGCCGGTAAGCGGCCAGGCGGTCGGGGTCCAGCCACACGCGCATGCTGTAGCGGCGCTCGCCGTACACCCGCACGTCGGCCGCACCAGGGGCGGTTTGCAGCACGGGTTTGGCCAGGCGATTGGCGAAGTCGGACAACTGCAGCGCGTCGTGCGTGTCCGAGCTCAGCGCCAGCCAGATGACGGGGAAGGCATCGGCCTCGACCTTGGCAATGACCGGCTCGTCGATGTCCTGCGGCAGCTTCTGGCGCACGCGGCTGACCTTGTCGCGCACATCGGCGGCGGCGGCGTCGGGGTTGCGCTCCAGCTTGAACTTGACGGTGATCTGGCTCTGCTCCTGGCGGCTGACCGAGGTGATGACGTCCACCCCCTCGATGCCCGCCACCGAGTCCTCGATGACCTTGGTCAGCTGCGACTCGATCACCTCGCTGGACGCCCCCGCCAGCCGGGTGGTGACCGTGACCACGGGCTCGTCGATCTTGGGGTACTCGCGCACCGGCAGACCGTTGAACGACACCCAGCCCACCAGCAACACCAACAGCGACAGCACGGTGGCAAACACCGGGCGGCGGATGGAAATTTCAGGCAATTGCATGGCCGGCTCCGTCAGGGTTTGGCGGGTGCTGCTGGGGGTGCAGGGGCTGTTGCGGCCTGATTTTTCACATCATTTCCGCCTTCAGCGCTTTTATTCATTGACTTTTCAGCTACTCCTTCAGGAGCATCTCCTGGTTTCCCGCCCGGGCCTGGGCCACCGCCGCCCTTGCGCGGACCGCGTTGGGCTGACATGTCCACCACCCTCACGGCGGTGCCGTCTTTTTGCAGGCGCTGCTGGCCGGCCACCACCACGGTGTCGCCCTCGTTCAGCCCCTGAACCACCTGCACGGTGGAGGCGCGGCGCACGCCCAGCGTCACCTCCACTTTTTTCGACAGCAGTTTGCGCGCCTCGCCCTCACCCTCGGGGGTCAGCACAAACACAAACTGCTTGCCACCCTGGGGAACAATGGCCTCTTCAGGCACCGTCAGCGCACGCTCATTCACCGCAAACACCGTGGTGGTGCGGGCAAACATGCCGGGGCGCAAGGGCGAACCGGGCTGCGCGGGCAACAAAGCCCTCACCGCCAACGAGCGGCCATTGGCGTCCACCAGCGGGTCCAGGGCCACCACCTTGGCCTGGAAGCTGCGGCCCGGCAACGCATCCAGCTCCACCTTCACGGGCTGGCCGGCGGCCAGCTTGCCCTGGTAACGCTCGGGCAGGCGAAAGTCCACGTACAGGCTGCTGGCGTCTTCCAGGTTGACCAGATCGGCCCCGTCTTTCACGTAGTCACCCAGGTTGACGACGCGGATGCCCACCGTGCCATCAAACGGGGCCACGATGCGCATGCGCGCCACCCGGGCCTGCGCCAGCGCCAGCTGGGCCTCGGCCACTTGCAAAGCGGCCTGGCTTTCTTCCACCACACGCGGGGCCACAAATTTTTCGGCCACCAGTTCGCGGTTGCGGGTGAGGTTGGCGCGGGCAATCGACACCTGAGCCTGGGCCTGGCTCAGTTCGGCCTGCTGCAGCACATCGTCGAGCTGCACCAGCAACTGACCTTTGTGGACCCTGGCACCGTCGGCAAAGGCAATGCGCGACACCCGCCCGGCCACCTCGGGGCGCAGCATCACGCTCTGGCGTGAGCGCAGCGTGCCCACGGCCTGGGCGTCGTCCTGCAAACTGGCCACGGCCACCTTGGCCACTTCCACACCTGGCGTGCCGCCCGGGCCGCCCGGACGTGCACCGGGCTGGGCACCGGGTGCGCCAGGGCCTCCAGGGCCAACCGCAGCAGGCACCGCCCCCGAACCCAAGCCGGGCAGCCCATGGCGCTGCACCCACCAAGCCCCTCCCGATGCCAGCACCAAACCCAGGGCAGCCACTGCCCAGACCGTGTGTTTTTTTGCCATTGAACGCCCACTGAACGCGTGAAAGGTTGGCCAGCGACGGCCAGACATCGGCAAATTGTGCCGGTTTATCGATTCCCGCTGGCGGCCCCGGGTACACCCCGGTTGGCCAGAGCATCGGCGCGCTCGTTGCCAGGATCGCCGGCATGGCCTTTGACCCAACGCCACTCAATGCGGTGCCCGGTGTTGGCCACCAGCGCATCCAGGCGCTGCCACAGATCGGCGTTTTTCACCGGCTGCTTGGCGGCGGTCTTCCAGCCCTTGGCCTTCCAGCCGTGTATCCACTCGGTGATGCCCTTGCGCACGTATTCGCTGTCCAGAAACAGCACCACGTCGCAGGGGCGCTTGAGGGCTGTAAGGGCCTCGATCACGGCCATCAGCTCCATGCGGTTGTTGGTGGTCACGGCTTCACCGCCCCACAGCTCTTTTTCGTGCGCGCCGGACTTCAGGAACACCCCCCAGCCGCCAGGGCCGGGGTTGCCCTTGCAGGCGCCGTCGGTGTAAATGACCACTTTGTTCAAAACGTGAAGACCTCAGCTGTGGGGTGGTGGTGGGGCTGGCGATTGTGCCTGTGCCCGCATCTGCCGCCCCACCGCCGACGCGGGGGCCCTGTGGTTGGCGGCGCGAAACGGCTTCCAGGCCGGCCCGAGCCAACGCATGCCTTTGACCCGCTTGACCGCCACCACCATGTACACCGCGCCCAGGATGGGCCACCAGCGTGAGCCCACGCCGTCCATCCAGTCAAACCGCTGCAGCCAGCGCTCGGTACGCACGGCAGGCTGGTAGACGCCAAATTGCACGGACTCCTGCTCGAAAGCCAGCAAGCGCAACCAGTCGCGCAGGCGCCAGTAGCCAATGAACTCACCCGCCTGGGGCAGGTACAGGGCAGACGCCGCCAGCCGCTGCAGGCCCAGGCGCTCGCACACCCGGGCCTGGCGCTGGCGCAGCGCCCACAGGCTCAGGGGGTTCAGGCCAGTGATGACCACCCGCCCCTCGGGGCGCAACACGCGCTCGGCCTCGCGCAGCGCGGCGTGGGGGTCCGCACTCAACTCCAGGGCGTGGGGCAACACCAGCAGGTCCAGGCTGTCGGCCGGAAATGGCATGGCCGCCGGGTCGCACACCAGGCCGGTGGAACGGCCCTGGAACGGAAAGCGCACCGGGTCGTCCGTGGGGGTGAGGGCGTGCGTCAGCGCCAGCCAGCGGTGGGGCATGCGGTTGGCCTCCAGCGCATCGAGCTCGGGGATGCCCAATTGCAGGGCGTTGTAGCCAAACAGGTCGGTCACGGCCTGGGCCAAATGGGCCTGCTCCCAGTACAACAGCCGCCTGCCCGGGGGCGTTTGCAGCCAATCGTCCAAACCTATAATTTCTTCAGCCATGGGATCCTTGTGTCCAGGCAGGGTAGATGCCTGAGTTCGCCCGCAGGTTCCAGCAACCACCGGCCACACCATGGGCCTGCCGACATGTTCCTACACCCCATTCCCGCGTTTTCCGACAACTACATCTGGCTGCTCCAGAACGGCCAAGAGGCACTGGTGGTGGACCCCGGTGAGTCCGATGCGGTGCTGGCCTGTCTGGTCGAGCGGGCGCTGCACCTGCGGGGCATTCTAGTGACGCACCACCACGCCGACCATGTGGGCGGTGTGCAGGCGTTGCACGATGCGACCGGTGCCCCGGTGTATGCGCCCGCCGCCGAGTGGGCGGGGCTGGCTGACCAGCACGAGCACCGCGTGCAGGGTGGGCAGCACCTGTCGCTGCTGGGTCTGGACTGGGCGGTCATGGACGTGCCGGGCCACACCGCAGGCCACGTGGCCTACGTGTGCGCCAGTGTGCCGCTGGATGACGCGGGCCCACACCCGGTGCTGTTTTGCGGCGACACCCTGTTTTCCGGCGGATGCGGGCGCCTGTTTGAAGGCACGCCGGCACAAATGCTGGCCTCACTCGACACCCTGGCCGCCCTGCCCGACCACACCCAGGTGTGCTGCACCCACGAGTACACCCTGGCGAACCTGCGCTTTGCCCTGGCTGTCGAACCACACAACACGGAACTTCAGCACTGGCAAACCGTCTGTCAGGGCTTGCGTGAGCGCCAGTGCCCCACCCTGCCCTGCACACTCGGTCGCGAGCGGCTGATCAACCCCTTCTTGCGTGTGCGCGAACCCACGGTGCGTGCCGCCACCCAACAACATGCCCCCCACGCGGCAGGCGATGTGGCCACTTTTGCCACCCTGCGCGAATGGAAAAACCAATTCAAATGAACCTTCTCCCTTTGCCCCTGCGCCTGGGTGCCCCGCTGCAGCGCCTGTACCAGGCCGTGCGTGACCTGACCCTGCGCCCCGGCCTGGCCCTGGCGTGTGTGGTGTTGACCGGCTGTGCCACCGCCCCCATGGGCGGGACCGCGCCAGCCACCCGTGGGCAGGCCGACACCCCCAGCCCCACGACCAGCCCCGTGCTGACGCGCCGCAGCCCACCGCTGGTGCCAGGCGGGTCGCTACAGCCCATCCAGGCCAGCCATGCGGCCTCCGTGTCCGTGGTTCCACTGGAGGCGCCCGCAGACCTGTGGGAGCGCATTCGCCGCGGGTTTCGCATGCCCGACCTGGAAGGTGAGCTGGTCACCGACCGGGAGCAGTGGTACGCCACCCGGCCCGACTACATCCAGCGCATGACGGAGCGGTCACGCAAGTACCTGTTCCACATCGTGGAGGAGCTGGAGCGCCGCGACATGCCCACCGAACTCGCGCTGCTGCCCTTCATTGAAAGTGCCTTCAACCCGCAGGCCGTCTCCAGCGCCAAGGCCGCTGGGATGTGGCAGTTCATGCCCGCCACCGGCAAGGACTTTGACCTCAAGCAAAACGTGTTCCGCGACGATAGGCGCGACGTGCTGGCCTCCACCCGGGCGGCGCTGGACTACCTGCAAATGCTGCACGGTATGTTCAACGACTGGCACCTCGCACTGGCGGCCTACAACTGGGGGCAGGGCAGTGTGAAGCGATCGATGGAGCGCAACCAGCGCAAGGGCCTGCCCACGGCCTACGAAGACCTGAGCATGCCCGCCGAAACCCGCCTGTACGTGCCCAAGCTGCAGGCGGTGAAAAACATCGTGGCCCGACCTGACGAGTTCCGCACCCGCCTGCCCCTGATTGAAAACCACCCGTTTTTTGACACCGTCACCATCGACCGCGACATCGACGTGAGCCTGGCCGCCAAGCTGGCCCAGGTGGACGAGGCGGATTTCCGCGCACTCAACCCGTCCATGCACCGGCCGGTCATTCTGGCCGCCGGCTCGCCCCAAATCCTGCTGCCATGGACCAACGCAGGGGTGTTCAAGCGCAACCTGCAGTACCACATCGGCCCCCTGGCCAGCTGGACTGCCTGGGCCGTGCCCACGCACATGCGCACCGCCGACATTGCCCGGCGTGTGGGCATGCCCGAAAGCGACCTGCGCAGCCTCAACCACATCCCCCCCAGCATGCTGGTGCGTGCGGGCTCCACGCTGCTGGTGCCCCGCGACAGCAGCCACAAGGCCGAGGTGCCCGAGCAGCTGGCCGACAACGGCCATGTGCAGCTACAGCCTGAGGTGGTGCGTCGCAAATCCACCGTCAAGGCCCGCAAGGGTGAGACCGTTGCCACCTTGGCCGCCCGCCTGCGACTGGATGCCCACGATGTCGCGCAGTGGAACAAGCTGCAGGTGGGCCACCGCCTGAAAACAGGGCAGGCACTGGTGGTGTTCCGCGACAGCGTGGTCCGCGTGGCCGATGCCGGACGCGGTCACCGCGCCAGCCCCAACGAGTCCAAGCGCACCCGCGCGTCGGCCAAAAGCAGTCGCCAAAAAGGCGCGGCGACCCCCAGCAGGTCGTCCAAGGGCTCGGCCCAAAAAAACAGCCGCAAAAAGAAATGACGCCCTCGGCCCTGACAGCCACTCACACCCGGAAGCGGGTTTTGGCGCGCAGGGTGAATTCGTTGGTGTAGGTGCGCTCCAGGTCGATCCAGGCGGTGCGCACCTGAGGGTCCATGCGACCCAGCACCTTCAAGGCGGTGCTGGCCGCTTCTGCCGTCAACAACCCATCGGGTGAAAACCCATCGCGGGCCTGTTCAACGGCCGACAGGTACTGCACGCGGCCCACGTCCAGGTGCTCGGATGGCACCGCACGCAGCAAATCGGCCGGACCTGCGGTGTGCAGCCATTTCAGGGCGTGTACCACCGCGTCGGCCAGTTTCTGGGCCAGACCGGGGTGGGTGACGGCCCAGGCCTCGGGCGCACACACGGCCGAGCCAGGCAAAACGCCCCCAAACACCGCGCTGGTGCCGCGCTGCGAGCGGGTGTCGGCCAGCACGCGCAGTTGCCCCTGCTGCTCCAACGCCCACACCCGGACGTCCCCGGCACACAAGGCATCGAGGTGGCCCGACTGAAAGCGGCTCACCAGCGTCACGGCATCGTCGCTGTGCACCCAGGTCAATTGCCCCGGGAGCAAACGGGCCCGCTGCAGCACGGTGTCCAACACCATGTCGGTGACGCCCGGGTAGAGCAAACCCACCCGCTTGCCGCGCCAGTCGGTGGGCCTGTTGAAGCCTGGCCCATTGCGTGATGACACGCCCAACACCACCTGCGGCGTGCGCGTCTGCAACACCAGTGAGCGCCAGGCCGCCCCACGGGCGTGCTGGGCGATGGTCAACGGATAGGCGCAGGCTGCCACATGTGCCGCTCCACGGTGGACCGCCTGCAACGCGGCGTCATCGGTGGCCACGTCCAGCCAGCGTATGGACACACCTTCGGCTTCAAAATAGCCCAGGGCTTGCGCCAGAGTCAGCGGCAGGTGTGCCATGGAGGCACGGGCACAGAGCGCCACCGTCAGGTGCTGGTGGTCCGCGAGCGGGTTGGGTCGCTGGGCCAATGCCCGCAGGTCTGCACCGGTCAGCCCTGCACCCGCCAGGGCCACGCCAGCCTGGTGCAAGAACCGCCGTCGCCCCTGTGGTGAATGGCCCGCATCGTTCATGCCGCAAGGCTATCGGCGGACGGCCGCCCCGTCATCGGGACGAATCCCTAGCGGGTTTGTACCTAAGGTCAGCCGGCAGCGGAACGCCGGTCCACCAGGGCGTGCGCAATGGTGCCCAGGTCCACGTACTCCAGCTCACTGCCCACCGGCACACCACGCGACAGGCGGGTGACCCGGATGTCGGTGGCCCGCAAGGCCTGGGCAATGACATGGGCGGTGGCTTCGCCTTCGGCGGTGAAGTTGGTGGCCAGAATGACTTCTTTCACCGCCGGAAACACCTCACCCTGCAGCGACAGCTCGGCACCGCCCAGGCGGTCGAACAGCTTTTGCAAGCCGATGTCGTGCGGGCCAATGCCGTCCAGGGGGCTGAGTTTGCCCATGAGCACAAAGTACAGGCCCTTGTAGGCGCCTGTGCGCTCCAATGCCGCCTGGTCGGCAGGTGTCTCGACCACACACAGCTGGGTGCGGTCACGCCGCGTGTCCAGGCAGGTGCTGCACACCTCGCTTTCGGTGAAGGTGTGGCACAGCCCGCAGTAGCGCACCTGCTCCACCGCCTGTGCCAGCGTGGTGGACAGTTGCAGGGCACCGGCCCGGTCGTGCTGCAGCAGGTGAAAGGCCATGCGCGCGGCCGACTTCAGGCCCACACCGGGCAGGCGGCGCAGCGCCTCGGTCAGCGCGTCCAGTGAATGTGCGTCAGCCATGGGCAACGGGGCATCGCCCACCGGGCCTGGCCTGCACGGTCATGGCGGGTGTCAGAACGGAAACTTCATGCCGCCGGGCAGCCCAGGCATGCCTGCGGTGAGCTTGCCCATTTTTTCCTGGCTGGTGTCTTCGGCCTTGCGCACGGCGGCGTTGAAGGCGGCAGCCACCAGGTCTTCCAGCATGTCTTTGTCGTCGGCCAGCAGCGAGGGGTCGATGGTGATGCGCTTGACGTCGTGCTTGCAGGTCATGACCACCTTGACCAAGCCAGCACCCGACTCGCCCGTGACCTCCACGTTAGCCAATTCGTCCTGGGCCTTTTTGAGGTTGTCCTGCATGGCCTGGGCCTGCTTCATGAGTCCGGCGAGTTGTCCTTTGTTGAACATGGGGGTTCCTTGTGGGATGGATTGAAAAAATGGGAATGGAAAGGGAATCAACCCGGGAGGCGCGGCGCGCAGCGGGTCGTGAAAAAGTTGGGCATCACCGTCAAACCGGCAGGGGCCGGATGCTACCGGGCACCATTTTGCCGCCAAATTCCCGCTGCATGCTCTGCACAAACGGGTCCTGGCGCAGGGTGTCCTCGGCCTCGCGCAACCGCTGGGTGGCTGCAGCCGCCAGGCGGCGGGCCGGTGAATCAACCACGGCCCCCACCTCGATGCCGAGCTTGACCGTGTGGCCATGCTGGGCCAGGGCGGCCTGCAGGCGGTCACGGGTAGTGCCCTGGGTGAGGGAGGCGTTCTCGATGCGCAGCAGCCAATGCGCAGGCGCCGCACTGTCGTCCCGCGCCAGCAGCTGGGCCTGCAACGCCAGTTCGCGCACCAGCGCACCCACGGTTTCGGCCTTGACCATGTCCACCACCAACGCGTGCCAGAAGTCCCCTTGCAACGAGGGTGACGGCTGGGCGGCGCTGGCCTGGGGGCGCACCCCGTCGGAAGGGTCTGGCGCCGGGGTCACTTCCCGCAGCGCAGGGGCCGTGGTCTCGGGCATGCTGCGCACGGGCAAGTCATCCAAATAAATAGCTGACTTTCCTTTTGGATAAAGCGCTGGAGGCGATTTTTCTTCATTTTTTTCAACCCGCATCGCCTGGTCCATGTCCACCACGGGCAAGGCCGCCACCGGGGCGTGCGGTGCCCGCACGGTCATGGTGGCCAAGGGGCGTGCGGGGGCCGGGGGAGCGGGGCTGGCCACTGCGGGTGGCACCGCACCTAACTCAGGGCTTTTTTTTTCCGCGTCAAGCGCCCGCGCTGCGGGCGGCTGGAACGCCAGCAAGCGCAACAGCACCATGACCAGGGCGGCGTATTCATCGGGCGCCAAACCCAGCTCGGTGCGGCCGTGCAGGCACAGGCTGTAGAGCAGTTGCGTCTGGTCGGCGGGCAGCAGCTGGGCCAAGCGGGTCACATCGGCGGCCTCGGGGTCCGACGGGTCGGGGGCGAGGGACGCGAGCTGGGCGACCGCCATGCGCTGCAGCACATGGGTCATTTCCTCCAGCGTGGAGGCGGCGCTCAGCCCTTGCTGGCGCAACCCGTCAATGGTCTGCACCACGGTGGCACCATCCGACAGGGCCAGCGCCTCGATCAGGGCAAACACATGGCTGCGGCCCACGGCGCCCAGCATCTGGCGCACGGAATCCTCTTGCAGCTGGCCGTCGCCAAATGCGATGGCCTGGTCGGTGAGGCTGAGCGCATCGCGCATGGAGCCCCGTGCCGCCCTGGCCAACAGGCGCAGGGCCTGGGGCTCGGCCGCCACACCTTCAGAGGCCAGCACCTGCCCCAGGTGCTCAAATACCGTCTCAGGTGGCATGGGCCGCAGGTTGAACTGCAGGCAGCGGCTGAGCACGGTCACCGGCACCTTCTGCGGATCGGTGGTGGCCAACACAAATTTCAAATACTCGGGCGGCTCTTCCAGGGTTTTCAACATCGCGTTGAACGCGGTGTTGGTGAGCATGTGCACCTCGTCGATCATGAAGACCTTGAAGCGCCCCTGCACCGGCTTGTACACCGCCTGCTCCAGCAGGGCCTGCACCTCGTCCACGCCGCGGTTGGAGGCCGCATCCAGCTCGGTGTAATCGACAAAACGGCCAGAGTCGATGTCGGTACACGCCGGGCACACGCCACACGGCGTGGCGGTGATGCCGCCTTGCCCGTCAGGCCCCACGCAGTTGAGCGACTTGGCCAGGATGCGCGACACCGTGGTTTTGCCCACCCCCCGTGTGCCCGTGAACAGGTAGGCGTGGTGCAGGCGTTGGGTGGTCAGCGCGTTGCCCAGGGCCGTGACCACGTGCGACTGACCCACCATTTCGGCGAAATTTTTGGGGCGATATTTGCGGGCCAGGACAACATAGGACATGGACCGGATTCTAGGGGCAGCTACAATCAACACTGACGGGCCTTCCCGCATGGTGAAGCGGCCAACCGGGTCAGGTGGGGAACCAAGCAGCCCTAACTGTGGAGCCAGTGCCGGGGTCAAGGCTCGTCAACCCCCCTCTTTTGCCACGCTGCCCGAGTGTGCTGCCCAGCACCCAGGCGGCTCTGGTCTGCGCGCCCGACGGGCTCACAGCGCTTCGGAAATGCGCCCGGCCATCAGGATGCTGCCGTGCAGGCGGGAGGTGACGTCGTTGTTGACCTTGCCGGGCTGGTGGTTGGTCAGCAGGTTCCAGACCAGGTCATCGTCCACCCGGAAGCGGCACAACAGCATGTTGCCCGAGGCCAGCTTCATGACCTGCGCGGGCGACAGCGCCGCCAGCAGGTCGGCGGCCTCCTCGGTCAGCCCCAGGCGAAACAGCGCAGCGGGCTTGTCGGCACGGATGAGTGACTGCGCCAGCATCAGGTAGGTGAGGTTGGCTTCACGGATCTCGGCCAGCAGTTGTTCGTTTTCCATGGTGTTCACTCCTTCGGTGTGTGGTTCAGCGCCCCTTGGCTAACACGCCAAAACGGGGCCGATGCGTTGAAGTGAATTGTGAAAACAGGCCAATCAAACTTGAATCAGCCTTCTTCTGTTTGTGCCGTCAGCCTCATCCACCCACCTTGTCAGCGAAAACCTGACAAGGTGGTCGGCCAAACGGGCGCCTTGTCGCCGCAGCCACAGCCTCGGGGAAAATCCAACCGACCACAGAGAGTTGCCCAACAGACCTTGCGCCACCACCCCACCGGGACTGACCAAAAAATAACGCAGGCCGCACACTCAAGTTTCTGGCGCAATGCCCGAAAACACATACAACGAGCTACAAATTGGGTTCGTTGACCGGCAAGCAGAGAACCTTCTGGGTGACTGCAGCCGGCCAAGTGGCCCTGCATTCGCAGGACGGTTGGATCGGCAGTGATGCCTGATTGCTTTTTGGTCAACAGTTATAAGGAGCCTCATCATGAGCATGTCCATCAATACCAACGTGATGTCGATGAATGCACAGCGCAACACCCAGCTGAACGCATCATCCATGACGACCACCCTTCAGCGGCTGTCTTCCGGCCTGCGCATCAACAGCGCCAAAGACGATGCGGCTGGCTTGGCCATTGCCACCCGCATGGACACCCAGGTGCGCGGCATGAACGTCGCCATCCGCAACGCCAACGACGGCATCTCCCTGGCCCAAACGGCCGAGGCCGGCATGAACACGGTCACGGAAATGCTGCAGCGCATGCGCGAGTTGTCGGTGCAAGCCTCCAACAGCACCAACACCACCGGTGCCGGTGGTGATATCGACAAACTCAACGATGAATACACCCAGTTGGGCTCTGAAATTCAGCGCAGCCTGGCTGCGGTGCAGTTCAACGGCCAAAGCCTGCTGTCGGGCGTGGCGGGCGATTTCACCTTCCAGGTGGGCGCCAACACAGGCTCGACCCAGCAGATCACGGTCGCGTCGGGCAGCCTGAATTTGGCCGGTGGCGCTGTGTCGGGCGTGTTCGGTGCCGGTGCTGCGTCTGCCCTGTCAACCGGCTCGAACGCCGGCAACAGCGCCAACATTGCGGCCATTGACGCCGCCATCTCGGCCGTCAATACCTCACGAGCCAAACTCGGTGCGGTCCAGAGCCGCTTCGAGAACACGGTGAACTTCCTGCGCAGCGCGGTGGAAAACCAGTCGGCAGCAAAAGGACGGATCATGGATGCCGACTTTGCAGCAGAGACGGCCAACCTCAGCCGCACCCAGATCCTGCAACAGGCTGGCACCGCCATGGTTGCGCAAGCCAACCAGTTGCCACAAGGTGTGCTGGCGCTGCTGCGTTGACCACCAACGCGAAACCAAAGGGGGCTGACGCAGGGTGTCAGCCCCTTTTTTGCTGGCAAAGACACAAATTCCGGAATGTTTCACCCGCTTCACGGTCCATCAACGACACAGAACACTGATACGCTGCACTGAGTCCGGCACACGCAGGCACAGGACCAACCAGGAGAACACCATGGCAATTTCATCGGCAGGCATTGGCAGCGGCTTGGACGTCAGCTCCATCGTCACGCAACTGATGAACATTGAGCGGCAGCCGCTGACCCAGTTGCAGACCACCGCATCCGGACTTCAAACCAAGCTGTCGTCTTATGGCACGGTGAAGTCCGCGCTGTCTGCTTTGCAGGACGCGGCCGCCAAACTGCTGGACACGTCCGCGTGGAGGGGCAAGACGTTCACATCCGCCAACACCGCGGCAGTCACCGGATCGGCCACCACAGGCGCGCTGGCCACCTCCTTCGGACTGGTGGTCAACGACCTCGCTCAGGTTCAATCGACCCGCTCGGGCCCTGTGCCCACGGGCACGGGCATTGGCGCCGACGGTCGGCTCGACATTCAACTGGGCGAGTGGAGTGGCAACAACTTTGCCGCAGGTGCCAGCGGCTCAGTGAGTGTCGCGGTGACGGCCACCGACACACTCACCGACATCGCCACCAAAATCAACAGCGCAGGAGCGGGCGTCACGGCCGTGGTGGTCAAGACAGGCACCAACGACCAGTTGCTGCTGCGCGGCAACAGCACGGGCAAGGAGTTCGGCTTCGAAGTGACCACCTTTGACGGGTCTGGCGCCGCCATCACCGATGGAACCACCGGCGTGGGCAAGCTGGCCTATGCCTACTCCAGCACCAATTCGGCTTTTTACGGAATGAGCTCCACGCAGGCGGCGCAGGATGCCAGCATCGAAATCGACGGCATTGTGGTCACATCTGCCTCCAACACCGTCACCAATGCGGTCCCCGGCGTCACCTTGAATCTGTTGACCAAGACCACATCCCCGGTCACGGTCACCATCGGTGACGATACGGCGGCCATCAAATCCAAACTGGAAGCGTTTCAGACCGCGTACAACAAGGTGGCGACCACCCTGGCGGATTTGACGAAGTACGACCCTGCGTCCAAAAAAGCCGGCGCACTGCAAGGCGACTCCACCGCTGTGGGCCTGCAAAGTGTGCTCCGCAGCATGCTGGGCGCGGTCGGCCCAACAGGAACCTCCTACGGGCGGTTGAGCGACGTGGGATTGGAGTTGCAGCGCGATGGCACGCTGTCGGTCAACAGCAGCAAGCTGGACGCCGCACTGACCAACCTCACCGACCTCAACACGTTCTTCACCGCGTCTGCAGCCAGTTCGGGCTCTGACGGCCTCGCCCGCCGCCTCAACTCGTTCATCCTGCAAGCCAATGGCGCGGATGGCAGCGTGAGCGGACGCAGCACTGCCCTGCAAGCGGCCATCTCACGCAACAGCAAAAACCAGGATGCCCTGAGCACGCGCTTGTCCCAGCGGCAGGCAGCGCTCTATGCACAGTACAACGCACTGGACACCAAGATGGGCACCCTCAGTTCCATGAGCAGCTTCATTACCCAACAAATTGCGCAATGGAACAAATAGCCGCGAATACCCCCCGGATATGAGCCGCAAAAGCCCCGTTCTTCGGGGCTTTGTTTTTTGGTGTGCGCCGAACAATTGCTCCCAACACTCGGTTGGGTTCGTCGGCAGGCTGGCGCTTCTTCAAACCGCGTGGTCTTACCTGCCATACACGCCTTGAAGGAGTTCGT
>PNML01000005.1 GCA_013823635.1 Polaromonas sp. | reverse complement strand
TGCGCATGAAGACGCTGCACCTGCATGGCGAGAGCGGCGGGGTGGAAGACTTCCCGTTCATCGAGCCACCCAGCCGCCGCGCCTTTGCCGATGGCTACGCGCTGCTGCACGAGCTGGGTGCCGCCACCGAAACGCTGGAGTTGACGCCCATTGGTCAGCAACTGGCCCGCCTGCCGCTGGACCCCCGCGTGGGCCGCATGATTCTGGCCGCCCGCGACCGGGGCGCGCTGGCCGAGGTGCTGGTCATTGCCAGCGCGCTCAGCCTGCAAGACGTGCGCGACCGCCCCATGGACCGCCAGGCCGCCGCCGACCAGGCCCACGCCAAGTGGGACGACGAAAAAAGCGAGTTCACCGGCACCCTGCGCCTGTGGAACTGGCTGGAGGGCTTGCGCGGCCACCGCGCGGGCATGGTGCCCACCGTCGAAGGTGACGACACCACCAAGCCCACCCACAAACTCAGCCACCGCCAGCAGGAAAACCAGCTGCGCGAGCAGTTCATCAACGTGCGCCGCGTGCGCGAGTGGCGCGACATCCACACCCAGCTGCACACCGTGGTGGCCGAGCACAACTGGCCCCTCAACACCACGCCCGCCGGGTACGACGCGCTGCACAAAAGCATGCTGGCCGGGCTGCTGGGCAACGTGGGCTGCAAAAGCGAGACGGAAGAGTGGTACCTGGGGGCACGCGGCATCAAGTTTCACCGCCACCCCGGTGCCAACCTGAGCAAAAAGCCGGGCCGCTGGATCGTGGTGGCCGAGCTGGTGGAAACCACCCGCCTGTTTGGCCGGGGCATTGCCGCCATCGAGCCGCAGTGGCTGGAGGAGGTGGGCGGCCATTTGCTCAAGCGCCAAACGTCCGACCCCAGTTGGGACAAGCGCACGGCCCAGGTGACGGCCCACGAGCGCGCCAGCCTGTACGGCCTGCCGGTGTACCAGGGGCGGCGCGTCAACTTCAGCAAACTCGACCCGCACGCCGCGCGCGACATCTTCATCCGTCAGGCGCTGGTCGAAGGCCTGGTGCCCGACGACTGGCCGCGCCGCCTGCCGTTTTTGCCCGCCAACCAAAAGCTTATCCGCCAGGTGGCCGAGCTGGAGCACAAAGCCCGCCGCCAGGACGTGCTGGTGGACGACGAGCTGATTTACGCCTTTTACGCTGCCCAAGTGCCCGATGACGTGTGCACCGGCGCCAGCTTTGAGCGCTGGTACAGCGCCGAGCTGAAAAAACAGCCCCGCCTGCTGATGCTCACCAAAGAAGAGCTGATGCGCCATGAGGCCGCTGGCATCACCACCGAATCCTTCCCCAAAGTGGTGCGGCTGGGCGGGGTGGATTGCGCCGCCACCTACCTGCACGAACCCGGCGATGCCAAAGACGGACTGACCGTGACCGTGCCGCTGTTTGTGCTGAACCAGGTCAGCGAAGACCGCTGCGAATGGCTGGTGCCCGGCATGCTGAAAGACAAGGTGCTGGCCCTGCTCAAAACCCTGCACCAGCGCCCCCGCTCGCGCCTGGTGCCGCTGCCCGAAACGGCCAACCGCTTCACCGCCGCGCTCACCCAGCCCGAGGCTTTTGGCCACGGCAACTTGATGGATGCGTTGCTGAAGCTGGTGCGCGAGGCCACGCAGCTGGACATCAAACGCGGCGACATCAAGGCCGACATGCTGCAACCCCACCACCTCATGCACCTGCGCGTGGTGGACGAGCATGGCCGCCAGTTGGGCGCAGGCCGCAGCCTGGCCGCCCTCAAGGCCGAGCTGGGCGGCAAGGCGCGCGGGGCGTTTCAGGCGCTGGCTGCGTTGAAATTGAATGCTCCTGAAACGATAGATAAAAACAGGATTGAAAAATCAGCCTCTGGCAGCGCCTCATCGCTTTCCAATAAAGCGATGAACGCTACTGAAAAACATACCAAATCATCCGAAAAATCACCTGAAAAGCCACCAAAAACCACCGATGTGACGGGCGTCAAACACACCACCTGGGCCTTTGGTGAGCTGCCCGAGCTGATGGAAATCAGAAAAGGCGGGCAAACGCTGATTGGCTTTCCGGCCCTCATCGACCAGGGCGACGGTGTCAGCATCGAGGTGTTTGACGAGCCCGAGACCGCCAGCGCCAAACACCGCGCGGGCCTGCGCCGCCTGTTTGCGCTGCAAGTCAAAGACGCGCTCAAGTACCTGGAAAAAAACATCCCCGGCCTGCAGGCCATGGGTGTGGCCTACATGTCACTTGGCACCGCTGAAGAGCTCAAAACCCTGCTGCTCGATGTGGCCATGGACCGCGCCTTCCTGCTCGACCCCCTGCCCACCGATGCCACCGCCTTCCACACCCGCCTGGCCGAAGGGCGGGGTCGACTCACCCTCATTGCCAACGAAGTGGCCCGCCTGTGCGGCACCATCCTGACCGAGCACACGGCCGCCCAGCGCAAGCTCAAGGACAGCAGACCGCCCGCCGATGTGGCCACCGACGTGCAGCAGCAACTCGCCCGGTTGGTGGGCAAGCGGTTTTTGATCGACACGCCCTGGGCCCAGTTGCAGCACCTGCCGCGCTACCTCAAAGGCGTGCAGGCCCGGCTGGACAAATACAAGGCCGACCCCGCCCGCGATGCCGCCCGGCTGGCCGACCTCAAGCCCCAGGAACAGCGCTACTGGCGGCTGGTGGCCGAACGCAAGGGCCAGGTGGACGACCGCATGGCCGAGTTCCGCTGGCTGCTGGAAGAACTGCGCATCAGCTTCTTCGCGCAGGAGCTGCGCACGCCCCAGCCCGTGAGCACCAAGCGGCTGGACAAGGCCTGGGCACAGTTGAACCAGTGAACGGGGGTGGGCGACCACCGACGGGTCCAATTCCAGCCCAAGCGCAGGGGATTGGTCGGTTGGCGTGACCGCGGCGGCCGCGGCAGGGCACCATCGGCCACATGCCCAGCAGCCCACCCAATCTGAACCTGTGCGGTGATGGCGGCGCGAGCCGCTGCCAGGTCGAGCAATCCACCCCGACGTTGCCCGCCGCCACCGGCAACAGCCCCAAGGGACCAACAGCAGCGTGCCAGCGATGACCCAACGCCTGCGCCACGGTTACCGTGCCCTGGTCATCGGGTCCACCGGTGCCATCGGCCTGGCCTTTGTCCAGGCCTTGCAAAGCGACCCCCGTTGCGCCGAGGTGGTGGCCGTGTCGCGCCACCACCCGTTGCCTTGGGACCTGCGTTCGCCAGCGCGCATGGCCGCACTGGGTGGGGCGCTGCAAGGGCCGTTCCAACTGGTGGTGGATGCCACCGGTGCGCTGACCATCGACGGACGCGGCCCGGAAAAGCGCCTGGCCGATTTGGACGGTGATGCGCTCGCCAGCTGCCTGCAGGTCAATGCCGTGGGGCCTTTGCTGTTGATGCGTCACCTCAGCCCTTTGCTCCCCCGAGGGGAACGGGTGGTGTGGGCCAAGCTGTCCGCCCGTGTTGGCAGCATCGAGGACAACCGCAAGGGCGGCTGGTACGGCTACCGCATGGCCAAGGCGGCCCTGAACCAAGGGCTGCAGACCGCCGCCATCGAGTGGGCGCGGCAAAGACCCGAAATGGTCGTGGCGGCGCTGCAACCCGGCACCGTTGCCTCGGCCTTGAGCCGCCCCTTTGTGGGCGATGCCGCTGCCTCAGCCGCCGATGCGGTCACGGGCCTGCTCGCCGCGCTGGACGGTCTGGAGCCCACCGGGCGGGCGCAGTTTGTGGACCACGCGGGCCAACCCATTCCCTGGTGAGGGGTTGGTTCACAACCGCGCCAGCCGCCCCAGCGCCGCGCGCAGCGTGTCGTCTTGCTTGGCAAAGCAAAAGCGAACCACTTTCTGGTCAAACCCGTTGCCGTAAAAGGCCGACAGGGGAATGGCGGCCACGCCCACTTCGCGCGTCAGCCACTGGCAAAACTCGGCTTCTGGCAGGTCGCGCTCGGGCACGGACAGGTCGGCAATGCCCACGCATTGGAAGTAGCTGCCTTCGCTGGGCAGCAACTGAAAGCGGGTTGGCGCCAGCCCCTGGCGGAACAGGTCGCGCTTGGCGGCGTAGAAGGCGGGCAGGTCCAGGTAGGGCGCGGGGTCGGCCAGGTGGCGGGCCAGGCCGTGCTGCATGGGTGTGTTGACGGTGAACACATTGAACTGGTGCACCTTGCGGAACTCGGCCATCAGCGGCGCGGGGGCGGCCACGGTGCCCACTTTCCAGCCGGTGACGTGGAAGGTTTTGCCAAAGCTGCTGACCACGAACGCCCGTGCCGCCAGGCCGGGGTAGCTGGACGCGCTCAGGTGGCGGTTGGGCGCGTACACCATGTGCTCGTACACCTCGTCCGAAATGAGCAGCACGTTGGTGGGGGCCAGCAGCTCTTGCAGGCGCAGCATGTCGGCGTGGCGCCAGATGGTGGCGCTGGGGTTGTGCGGGCTGTTGGTGATGATGGCGCGGGTGCGCGGGGTGATGGCCGCGGCAATCAGGTCAAAGTCGGGCCGGAAGGTGCCGGGGGTGAGGGGCACGCGCACGGCCACACCACCGGCCAGTTCAATGTTGGGCACGTAGCTGTCGTAGCACGGCTCCAGCACGATGACCTCGTCGCCCGGGTGGACGATGGCGAGGATGGCCGTCAGGATGGCCTGGGTGGCCCCGGCGGTGACGGTGATGTCGGTGTCGGGGTTGTAGCGGTGACCATACAGGCGCTCGATTTTGTCGGCCACGGCCTGGCGCAGCGCGGGCACGCCGGGCATGGGCGGGTACTGGTTGTGCCCGGCGCGCATGGCGGCGGTCACGGCATCGACCAGCCGGGGGTCACAGTCAAAGTCGGGGAAGCCCTGACCCAGGTTGACGGCCTGGTGCTGCACGGCCAGCGCCGACATCACGCTGAAGATGGTGGTGCCGACCTGGGGCAGGCGGCTGGTCAGGGCGGGGGTGGCGGGCGGGTTCATCGTGGCTTCAATGAAAAAATGAATAAAAAACGCTTGCAGCGCTTTATTTTAAACAACAGTCAGCTATCTAATTTGAGTTTTCGACCAGCGGGTGTTCCCGCCACCGGTTGGCACCGGGCGTTGGCTGTCACAGTTGGTAGCTGTTGCCGTGGCCTTCCATGGCCTTCAGGATCAGGTCTTTGCTGAGGCGGTCACTCAGCAGTTCAGCAAATTTCAACACGTAGTTGCGCAAATAGGCGCCGCGCTTGAAGGCCACGCGGGCCACATTCGTGCCCAGCAGGTGGCCCAGCGGGCGGGCCACCAGGTCGGGGTCACGGCTGTCGTTTTGCAGCGCCATTTCGGCCACGATGCCCACGCCCATGCCCAGCTTCA
Source organism: Polaromonas sp. (assembly GCA_013823635.1). Classification (GTDB taxonomy): domain Bacteria; phylum Pseudomonadota; class Gammaproteobacteria; order Burkholderiales; family Burkholderiaceae_C; genus UBA2334. The sequence goes on along the minus strand of PNML01000005.1, from coordinate 60,828 downwards.
CGTAGGTTTTGATGACATCCGAGTCGATGGCTTCGAGCACGATGTTGGGCTGGAGTTCGCGTGCGGCAAACGCGTTGTCGATGCGGGTGCGCCCGGTGAACGAGGGGTGGTAGGTGACCAGCGGCAGGTCAGCCAGGTCCTCCAGGCCAATGCGCTCCTTGTCCACCAGCGCATGGCTCACCGGCAACACCAGCACGTGTTGCCATTCGTAGCAGGGCAGGGTGATGAGCTCGTCGTACTGCGACAGCGACTCGGTGGCCATGCCGATGTCGGCCACATCGGTCAGCAACATCTGCGCCACCTGGTCGGGCGAGCCCTGGTGAAGGCTGATGGCCACCTTGGGGTAGGTCTGGCGCAGCTTGGCCACCGGAACGGGCAACACGTAGCGCGCCTGGGTGTGGGTGGTGGCGATGGACAGGGTGCCGCTGTCCTGGGCCGAAAACTGCTGGCCGATGCGGCGCAGGTTGTTGACCTCGCGCAGGATGATGTCGATGCTTTTCAGCACATGCTGACCCGGTTCGGTCACGCGGCGGATGCGCTTGCCGTGGCGGGCAAAAATCTGGATGCCCAACTCGTCTTCCAACTCAATGATGGATTTGGACACCCCCGGCTGCGAGGTGTGCAAGGCCTTGGCGGCTTCGGTCAGGTTGAGGTTGCGGCGCACGGCCTCTTGAACAAAGCGGAACTGGTGCAGGTTCATGGTGGGGGTGCGCTGAGGGTGTGGGGCTGGGTGTGGTGCTCAGGCCAGCGCCAGTTGTGCCAGCAGGGTGGTGATGGCGGGGCTTTCCCCCGCCGCGGCCAGGGCCTTGAACTGGACTTCCGGGTGCTGCTGTTGGAGGTTTTGCAACAGGGCGGGCAAATCTTCACGGGCATGTTTGCCCATGCCAAAGAACACGGGCAACACGTTGATGCGGCTGACCCCCTGGTCCACCAGGGTTTGCACGGCGGTGGGCAGGTCGGGGGCGCACAGCTCCAGGTAGGCGCAGGCCACGGGGGTGTGGGGCGACAGCGCCAGCACCTGCTGGGCCACGGCCTCGATGGGGCCACGCCACAACGGGTCGCGCGAGCCATGGGCAAACAAAATCACACCTTGCATGGCGTTGGTCCTGATGGGGAGGGTAGGGCGAGTGTGGAGGGCGCTCATCGGCGCAGCACCAGCCAGCCAAAAGCGGTGAGCGACACCACCGAGTAAATGAGCGACGGGGCCGCAGCGGCGGCCCAGGGCAGCCAGTCGTTGAGCCGACCAATGTAGCCAAACACGTTGTTGAGCAAGAAAAAGCTGATGCCCACCATGACGCCGCCAAACACATAAGCCGTGATGCTGCCCGAACGGAAGTGCAGGTAAGCGAACGGCAGGGCCAGCACCAGCATGACCAGGCAGCTCAGTGGGTAAAACACCTTGCGCCAGAACTCCAGCTCGTAAAGTTGCGAGTTTTGCCCGGTGGCCTGCAGGTGTTCGATGTAGCCGTACAGCGCCAGGGTGGACATGCGGTCAGGACGCAACAGCGCCACCGACACCATTTCCGCCGTCAGGCTGCTGGGCCAGCTCAGTGTGTCGAGGTGCTGGGTGTTCACCCGGGGTGCCTGGGTGCCCTGGGCGTGGAACTCGGTGCGCACCACCTGTTGCAGTTGCCAGTTGCCGTCGCTTTCGATGTTGCCCAGGTCGGCCTGGGTGCGCGCGACCAAGCGACCGAGGTGGTCGTATTCAAAAATGCGGACACCCCGCAACTCTCCGCTGCCCGACAAGGCGGCCACGTTGACCGACACCTCGCGCCCCTGCGGGCGTTCTTTCAACCAGGCCCCCGTGGGCCCCATGCTGACGCGCCCGTCAAACCTGGCCTTGAGCAACTGGGCGGCCTTGCCCGCGGCGGGGGCCACGTAGTCACCCGCCACCAGCGTCAGGGCCACCAGCGCCACGCCCAGCCCCATCAACAGGCGCAGGGCGCGCCAGGGCCCCAGGCCACTGGTGCGCAAAATGGTGTACTCGGACCCCTGTGCCAACCGGGCAAACACAAACACCGCGCCAATGAGCACCGCAATGGGCAATACCTCGTACACATGGTTGGGCACTTGCAAAGCCACGTACAGCAGGGCGTGCCTCAGCTCGTACAACAACTTGGGGTCGGCGGGTGAGGGGCGGCCAATGGCGCCCAGCTCATCGATGAAGTCGAAGAAGAAAAACAGGCCCAGAAACGCCACCGTGACCGTGGACACGGCCAGCAGCATCTCCTGGTAGACAAATCGGCGCAAGACCTTCATGTGGCGGCCCGCCTGGTCCAGCCGCGCCACCAGGAGGCGAAGCTGATGTTTTCATGGCGCTTGTACAGCCAGGCCAGCGCACCCAGGAACACGGTGCCGTGCAGCATGAGCGTCCAGGCCACGGCCGATACCCGTCCGCGAGACACCCAGCTTTCGCCCATGTTGAGCAGGTTGTAGTACAGCAGGAACGCAAACAGCGCAAACGCCACGTTGCCACTGCGGCCGGCCCGTGGGTTGGCCGATGCAATGGCCAGCCCCAACAGCAGCAGGTTGAACGCACTCAGCAACAGGCCCACACGCCAGGCGAGCTCACCCTTGGCCTGTGGGCTGCCGTCGGTCCACAGTCGCCAGGTGCTGCGGGTCTTCATGCCCAGGTCGTCCCCCAAAATGAAGGTTTTTTCACTGATGCGCACCAGATGCTCTTCAAATTCACTCACCCGCAGGCTTTGCAGGTCTGCCGACACCTCCAGCCGCTGACCGGTTTCCAGTCGCAGGAACTGGCCGTTGCTCCCTGCCTGCACGGTGGCCGCCCGGGCGGAAATGGTGCTTTCGCCGCGCTCATCGCGGCTGGAGATGAACACATTGCGTCCCTGGGTGCCCTCTGCGGTGTCTTTGTCGATGAAAAACACGCGCCGTCCCTGTGCATCGGCCTGGAATTGGCCCGGCTGCACGCGTTGCAGGTCACCCCGCTGGGCAAAACGGTCACGCAACTCGGCGGTCTGGCGGTTGGCCCATGGCCACGCCAGCAGCACCAGCAGCGCCATGGCCAGCAGCACCGGCCACGCAAAGCGGAGCACCGGGCCGGTCATGCCCGCCAGGCCACGTCCGGCGCCCATCCAGATGACCATTTCGCTGTCGCTGTGCATGCGCGACAGCACCGACACCACGGCAATGAACAAGGCCATGGTCAGGATGATGTGCAAGCGCCCCAGCACGGTGTAGCCGAGCACCAGCATGACTTCTTTGGGGTCCACGCTGCCCGATGTGGCCAGGCTGAGGGTGCGGATGAGCATGATGGTGACCACGATGGTGAACAGCACCAGCAAGGTGCCACCAAAGCTGCGGGCCAGCTCTCGACGAATGGAAGAATGGAATAACATGGCAGCACAGGAAACCGCAATTATGGACTTTGAATTCAAAACCCTCACCCTCGACCAGGCCGCTTCCCTCAAGACAGACGCGCTGGTGCTGGCCCTCCCCGACGAGATGCTGACCTTGCCCGCCGGATCTGCAGGCGCTCACCTGCTTCAGTGGGTGCAAAAGGTGTCGGCCTCGGGCGATTTGGAGGCGGGTGTGGGCAAGTTGATCACCACCCACATGGGGGCGCAGTGTGTGGCCACCCGACTGGTGCTGGTGCGTGTGGGTGACGGATCCGCATCGGCCATGCGCAAGGCCATGCTGGCCGCGTTTGCCACACTGCGTCAGGCCAGCGTGCACAAGGTGGCGATGTTCACCGGCTGGGTGACACCCTGTCCGGGTGCGTTGCGGGCCGCACTGGTGGCGGCTGCCGAGGCCACATACGCCTACACCACCACGCTGTCCAAACCCAAGCCCCGTGCGCTGTCCAAGCTCACCCTGGCCGCCACGGACTCAGGCGATGCCCGGCAGCAGTTTGCGCAGGCCTGTGCCGTGGTCAAAGGCATTGAATTGGCCAAAGAGTGGGCCAACCGCCCCGGCAACCACGCCACGCCCACGCTGCTGGCCGAGGCTGCCGAAAAACTGGGCAAGCTTGACCACGTGGCCGTGGACGTGCTGGGCCCCAAAGAGGTGGCCAAGCTGGGCATGGGCGCCTTCATGGCGGTGGCGCAAGGCTCTGCCGAACCCCTGCGGTTCATCGTCATCCGCTACAACGGCGCGGCCAAATCACAGGCGCCGGTGGTGCTGGTGGGCAAAGGCATCACCTTCGACACGGGTGGCATCTCCATCAAGCCTGCACCCGAAATGGACGAAATGAAGTACGACATGGGTGGCGCAGCCAGTGTGCTCGGCACCCTGCGCGCCATTGCCGAGCTGCAGCCCGCGGTGAACGTGGTGGGCATCATCCCCTCGTGCGAAAACATGCCCGATGGCCGGGCCATCAAGCCCGGTGACGTCGTCACCAGCATGAGTGGGCAGACCATCGAAATTCTGAACACCGACGCCGAGGGGCGCCTCATTTTGTGTGATGCGCTCACCTACGCGACCCGATTCAAACCCGCCTGCACCATCGACGTGGCCACGCTCACGGGGGCGTGTGTCATTTCCCTGGGCAGCGTGCGCAGCGGCCTGTTCTCGGCCCACGACGATCTGGCGACCGACCTGATCCAGGCGGGCGAGTCTGCGCTTGACCTGTGCTGGCGCATGCCCCTGGACGATGAGTACGCGGAAGGCCTCAAGTCCAGCTTTGCCGACATGGCCAACGTCGCCGGCCGTGCGGGTGGCGCCATTTCCGCCGCCAAGTTTTTGCAGAAATTCTCTGCCGAGATGCGTTGGGCGCACCTGGACATTGCCGGCACCGCCTGGAAGAGCGGCACGGCCAAAGGTGCCACCGGTCGACCCGTGGGCCTGTTGGTCGATTTCATCCTGGGGCAGGCCGCTGCTGCCGCCAACGCGCCCACGGTCAAACCCACCCGTGGCAAGTCGCGCCGCGCCAAAGCTTGAGGGCACCCGCGTGCAGGTGGACTTTCATTTCAACGTCGCGGACCCACTGGGGTACACATGTCGGCTCGTCCGCAAAGCCTTGGGCAAGGGCGCGCGCCTCGTCGTGTGCGCCGAGGCTGAGCAGTTGAATCACATCGACCGCCAGCTCTGGACATTGGGGGCGCTGTCCTTCATCCCGCACGCCGGCGTGGGGGCCAAACCACAGGTGCGCCAGCGTTCACCCGTTTGGCTCTGCACCCACCTGGAGGGCGATGAACCCAACCAGGTGCTGGTGAACCTGCTGAGTCAAACGCCCTCGGGCCACGAGCGCTTCGAGCGTGTGATCGAGGTGGTGTCCACCGAGGAAAACGATCGGGTCAATGCCCGGCAACGTTGGCGCCAGCACGCGGCCAGCGGTGAAACGCCCAACCGCTTCGACGTGGGAGCGCACGCCGCATGAACCCCACGCGGCGTTTTGTGCCCACGCTCACCGATGTGGTGCGTCCGGAAGAGCTGATGGCTCACTCCGTCGTGACGCAGCCTCCTTCGTCACCAGCTCCAACCCCGGTGTTGGATGAAGATCGCGTTTGGTCGGGGGCGCCTGTCGGCGCCGAGCCCCCGCCATCGCCGCACGACACCGCTGCATGGGTGGCCAAAGTGTGTGAAACGGTGCACCAGACGCTGGACGACCATTTGCGCACCATGGTGATGCAGCAAGTCCAGGCACAACAGTTGCTGTTGATACAAAGTCTGCGCGCCGAACTCCTGCCATTGGTGCAACCCATGGTCCAGGAGGCGGTGCAAGCAGCGCTTCAACAACGCTCACCGACACCCGAATAGCAGGACAGCTAATGAAACAGTGATTTCATGAATGGCCTTCGGTAGTTACCCTAGGCTGTTGCAGGAGGTCTGTCTGGGCGCACCAAGTTGCGCCATTTTTAGGTTATCGTGTGCGTTGTGGAGGACTTTTTCATCTCCGCTCAATTAACCCCGCTTTACCCTCCTTCAAGGAAACATATGCAAATGAAAATGAAACTGGCTGTCATTTCTGCCGCAGTCATTCTGGCCGCTTGCGGCAAGAAAGAAGAGGCTCCAGCGCCTGCCGCTGCGCCCGCTCCTGCTGCTGCCCCTGCTGCCGACTCCTTGGTGGTGAAAATTGGCCACGTCGGCCCCACCAGCGGTGCCATTGCCCACCTGGGCAAAGACAACGAAAACGGCGCCAAGATGGCCATTGACGAGCTGAACGCCGCTGGCGTGAAGATCGGTGGCAAATTGGCCAAGTTCGAGTTGTTGGCTGAAGACGATGCAGCTGATCCCAAGCAGGGTACCGCCGCTGCACAGAAACTGATCGACGCCAAAGTCAACGGCGTGGTCGGTCACCTGAACTCCGGCACCACCATCCCAGCATCCTCGCTGTACAGCCAGGCTGGTCTGCCCCAGGTGTCGCCTTCCGCCACCAACCCCAAGTACACCCGCCAGGGTTACAAAACCACCTTCCGCATGGTGGCTGACGATGTGCACCTGGGTTCCACCCTGGGCAAATACGCGGTGGACACCCTCAAGGCCAAGAACGTGGCTGTGATCGACGACCGCACCGCCTACGGCCAGGGCGTAGCCGACGAGTTCGAAAAAGCCGTGGCTGCCGCTGGCGGCAAGATCGTGGGCCGCGAGTTCACCAACGACAAAGCCACCGACTTCAATGCCATCCTGACCACCCTGAAGGGCAAGAAGCCTGATGTGGTGTTCTTTGGCGGCATGGACGCGGTTGCAGGCCCCATGCTCAAGCAGATGAAGCAACTGGGCATCACCGCCAAGTTCATGGGCGGCGACGGCATTTGCTCCAGCGAACTGCCCAAGCTGGCCGGTGACGGCATGTCCGACGACCAGGTCTACTGCGCGGAAGCCGGTGGCGTGGAAGGCGAAGAAAAAGTGGGCATGGAGAAATTCCGCGCCGACTTCAAAGCCAAGTTCGGCTCTGACGTCCAGGTGTACGCCCCCTACGTGTACGACGCTGTGAAGGTCATGGCCGACGCCATGGTGCGCGCCGGCTCGTCCGACCCCGCCGTGTACCTGCCAGCACTGGCCGCCACCAACGGCTACAAAGGCGTGACCGGCACCGTGTCTTTTGACGAAAAAGGCGACATCAAGAACGGTGCCCTGACCCTCATGACCTACAAGGGCGGTGCCCGCACCACCTTGGCCGTGATCCGCTGAGATTCGTTTCTCACCGCAAGCAAAAAGCCACCTTCGGGTGGCTTTTTTTCGCCCTGCTGTTGGCAGGTTGGCTCAGAAATGAAAAAGCCCAAGTGAATCACTCACTTGGGCTACATTCGTGGCGGAGAGGGCGGGATTCGAACCCGCGGTGGGGATTAGCCCACACACGCTTTCCAGGCGTGCGACTTAAACCGCTCATCCACCTCTCCGCGAAGCCTGTGATTATAGCAGTGCGCGAGCCCATTCTCTGATGTCAATGGGCACAAAGTTCAGGGTTTGCCCGAAATGCCACCGGTGCCCTGGAGCATTTTCATGGCCGACGCGATCAGCCCCGAGACTTCCGCCATGTTCCCCGGGACGATGAGGGTGGTGGTGGCATCGGCCGCCACCTGGCCGTAGGCTTCGACGGCTTTTTCAGCCACCTTCAGCTGCACGGCTTCTTGCCCGCCGGGCTGACGAATGGCCAGGGCGATGCGCTCGATGGCCTGGGCCGACGCTTCGGCCACCGACAAAATGGCCGCTGCCTCGCCTTCTGCGTTGTTGATGGCTGCCTGCTTTTCACCCTCGGAGCGGGCAATGAAGGCCTCCCGCTCACCCGTGGCGATGTTGATTTGCTCTTGCTTCCTGCCCTCTGAGGCGGCAATGAGGGCCCGTTTTTCGCGCTCAGCGGTGATTTGCTGCTGCATGGCGTGCAGGATTTCCTTGGGCGGCGTCAGGTCCTTGATCTCGTAGCGCAGCACCTTCACCCCCCAGTTCAACGCCGCTTCGTCAATGGCCGCCACCACCTGGGCATTGAGGATGTCACGCTCCTCAAACGTGCGGTCCAACTCCAGCTTGCCGATGACCGAGCGCAGCGTGGTCTGGGCCAGTTGTGTGATGGCGTGCACATAGTTGGATGAGCCATAGCTGGCCCGCATGGGATCGGTCACCTGGAAATACAGAATGCCGTCCACCTGCAGCTGGGTGTTGTCTTTGGTGATGCACACCTGGCTGGGCACATCCAGCGGTATTTCTTTCAGTGAGTGTTTGTAGGCCACGACGTCAATGAACGGCACCAGAAAGTTGAGACCCGGCGTGAGTGTGCCGGCGTATTTGCCCAGCCGTTCCCGGACCCAGGCGTTTTGCTGGGGAACGATCTTGATGGACTTGATGATGAAGATCAGGGCAATGACGAACAGAAAAATGGCGACTTCCATGGCGGGGCTCCCGTGAAACGTGGTGAAAGGATTGGGTGAGGGGGTGAAGCGGCTTCAGACCGGGCTGACGCGCAAGCGGTTGCCTTCGACCTCGCGGATGCGGTAGAGCCCGGCGGACGGGGGCTGCTGGGCGTCGCCGGGCATCAGCTCTATGGTCCAGAGTGCCCCACGGTACTGGGCTTGGGTCGTGCCGCCGGATTCCCAACGGGCAACGTGCAGCGTTTGTCCGATGTCGAGGTTGACATCGGCATTCGCCTGGTGGGGCAAGCTGCTCTGCGGCCGGGGGCGAACCCGCTGCAACATCGCCACCGCGCCGCCCCCCACCACGGCCCCACACACCAGCTGGCCGGTGACCGGCAGCCCCAAGTGGGCCGCCAGCGCCCCAGCGGCCAAGCCCAGCGCCAGCATCAGCAGGTGGAAGGTGCCCGTGAGCAGCTCGGCCGTGATGGCCAGCCCGGCCAGCATCCACCAGATGGTTGAATCAGACATGTGCACCCTCCGCGTGATTTAGCATGGGCTTGATTGTGGGCCACTCCGCTGCCGGGGAACCATGGCCACATTATTTCCGTACACTTCGCGCTTTCTTTTTCCGCACCTTGTTGTCCGTCTGACCTCGCCACCTGGGCCATGCCATGAAATTTCGCTTCCCCATCGTCATCATCGACGAAGACTACCGCTCCGAAAACACGTCTGGCCTGGGCATCCGTGCGTTGGCGCAAGCCATTGAGTCCGAAGGCTTCGAGGTGCTGGGCGTGACGACCTACGGCGACCTGTCCCAATTTGCCCAGCAGCAGTCGCGGGCCAGCGCGTTCATTCTGTCGATTGACGATGAAGAATTCACCGCTGGTCCCGATGTGGACCCCGTGGTGGTGAGCCTGCGGACCTTCATTGAAGAGGTGCGCTGGAAAAACGCCGACGTGCCCATCTACATCTACGGCGAAACCAAAACCAGCCGTCACCTGCCCAACGACATCCTGCGGGAGCTGCACGGCTTCATCCACATGTTCGAGGACACGCCGGAGTTTGTGGCCCGCCACATCATCCGCGAGGCCAAGAGCTACCTGGAGGGCATTCAGCCGCCGTTTTTCAAGGCACTGCTGGACTACGCCGAAGACGGCTCCTACAGCTGGCACTGCCCGGGCCATTCGGGTGGCGTCGCGTTTCTGAAGAGCCCCGTGGGCCAGATGTACCACCAGTTTTACGGCGAAAACATGCTGCGTGCCGACGTGTGCAACGCGGTGGAAGAACTGGGGCAACTGCTGGACCACAACGGTGCCATTGGTGCGTCTGAGCGCAACGCGGCGCGCATCTTCAACGCCGACCACTGCTTTTTTGTCACCAACGGCACCAGCACCAGCAACAAAATGGTGTGGCACCACACCGTGGCGCCGGGCGATGTGGTGGTGGTGGACCGCAACTGCCACAAGTCCATCCTGCACAGCATCATCATGACCGGTGCCGTGCCGGTGTTCCTGAAGCCCACACGCAACCACTACGGCATCATTGGCCCCATTCCGCAGAGCGAATTCGAGATAGAGGCCATACAGGCCAAGATCCGGGCCAACCCCTTGCTCGCGGGTGTGGACGCCGAGCAGGTCAAGCCGCGCATCCTGACGCTCACCCAGTCCACCTACGACGGTGTGCTCTACAACACCGAGACCATCAAGGGCATGCTGGATGGCTACGTGGCCAACCTGCACTTTGACGAGGCCTGGATTCCACACGCCGCTTTTCACTCCTTTTATGGGAGCTACCATGCCATGGGGAAAAAGCGTGCGCGGCCAAAAGAGTCGGTGGTGTACGCCACCCAATCCATCCACAAGCTGCTGGCGGGCATCAGCCAGGCCAGCCATGTGCTGGTGCAAGACTCGCAAAGCACGCCGCTCGACCGCCACCTGTTCAACGAGTCCTACCTGATGCACACCAGCACCAGCCCGCAGTACGCCATCATCGCCAGCTGCGACGTGGCCGCCGCCATGATGGAGCCCCCGGGTGGCCGGGCCTTGGTGGAAGAGAGCATCCTGGAAGCACTGGACTTCCGCCGCGCCATGCGCAAGGTGGACGAAGAGTTCGGTGATGACGAATGGTGGTTCAAGGTCTGGGGGCCGCAGGAGCTGGCCGAAGAGGGCATTGGCCTGGCCAGCGACTGGGTGCTCAAACGCACCGAAGGCATGAGCGAAGAGGCCGCCGCGGTCAAAACCTGGCACGGCTTTGGCGACATGGCCCCTGGCTTCAACATGCTGGACCCCATCAAGGCCACCATCGTCACCCCAGGGCTGGACATTGACGGCAGCTTTGCCGACACCGGCATTCCCGCCAGCATCGTGACCAAGTTTTTGGCCGAACACGGGGTGGTGGTGGAGAAAACAGGGCTGTACAGCTTTTTCATCCTGTTCACCATCGGCATCACCAAGGGCCGGTGGAACACGCTGCTGACCGCGCTGCAGCAGTTCAAGGACGATTACGACCGCAACCAGCCGCTGTGGCGCATCCTGCCGGAGTTTTGCCAGAAGCACCCCCGCTACGAAAAGATGGGGTTGCGCGACCTGTGCCAGCATGTCCACACCCTGTATGCCAAGTACGACATCGCCCGCCTGACCACGGAGATGTACCTGAGCGACCTGACCCCGGCCATGAAGCCCAGCGACGCGTTTTCGCACATCGCACACCGCACCACCGAGCGGGTGCCCGTGGACGACCTGGAAGGCCGCATCACCACCAGCCTGGTCACGCCTTACCCACCGGGCATTCCCCTGCTGATTCCGGGTGAGGTGTTCAACCGCAAGATCGTGGACTACCTCAAGTTCTCGCGCGAGTTCAACGGCCAGTGCCCGGGCTTTGAGACCGACATCCATGGCCTGGTGGAGGTGGTGGATGCCGACGGCAAGAAGAGCTACTTCGCCGACTGCGTGAAGCAAGGTTGACCCCCCGCCGGGGGTGTGCATCAATCCGGGCGCACCCGCAGGAAGCTGGCAAACCGCGGCACACCGCTGTCGTTCAGCCCCCGGTAGCGGTAGGTGACCACGCTGCCCACGGCGGGCGGGTGTTCGCGCTGTGCGTCGGTGAACCCCGTGCCCAGTTTGAATCGGACGCCGTGCGGCGTTTCCACCCACAGGGCCCCCAGTCGGCCCGCGTGTTTGCCCTGGCCTGGCAGGTGGGCCAGCACCGTGGCCTCGGCATCGTCGTGGGTTTTGAGCTTGACCAGGTCGTCGCTGCGCACGGCGCGGTAGAGGGAGTCTCCCCGGTGCAGCATCAGGCCTTCGGCACCGGCTTTGACCAGGCGCTGGAGCTGGGCGTTGAGTTCAGCGTGGTGTGACACACGCCACTGCCTGACCGGCTGGACCCACGGTTGCCCCAGGGCCGACACCAGCGGCGCCAGGGCTTGCAGCCGCTCGGTGAAGCTGCCTTCGTGGGCCGGCAGGTCAAACACCATGAAACGCAGCTGCCGCCAGGCACCGTCGTCGGAGCGTTGGGACTTCACGGTGGACACCGTTCGGGCGAACTGGCCCCGACCGCCCCAGAGTTCACCATCCAGCGGCGTGGTGGGCCAGCCCTGGGTGAACCAGGCGGGCGCGCCAATGGCCTCGCCGCCCCGGGTGAACAGGCGCTCACCGTCCCAGTAGCCACGCACCCCGTCGTATTTCTCGCTGACCCAATAGGCGTCCAAGTCCAGCGACGGCCGGTACACGTTGGCCAGCATCAGGGCGGGTGGCCCGGCCCATGCCGATGCACAGGCCACACTGGCCCACATCAACCACAGGCGCCTGGGCAACGCTTGCATAAAAAATGAATAGCTGACTATTCAATAAACGCAGGCGCTAGATGTCAAAAATACCGATAAATCAGACGCCAGCGCTGTCTTTGCTGACCCCGGCCGAGGCGTTGAAACCGCCGTCCACGTAGGTGATTTCGGCGGTCATGCCTGCGGCCAGATCGCTCAGCAGGAAGGCGGCCACGTTGCCCACCTCTTCAATGGTCACGTTGCGGCGCAGCGGAGCAGCCGCAGCGCCCATGGAGAGCAGCTTGCCGAAGTCCTTGATGCCGCTGGCGGCCAGTGTTTTGATGGGACCGGCGCTGATGGCGTTGACCCGCACGCCGCGTGGGCCCAGGTTTTCGGCCAGGTAGCGCACCGAGGCCTCCAGGCTGGCCTTGGCCAGGCCCATGGTGTTGTAGTGGGGAATGGTGCGGTTGGCGCCCAGGTAGGTCATGGTCAGCAGCGCGGCCTTGGGGCTGAGCAGGGGCAGGGCGGCCTTGGCCATGGCGGGGAAGCTGTAGGCGCTGATGTCGTGGGCGATGCGGAAATTTTCGCGGGTCAGGCCGTCGAGAAAATCGCCGGCAATGGCTTCGCGGGGCGCAAAACCAATGCTGTGCACAAACCCGTCGAATTGCGGCCAGTGGGTGGCCAGGTCGGCAAACAGGCGCTCGATTTGCTCGTCGCTGCCGACGTCGCAATCAAAAATCAGCGAGGAGTTGAACTCGGCCGCGAATTCGGTGATCCGGTCCTTGAAGCGCTCGCCCACGTAGCTGAATGCCAGCTCAGCCCCCTGTTCGTGGCAGGCTTTGGCCACGCCATAGGCGATGGAACGGTTGGAAATCAGGCCCGTGATGAGCAGTTTTTTACCGGTAAGAAATCCCATGGGGTGTCTCGTTCTGCGTGAAAGTGAGGATGAAGGCTGGTTGGCCGGGAGGCCGATCCGAAAGTGGGCAGAATTGTCGCATGCGTTTTTCAACCGTTTTCATGTTTTGCTGCGGGTTGCTGCTGGGCACCCCGGCATGGGCCGCCCACGGCTACGCCCTCTGGGGGCAGTTGAAGTACCCGCCCGGCTTCAGCCACTTTGATTACGTCAATCCGCAGGCCCCCAAGGGAGGCGACATCCGCCTGGTGAGCAATTTGCGCCTGTCCACGTTTGACAAGTACAACCCCTTCACCATCAAAGGCTCGGCTCCTGCCTACCTGTCTGGCCTGATGTTCGACTCGCTGCTCACCGGCTCCCTGGACGAAACAGCGGCAGGCTATGGCCTGCTGGCGCAGGACGTGACGGTGGCGCCCGATGGCCTGAGTGCCACCTTTGTCCTGCGGCCCGAGGCGCGCTTTCACAACGGCGCACCGGTGCTGGCCAAGGATGTGAAGCACAGCCACGACACCTTGGTGGGCCCGCACACCTCGCCGTCGTACAAAACGCTGTTGGCCGACGTGGCGGGCGTGGACGTGCTGGGTGAACGGGTGGTGCGTTTTCGTTTCAAAAAACCCAACCGGGAACTGCCCCTGACGGTGGGCGGCTTGCCCGTGTTCAGCCACCAATGGGGGGAGGGCAAACCCTTCAACGAGGTGGTGATGGACCAGCCCATCGGCAGCGGCCCCTACCGCATCGGCCCGGTGCGGTTTGGCAAGGACATCACCTACGTGCGTGACCCCGCCTACTGGGCCCGCCACCTGAACGTGCGCGTGGGCACGGCCAACTTCGACACCGTGACGGTCAAAATCTACCGCGACAACACCGCCAGGCTGGAGGCGCTCAAGGCCGGGGAATTTGACCTGATGCGGTTTTTCTCGGCCGGTGACTGGGCGCGGCGCGTCACCGGCAAGAAGTTCAACACCGGCGAACTCGTCAAGGTCGAGCTGAGTCACCGCTTGCCCACAGGCTTTCAAAGCTACGTGCTCAACACCCGACGCCCACCGTTGCAGGACGTGCGGGTGCGTCAGGCCCTGGGCCTGGCGCTGGACTACGAGTGGATGAACCGGCAGATGTTCTACAACGCCTACCAGCGCGTGAACGGTCTGTTCGGCCACACCGACTGCGCGGCCAGCGGCAAGCCCTCACCTGAAGAGCTGGCCCTGCTCGAGCCCTGGCGCGCCCAGCTCCCCGAGGCGGTGTTTGGCCCCATGGGCCAACCGCCCCGCACCGACGGTGAACACAGCCTGCGGGGCAACCTGCTGGCCGCCAAACGCCTGCTCAACGAGGCAGGCTGGGCGTACCGCGACGGCGCCCTGCGCAACGCCGACGGGGTGGCCATGGTGCTGGAATACCTGGACAGCAACGAAGCGGGCGCCCGCACGGTCACGCCCTGGATGCGCAACCTGGAAAAGCTGGGCATCACCCTGCGGTTTCGGCCGGTGGACTTTGCGCTGTACCAGCAGCGGCTGCAAAAGTTCGACTTTGACCTCACCAGCATGGCCTACGGCGGCACACACAACCCCGGGCAGGAGTACGCCGACCTGTTTGGCAGCCAGGCCGCCGACACCGAAGACTCCGGCAATTTTGCCGGCGTGCGCAGCCCGGCGGTGGACGCGCTCATCGCGGCCATGACCGCAGCGCGCACCCAGCAGCAACTGCTGCCCGCGTGCCGTGCGCTGGAACGCGTCATCGTCCACAGCCACTACCTCATCCCCCAGTGGTCGGCGGGCACGCACCGCATGGCCTACAACGCGTGGCGCCTCGCGCGTCCCGCTGCCGTGCCACCGTACACCCAGAATCCCGAGGTCTGGGCCCTGGACACGTGGTGGGCACAGCCCGCCCGCTGACCGCCATCCGCCGCTCCGCACCGCCGCCCCTGAACCCATGCTGTCCTACATACTCAAACGCCTGTTGCTGATGGTGCCCACGCTGCTGGGCGTGCTGTTGCTGACCTTCGTCGTCATCCAGTTTGTCCCTGGCGGGCCGGTGGAGCAGTACCTGGCCGAGGCCAAGGCCGGCAGCGTGGCCGGTGGCGGTGGCGCCGAGGGCGGCGGGCTGAGCTACCGGGGCGGGCAGGGCGTGGACCCCAAACGGCTGGAGCAGATCAAGGCGCTGTACGGGTTTGACAAACCTGCGCACGAGCGCTTTGTGCAGATGCTGGGCCAGTTTGCCCGCTTCGACCTGGGGCGCAGCTTCTTCCAGAACAAGGACGTGTGGGACCTGGTGGTCGAGAAGCTCCCCGTGTCCGTCAGCCTGGGGTTGTGGACATTTTTCATCAGCTATGGCGTGGCAGTGCCGCTGGGTGTGGCCAAGGCGGTGCGGGCCGGCACCCGGTTTGACCTGGTGACCACCCTGCTGGTGCTGGCCGGTTACGCCATACCCGGGTTTGTGTTGGGGGTGGCGCTGCTGGTGGTGTTCGGGGGGCAGTTGCAGTGGTTTCCCCTGCGCGGGCTCACGTCGGCCAACTGGGACGAGCTGGGCTGGGGCGCCCGCGTGGTGGACTACCTGTGGCACATCGCCATGCCCGTCACGGCCATGGTGCTGGGCAGTTTTGCCGTGACCACCATGCTCACCAAAAACGCGTTCCTCGAAGAAATCCGCAAGCAATACGTGCTCACGGCCCGCGCCAAGGGCCTGAGCGAGCAGCAGGTGCTGTATGGCCATGTGTTTCGCAACGCGCTGCTGCCCATTGTGACGGGCTTTCCGGCGGCGTTCATCGGGGCATTCTTCACCGGCTCGCTGCTCATTGAAACCCTGTTTTCGCTGGACGGCCTGGGTTTGCTGAGTTTTGAGAGCGTGATCCGCCGCGACTACCCCGTGGTGCTGGGCACGCTCTACCTGTTCACGCTGCTGGGGTTGTTCACCAAACTCATCAGTGACCTGTGCTACGTGTGGGTGGACCCGCGTGTGAAGTTCGATTGACGCCCTTGCCCCTGCCCATGACCCCGTCCCTTCCGTCCCACCCAGATCCATCCGCTGCCACCGCCTCGCCGCCGCCTGCGCTGTCTGCCGGCGCGTGGCAACCGTCCGTGTCCCCCAGCCGCAGGGCGTGGTGGCGGTTTCGGCGCAACCGGATGGGATATTTCAGCCTGTGGGTGTTTGGGTTGATGGTGGCGCTGAGCCTGATGGCCGAGGTCATTTCCAACGACCGGCCACTGGTGGTGCGCTACCAGGGCCAGTGGTATGTGCCGGTGCTGCACGACTACGCAGAAACCACCTTCGGCGGTGACTTTCCCACACCCACCGACTACCTGGACCCGTTCATCCGCGAACGCATCACCAGCGGCGGCAACTGGGCCATCTACCCGCCCAACCCCTATGGTCCCAAAACCCTGAACTACTTTGCCCTGCACCCCAACCCCTCGGCGCCCAGCGCCGACAACTGGCTGGGCACCGACGACAGGGGCCGCGACCTGCTGGCCCAGCTCATTTATGGCTTTCGGGTGAGTGTGCTGTTCGCGCTGGCCCTCACCGTGACGGGTGTGCTGCTGGGGGTGCTCACAGGTGCCATTCAGGGCTACTTTGGCGGCAAGACCGATCTGGCCTTTCAGCGCTTCATTGAAATCTGGGGTTCCATGCCCGAGCTGTACCTGCTCATCATTTTTTCGGCGGTGTTTGCGCCCAGCGTGGGCCTGTTGTTGGTGCTGCTCAGCCTGTTTGGCTGGATGGGCCTGTCCGACTACGTGCGCGCCGAGTTCCTGCGCAACCGCCAGCTCGACTACGTGCGGGCCGCACGGGCCATGGGTGTGGGGCACTGGCACATCATCACCCGCCACATACTGCCCAACAGCCTCACCCCGGTGGTCACTTTCCTTCCGTTTCGCATGAGCGCGGCCATTCTGGCCCTCACCAGCCTGGACTTTCTGGGCCTGGGTGTGCCACCCGGCACCCCTTCGCTGGGCGAACTGTTGTCCCAAGGCAAAAACAGCATCGATGCGTGGTGGATCTCACTGTCCACCTTCGGGGTGCTGGTGCTCACGCTGATGCTGCTCACCTTCATGGGTGATGCGCTGCGCGACGCGCTCGACCCCCGCAAAGCCGATCAGGCACAGGAGCAGCCATGAGCCTGCTGGACCTACAGGATTTGCGGGTGTCCTTTGGCGGACACGAGGTGGTCAAAGGGGTGAGCCTCCAGATGCACCCGGGTGAAAAGCTGGCCCTGGTGGGGGAGTCAGGCTCGGGCAAAACCATCACCGCGCTCAGCTTGCTGGGGCTGGTGCCCCAGGCGCGCACCAGCGGCAAGGCGTTGCTGGAGGGCCGCGACCTCCTCGGCATGACCGAGCCCGAACTGCGTCAGGTGCGCGGGGGCGAGGTGGCCATGGTCTTCCAAGAGCCCATGACGGCTCTGAACCCCCTGATGACCGTGGGCGACCAAGTGGCCGAGGTTTTTAATCAAAAAAGACTTCTAACGCATGATGAATCTATTGTTCATGCTATTGATTTATTGAACTCAGTGGGCCTACCCGACCCCGCGCAAAAAGCCAGGTCCTACCCGCACCAGCTCAGTGGTGGGCAGCGCCAGCGCGTCGTCATTGCCATGGCGCTGGCCAGCCGGCCCAAGTTGCTGCTGGCCGACGAGCCCACCACCGCGCTCGACGTCTCGCTGCGCGGCCAGATTTTGGGCTTGGTGGCTGAGCTGCAACGCCAACACGGCATGGCGGTGCTGCTCATCACCCACGACCTGCAAATGGTCAAACGCTTCGCCGACCGCGTGGCCGTGATGGAACGCGGCGTCGTGGTGGAGCAGGGCAGGGTGGCCGACGTGTTTGCCCATCCCCAGCACCCCTACACCCGGCAGTTGCTGGACAGCCGACCCGAGCGGGATCCCTTGGCGGTGGCGCAAACGCCCGCCACGGGTGAGCCGCCCCTGGCCGGTCAGGCCGTGCGTGTTGCCTACCCCGTGCCCTTGCCGGGCTGGCGCGGCTGGTTTCGCCGGGGCGCGGCGGTGGCGCTGCATGGTGCCGACTTTGTGTTGCCCCGCGGGTGCACCCTGGGGGTGGTGGGCGAATCGGGCTCCGGCAAATCCACCCTGGCGCTGGCCGCGCTGGACCTGTTGCCGTTCGAGGGCGACCTTCGCGTGGGTGGCCAGCCCTGGGCCAAGCCAATCGCCGCCAAACGTGCGCAGCGCCGACAGGTACAAGTGGTGTTTCAAGACCCGTTTTCGTCACTCTCCCCCCGGATGACGGTGGAGCAGATCGTGTCTGAAGGTCTGCTGGTCCACGCACCGCACCTCGGCGCAGAGGCGCGCCAGGCCCAGGTCGTCGAGGCATTGAAGGAAGTGGGGTTGTTGACGGCCGACGCGACACCCGCCGACGGCCTCACGCGCCAATGGCTGTCGCGCTACCCCCACGAGTTTTCCGGTGGGCAGCGCCAGCGACTGGCCATTGCCAGGGCCCTGGTGGTGCAGCCGGATGTGCTGGTGCTGGACGAACCCACCAGCGCGCTGGACGTGACGGTGCAAAAGCAGGTGCTGCAACTGCTGCAGCGCCTGCAACGGGAGCGCGGCTTGAGCTACCTGCTCATCACCCACGACATGGGCGTCATCCGCGCCATGGCCCACCATGTGATGGTGTTGCAAGCGGGGCGGGTGGTGGAAGCCGGTCCTTGGCAGGCGGTGCTGGACAAGCCCGAAAACCCTTACACACAGGCGTTGGTGGCGGCGTCCTCCGGCTGAACAACCCCAACCGCAACGTCCTCGTGTTTACCCGCTGCACGCTGGCGAGAGATGCCCGTTACACTGTTTTCGCCATGAATTTGCACATTTCGACCCCACTGAATGCCCCTGCCACCGTTGACCTTGGCGCTCCCCTGCGCTGGCTGCGTCTGGGTTGGGCGGACTTCCGCCGCAACCCGGTGCCGGGTCTGGTCCACGGGGTGCTGCTCGCCCTGTTTGGGTGGGTGCTGCTGCTGGCCGCAGGCAACCATTTTTGGTTGCTGGCGGGGGCTTTTTCCGGTTTTTTGATCGTGGCCCCCATCCTCACCACTGGCCTCTACCAGGTCAGCAAGAGCTGCAACACTGGCCACTGTGTGGGCATGGGCGAGGTGTTGGCCCTGTGGAAGTCCGGCGATGGCCGACTGGTGCGCTTCGGTCTGCTGCTCAGCCTGGCGGGCACGGGCTGGGTCGTGACGTCGGCGGGGCTCATCACGGTGCTGTCCACCGCGCCCGTGCACAACCCAACCGATTTTTTGCACCACGTGGTGCTGTCTCCTTCCTCCTGGTTGTTTGAGTTGTGGGTGCTGCTGGGTGGTTTGCTGGCCGCGCCGGTGTTTGCATCCAGTGTGGTGGCCATCCCCATGCTGGTGGACACCAAGGTCACGGTGCTGCAGGCGGTTCATGCCAGCTGGCGGGCTGTGGCCACCAACCCCATCCCCCTGGGCATCTGGGCACTGGTGATCATGCTGCTGGCCGGCCTGGGCATGGCCACTGCATTGCTGGGTCTGGTGGTCACCATTCCCGTGCTGGCCCACGCCAGCTGGCACGCTTACCGGGAACTGACAGACGCGCCATGAGCGATACTCGGGCAAACCCTGCCCACCGTGCCTGAGCGCACCACGCATCGCAAACCATGGAAAACACACTGTTCGGTTACACCGAAGGACAAGTCGCACAGTTCGGACTCAGCGTTGGCGTCACCGCCTTCATTTTGTACATGCTGTTCATCGTGTTGAACCTGGCACGCGAATCCAAGGCTGGCAAATTCGGCACCTTCATTTTGTTTTTGGTGCTGTCGTTTGGCATGTTGGGCTTCATCGCCAAATCCATCATTCAGTGGGCATTGGGCATGTAATCGGTGCTCTGCCGATGCGGTCGTAGGTGCCGCACCCCCCCATCTGCCTGCCTTCGGGCCAGACATCGGCACCAAGACCCACGGAAAGGGTGTTGGCACCAAGGTCGGGCTTGCTGGGGGCGTTTTGTCCGGTTAGAATGCGAGCTTCACGACCAAATGGGCGGGTAATCACCGCCCATTTTTTTTGGGCGTGATTTTTTGAACATTGAACCACTCACCTCACACCCACAACGCAGCACCCATGACGTGGCAAACATCTGTCGAGCAAACCGTGACCGGTTTGGGGTACGACCTCGTTGAAATCGAGCGCTCGGCTGCCGGTTTGCTGCGCATCACCATCGACATGCCCTTTGTGGCGGGACAACCCGAACAGTTTGTCACGGTGGAAGACTGCGAAACCGTCACTCGGCAGCTGCAATTCCTGCTGGAGGTGGAGCAGGTGGATTACAAGCGGTTGGAAGTTGGCTCGCCAGGCATTGACCGCCCCTTGCGCCACGAGGCCGACTTCGCCCGCTTTGTGGGGGCCGAAGTGGACCTGACCCTGAAAGAGGCCATTGGCGTCACGGGGACGGACATCGCGGTCAACCGCAAGAAATTTCGTGGCACGCTGGAAGCGGGCACCCAGCCAGGGCATTGGCAAATTGTCTGGTCGGATGCACCCCCCGTGAAGCCCGGCGCCCGCGTCAGCAAAAAGCGCCCGCCCGTGCCGCTGCAGGCGATGCAGTTCACGCTGGATGAAATACGCGACGCGCGCCTCGCGCCCATCGTGGACTTCAAAGGCAAAGGGCGCAAGGCCCTGGCACCCACAGAACAAGACAGCGTCGGTGCCACTGAGGCGCCTGGCGCAACCGAATGATGTTTTTTATGAATTTGACGGCAGAAAAAAGAAAGGCAGGCCAGTGAAATGAATCGCGAACTCCTGATGTTGGTCGACGCTATCTCTCGTGAGAAAAACGTGGAGCGGGACGTCGTGTTCGGGGCAGTTGAACTGGCCCTGGCCTCCGCCACCAAAAAGTTGTACCAGGGCGAAGTGGACATTCGCGTGGTGATCGACCGCGACAGCGGCAACTACGAAACCTTCCGCCGCTGGCTGGTGGTGCCCGATGAAGCCGGCTTGCAAAACCCCGAGGCAGAGGAAATGTTGTCCGATGCCCAGGACGACATTGCAGACATCGAGGTGGGCGACTACATCGAGAAGCCCATCGAGAGCATGCCCATCGGTCGCATCGGCGCCATGGCGGCCAAGCAGGTCATCCTGCAAAAAATCCGCGACGCTGAGCGCGAGATGCTGCTGAACGACTTCATGTCGCGCGGCGAGAAAATTTTTGTGGGCACCGTCAAGCGCATGGACAAAGGCGACCTGATTGTGGAAAGCGGTCGGGTCGAGGGGCGCCTGAAGCGCACCGAGATGATCCCGAAGGAAAACTTCCGCACGGGTGACCGTGTGCGCGCCATCATCACCGAGGTCGACCTCACCCTGCGTGGTGCGCCCATTTTGCTGTCACGCTCGTCGCCGTCCTTCATGGTGGAGTTGTTTCGCCAGGAAGTGCCCGAGATCGAGCAGGGTTTGCTGGAAATCAAATCCTGCGCTCGCGACGCGGGCTCACGCGCCAAAATTGCGGTGCTGTCCCACGACAAGCGTGTGGACCCCATCGGTACCTGCGTGGGCGTGCGAGGCTCCCGTGTGACAGGCGTGACCAACGAGTTGGCCGGCGAGCGCGTGGACATCGTGCTGTGGAGCGAAGATCCCGCCCAGTTCGTGATCGGCGCCCTGGCGCCCGCCAACGTCCAGTCCATTGTGGTGGACGAGGAACGCCATGCCATGGATGTGGTGGTGGATGAGGAGAACCTGGCCATTGCCATTGGCCGCGGTGGCCAAAACGTCCGTCTGGCCTCTGAGTTGACCGGATGGCGCATCAACATCATGACCGCCGACGAGTCCGCGCAGAAGCAGGCTGAAGAGTCGGACACCGTGCGCAAGCTGTTCATGTCCAAACTCGATGTGGACCAGGAAATGGCCGACATCCTCATCGAAGAAGGTTTCACCAGCCTGGAAGAGGTGGCCTATGTGCCGCTGCAGGAGATGCTGGACATCGAGGCCTTCGACGAAGAAACCGTCAACGAACTGCGCAGCCGTGCCAAGGACGCACTGCTGACCTTGGAGCTGGCGCGCGAGGAAAGCGTGGAAGAGGTGTCTCAGGACCTGCGGGCCTTGGAAGGCCTTTCCACCGAACTCATTGCCAAGCTGGCCGAAGCGGGTATTCACAGCCGTGACGACCTGGCCGACCTGGCCACCGACGAATTGTCAGACATCACGGGCCAATCACCCGAAGAAGCGACTGCCCTGATCATGTTGGCCCGTGCGCACTGGTTCACCAGTGAAGACACTCAGCCCAACACTTGATCACGGAGGCAACGGAGTACACCACCCATGACCAGCATCACCGTCGCAGAACTGGCAGCCGAGCTGCACAAAACACCCCACACCCTGCTGGAGCAACTGGCCAGCGCGGGCGTGCCCAAGACGTCCGGGGCCGATTCGGTCTCCGAGGCGGACAAGCACAAACTCCTGTCTTTCCTGCAAACCAGCCATGGCACGGCCACCGGCGAGCGCAAGAAGATCACCCTGGTGAAGAAATCCACCTCCGAGATCAAGCAGGCGGACGCCACTGGCCGCGCACGCACCATTCAGGTGGAAGTGCGCAAGAAACGCACCTTCATCCAGCGTGACGAAGACCTGCCTGTGGTCGAGGCGCCTGCGCCGGCACCGGTGGAGGCACCCGCGGTGGATCCCGCTGAGCTGATCCGTCGCGAGGAAGAGGCGCGCCGACAAGCCGAACAGCTGCGCCAACAAGAGGAAGAGTTGAACCAGGCCCGTCAGGCCCGCGAAGCCCAGGAGGCCAAGGAGGCACAAGAGGCCGCCGAAGCCGACCGTGAGCGCAGCCGCGAAGCTTCCCGCGCCGCCGCCGAAGCCGAAGTGGCCATGCTGTCAGCGGCCCGGCACGCTCCTGCGCCTGCCAAACCCGCCGACAAGGCGGATGCCGTGGCACCAGCCAGCACTGCACCGGCCGAAGCTGCCAAACCGGTTCCCGCAGCAGCCCCCACCCCCCCCGCAGCCCCCTCCGCCGAGGACATCCGCAAAGCCCAGTTGGCCAAAGCGGCAGAGGCCAAGGCAGCTGAAGCCGCCAAAGCCAAAGACCTGCAGGACCGCCGACGCAAGGCCGAAGCAGAAGCCGCCGCCATCCGAGAAATGATGTCTGCACCCAAAAAGGTGTTGGTGGCCAAGAAGCCAGAACCTGTGGCCGCTCCCGCCGCCGGCATCAAAGGCACGCTCCACAAGCCGGCAGGCACGCCTGCGCCGGGGGCAGCGCGGCCGGCCGCCAGCACATCGCCAGCGGGCGGTGGCAAGAAGGAAGTGAAATCGGCCAACCTGTCTTCCACCTGGAAAGACGACGCGGCCAAGAAGAAAGAAATCAAAACCCGTGGGGACACCTCGTCCAACGGGCGTGGTGGCAACTGGCGCAGCGGCCCCCGTGGGCGTCGCGGTGACCGCGACAACCGCGACAGCGGCGCCAACAGCAACTTCATGGCCTCCGCCGAGGTGAAGGTGATTGAGGTGCACGTGCCCGAAACCATCACGGTGGCGGAACTGGCGCACAAAATGAGCCTGAAGTCGTCAGAGGTCATCAAGCAGTTGATGAAACTGGGCCAGATGGTCACCATCAACCAGCCGTTGGACCAGGACACCGCGATGATCGTGGTCGAAGAACTGGGTCACAAAGCGGTGGTGGCCGCACTCGACGATCCGGAAGCCTTCACCGACGAAGAGGTGCAATCCCAGGTGGGTGAGTCCCTGCCCCGTGCCCCTGTGGTCACGGTCATGGGCCACGTTGACCACGGCAAAACCTCGCTGCTGGACCACATCCGCCGCGCCAAAGTGGCGTCGGGTGAAGCCGGCGGCATCACGCAGCACATCGGCGCCTACCACGTGGAAACGCCGCGCGGCATGGTGTCCTTCCTGGACACCCCCGGTCACGAGGCCTTCACGGCCATGCGTGCACGCGGCGCCAAGGCCACCGACATCGTCATCCTGGTGGTGGCGGCCGACGACGGCGTGATGCCCCAAACCAAAGAAGCCATCAAACACGCCAAAGCGGCCGGTGTGCCCATCGTGGTGGCGGTCAACAAGATTGACAAACCCGATGCCAACCCCGAGCGTGTGAAGAACGAGCTGGTGGTGGAAGAGGTGGTGCCCGAAGAATTCGGTGGCGATTCGCCCTTCGTGTCCGTGTCGGCGAAAACCGGCCAGGGCATTGACGACCTGCTGGAGCAGGTGCTGCTGCAGGCCGAGGTGCTGGAGCTGAAGGCGCCCGTCGATGCCATGGCCAAAGGCCTGGTCATCGAAGCCCGTCTGGACAAGGGCCGTGGCCCCGTGGCCACCGTACTGGTCCAGTCCGGCACCCTGAAGGCCGGTGACGTGGTGCTGGCGGGTCAAACCTATGGTCGCGTTCGCGCCATGCTGGACGAAAACGGCAAGCCCGCGAAAACCGCCGGCCCGTCCATTCCGGTGGAAATCCAGGGTTTGACGGAAGTGCCCCAGGCCGGGGATGACTTCATGGTCATGACCGACGAGCGTCGGGCACGCGAAATCGCCACCTACCGCGCCGGCAAATTCCGCAACACCAAGTTGGCCAAGCAACAGGCGTCCAAGCTGGAGAACATGTTCAGCGACATGTCCGGCGGCGAGGTCAAGACTCTGCCCATCATCATCAAGGCCGATGTGCAAGGCTCCCAGGAAGCGTTGGCGACGTCGCTGCTCAAGCTGTCCACCGACGAAATCAAGGTCCAGCTGGTGTACGCCGGCGTGGGTGGCATCAGCGAATCGGACGTGAACCTGGCCATCGCCTCCAAGGCCGTGGTGATCGGTTTCAACACCCGTGCCGACGCGGGAGCCCGCAAGCTGGCCGACAGCAACGGCATCGACCTGCGCTACTACAGCATCATTTACGACGCGGTGGACGAACTCAAGGTGGCCATGTCCGGCATGCTGACGCCAGACCGCCGCGAGGAAGTCATCGGCATGGCCGAGATCCGCACGGTGTTTGTGGCGTCCAAGATCGGCACGGTGGCGGGTTGCATGATCACCGCCGGCTCGGTCAACCGTGGCGCGCACTTCCGCTTGCTGCGTGACAACACGGTCATCTACACCGGTGAGCTGGATTCCCTCAAGCGCATGAAAGACGATGTGCGCGAAGTCAAGGAAGGTTTTGAGTGCGGTATCAAACTCAAGAACTACAACGACATCAAAGAGGGTGATCAACTCGAGTTCTTCGAAATCAAGGAAGTGGCTCGCACGCTCTGATCGGTTTTATGGCAGCCAAGAAGTCCTCCACCCCCCATCGCGGCTACCGCGTGGCCGATCAGATTCAGCGCGACCTGACTGAACTGATCGCCCGCGAGCTCAAGGACCCGCGTGTGGGCATGGTGACCATCCAGTCGGTGGAGGTCACGCCGGACTACGCCCATGCGCAGGTGTATTTCAGCCTGTTGGTGGGCGACCCGCAATCCACCGAGGCAGCGCTCAACCAGGCCGCTGGATTTTTGCGCAGCGGCCTGTTCAAGCGCCTGCACATCCACACCGTGCCGACACTGCACTTCCATTTCGACCGCACCACTGAGCGCGCGGCCGACATGAATGCGCTGATCGCCAAAGCCGTGTCCTCCCGCGCCAAGGACGACTGAGCATGAACGCGCCACGCACCAGGGTGCAGCGGCGCCCTGTGCATGGGGTGTTGTTGCTCGACAAACCGCTGGGTCTTTCCAGCAACCAGGCCTTGCAAAAGGCCAAGTGGTTGCTGCGCGCCGACAAAGCCGGGCACACCGGTACGCTGGACCCGCTGGCCACCGGCGTGTTGCCGCTGTGCTTTGGCGCAGCCACCAAGTTCAGCCAGCAACACCTGGACGCCCGCAAGCGTTACCGGGCCCTGCTGTGCCTCGGCCAAGCGACCGCCACCGGCGATGCGGAAGGCGATGTGGTGCAGACCTGCGCCGTGCCCGAAGTGACACCCGCCCTGTTGGCCCGTGTGGCGGCGGCCATGACCGGTCCCCAGACCCAGGTGCCCCCCATGTACTCGGCCCTCAAAAAAGACGGCAAGGCCTTGTACGAGTACGCCAGGGCAGGGGTGGAGGTTGTCCGCGAACCCCGCCACATCGAAATTTATGAATTAAAATTGAGTCTATCGCTTGATGTGAAAGACTTTGTAGCTATTGAAATTGAGGCATATTGCAGCAAAGGCACCTACATCCGCACCCTGGGTGAAGACGTGGCCAAGGCATTGGGCACCGTGGGCCACCTGCGGGCGTTGCGGCGCACCCAGACGGGCGACTACCTGGCCCACGACTGCGTCAGCCTGGCCGACCTGGAAGCAATGGACGAAGACCTGCGCGTGGCGGCCCTGATGCCGGTCACCGCGCTGTTGTCCCATCACCACCCTGTCACCTTGTGCGACGAAGATGCAGGCCGCTTCCTGAGCGGATTGCGCCGCCGCACCACCTTGCCAGACACCGCCGAGGTGGCGGTGTTTGGGCCCACGCCCAACAGCTTGCTGGGGACGGCACACATTGCGGGCGGGGAGCTGGTGCCCAACCGCCTGCTCAACCCCTTGGAAATCCAGCAGATACAGGCACAGGCCAACCGCGCCAGTGCCCCCATTTTTGAAGACTTGAAACATTGACCAGGAAGCGCCATGAGCACACGACAAATCCGAAACATCGCCATCATCGCCCACGTTGACCACGGCAAAACCACCATGGTGGACCAGTTGCTGCGCCAGTCCGGCACCTTTGCCGACCACGAAAAAGTGGTGGACACGGTGATGGACAACAACGCCATCGAGCGCGAGCGCGGCATCACCATCCTGGCCAAAAACTGCGCGGTGAGCTGGAAAGACACCCACATCAACATCGTGGACACCCCCGGCCACGCGGACTTCGGTGGCGAGGTGGAGCGCGCCCTGTCCATGGTGGACGGTGTGTTGCTGCTGATCGACGCACAAGAGGGCCCCATGCCCCAAACCCGCTTCGTGACCAAGAAGGCGCTGGCCCTGGGCCTCAAGCCCATCGTGGTGGTGAACAAGGTGGACAAGCCCGGTGCCAACCCCGACAAGGTGGTCAACGCCGCATTCGACCTGTTCGACAAGCTGGGGGCCACCGATGAGCAGCTGGACTTCCCCGTGGTCTACGCCTCGGGAATCAACGGCTGGTCATCGCTGGAAGAGGGCGAGCCCGGCGCCCAGTGGGGGCCTGACATGTCCGCCCTGTTTGACACCGTGTTGAACCATGTGCCTCCCCAGCAGGGCGACCCTGCCGCACCGCTGCAGCTGCAAATTTCCGCGCTCGATTTCTCCACCTTCGTGGGCCGCATTGGCGTGGGCCGCATCAGCCAGGGCACCATCAAGCCCTCCATGGACGTCGTGGTCATGGAAGGACCCGATGGCAAAACCGTGAAAGGCCGCATCAACCAGGTGCTGACCTTCCACGGTCTGGACCGTGTGCAGGTGACCGAAGCCGGCCCTGGTGACATCGTGCTCATCAACGGCATTGCGGACATCGGCATTGGCGTGACGGTGACCGACCCCCTCACCCCCATGCCCCTGCCCATGCTCAAGGTGGACGAGCCCACGCTGACCATGAACTTTTGCGTGAACACCAGCCCCTTGGCCGGCCGCGAAGGCAAGTACGTGACCAGCCGCCAGATCTGGGACCGGTTGCAGAAGGAACTGCAGCACAACGTCGCGTTGCGCGTCAAAGAAACCGACGAAGACGGCATTTTCGAAGTGGCGGGCCGGGGTGAACTTCACCTGACCATCCTGCTGGAAAACATGCGCCGCGAAGGCTATGAGCTGGCTGTCTCCAAGCCCCGTGTGGTGTTCCGTGACGTGGATGGCGAGCGCCATGAACCCATCGAGCTGGTGGCGGCGGACATCGAAGAACAGCATCAGGGTGGCGTGATGCAGGCCCTGGGCGAGCGCAAAGGCGAACTGGTCAACATGGAGCCGGACGGGCGTGGCCGTGTGCGGCTGGAATACCGCATCCCAGCGCGCGGACTGATTGGCTTCACCAACGAATTTTTGAACCTGACCCGTGGTTCCGGCCTGATTGCCAACATCTTTGACAGCTACGAACCCCACAAGGGTGACATCGCCAAGCGCAAGAACGGCGTGCTCATCTCCATGGACGACGGTGAAATCTTCACCTACGCCCTGGGCAAGCTGGACGATCGGGGCCGCATGTTTGTGCGCGCCAACGACCCGGTGTACGAGGGCATGATCGTCGGCATCCACAACCGTGACAACGACCTGGTGGTCAACGCGACCCGCACCAAGCAGTTGACCAACTTCCGCGTCTCGGGCAAAGAAGACGCCGTGAAAATCACCCCCCCCATTGACCTGACGCTGGAGTACGGTGTGGAGTTCATTGAGGACGATGAACTGGTCGAAATCACGCCCAAGAGCGTTCGCCTGCGCAAGCGCTACCTCAAAGAGCACGAGCGCAAGCGCGCTGGCCGCATGTGATGGGTTTCAGGTACATCCAGACAACATGGGCAAGACGCTGAGCCACGGACGCGCCGTTCTGCTCATGGTGTTGGCCACGTTCCTGTGGTCGACCGCGGGGGTGGTGACCCGGCATCTGGAGTCCGCACAGGCGTTTGAAATCACGTTCTGGCGGGCTTTTTTCACGTTCGTGGCCTTGCTGGTGCTGCTGCCCCTGTGGCAGGGTCGCGGTGTCTGGGCTCAGGTGGCGAAATCCGGCCCCGTGTTGTGGGCGTCCGGCTTGTGCTGGTCCGTCATGTTCACCGCCTTCATGGTGGCGCTGACCCTGACCTCGGTGGCCAATGTGCTGGTCACCATGGCCGTGGCCCCGTTGTTGACGGCACTGGTGTCCCGTTTCACCATCGGCCATCGCCTGCCTCGTCGCACCTGGGTGGCCATCGCGCTGGCGGGGTTGGGCATCGCCTGGATTTTTGGCAGCAAGCTCGTGGCTGGACAGGTGGCTGGCACCGTGGTGGCCATGTGCGTGCCCGTGGCGGCCGCCGTCAACTGGACGCTGGTGCAGCGCAACACCCGCACTGGGCGCCACATCGACTTGGTGCCCGCCGTGTGGGTGGGCGCACTGCTGTCGGCGTTGGTGACCTTGCCGCTGGCCTGGCCACTGGCCGCCAGTGGCCACGACCTGTGGCTGTTGGCGGGTCTGGGGGTGGGGCAGCTGGCCATTCCCTGTGCCCTGTCCGTGGTCTGTGCAAGGGTGCTCAGCGCGCCCGAGGTGTCGCTGCTGGGTTTGCTGGAGGTGTTGTTTGGCACCCTGCTGGCCTGGTGGGGCGCCAACGAAGTGCCCAGTCCCCATGTCATCTGGGGTGGCCTGCTGGTGGTGGGCGCGCTGGCGGGCAACGAATGGCTGGCGTGGCGTGAACGAAGTCATGCCAAATCCGCACAGCCTGCGCTGCCCGTGGCATGATGGTTGGCTGACCCTCTTTTCGACCACAACAAGGTTCAACGCATTCCCACCATGTTGCCCCAGTCCTCTTCCTCCCCCACGCGTTCGGACCCACTCACCACAGGTGCGGCTGAACCCACCAGCCCGTCAGCGGACACAGCCCCCATGGTGATGGTCCAGCAGCAGGGCAGTGTGGGTTTCATCAGCCTCAACCGACCACGCGCACTCAACGCGCTCACCTTGGACATGGTGCGCGACCTCACCGCCACGCTGCTGCGCTGGCGCGATGACCCCGAGGTGCTGGCCGTCGCCATCCGCGGCACGGGCAAGGAGGCACCGTTTGGCCACTTTTGCGCGGGAGGCGACATCCGGTTTTTCCACCAGGCTGCTCTCGCGGGCGACCCCCGGCTGGAGGACTTTTTCACCGAAGAGTACCGGCTCAACCACCTCATCCACACCTACCCCAAGCCTTACATCGCGTTCATGGACGGTGTGGTCATGGGCGGCGGCATGGGCATCAGCCAGGGAGGCAGCCTGCGTGTGGTCACCCAGCGCACCCGCATGGCCATGCCGGAAACCGGCATCGGCCTGTTTCCTGATGTGGGTGGGGGCTTTTTCCTCAGCCGCTGCCCGGGTCGGGTCGGTGAGTGGCTGGCCCTGACCGGCCAGAGCCTGGAGGCCGGTGATGCCGTCGCCTGGGGCCTGGCCGATGGTTGCATCGACTCCGGGCGCTTGAACGTGCTGTGGGCAGAATTGGGGGCAACGCCGTTCCAGTCGGCCAATGCCGTGGAACACCTGGTGTCCACCAAGTTGATAGCACCCACACCAATATACAAAAGCGCCAGGTCGCAAATTGATGAGTATTTTTCTCTGGGCACAGTGCCTGAGATACTCGCGGCACTGGAGCGCGGCACCTCCACGTTTGCCACGGAAACCGCGGCGGTGTTGCGCCAGCGTTCACCGCTGATGTTGCATGTGGTGCTGGAACAGGTGAGGCGAGCGCGAAAAATGGGCCTGGCAGACGATTTGCGCATGGAGCGCGACATGGTGCGCCACTGCTTCCACGCCGTTCACTTGGGGCGCAGCGGCGCCAGCAGCGAAACGGTGGAGGGCATCCGTGCCCTGGCGGTGGACAAGGACCATGCCCCCCGCTGGCACCCCGCCCGCGCCGAGGACGTCACCCCCGACATGGTGGCCCCGTTTTTCCAGAGCCCCTGGCCGGCACACGCCCACCCCTTGGCCGACCTGAGCTGACACGCCCCGCTGCGGGCGCCCAGCCGGGCACCGCGCCGGAACAGGCCGATCAGCGCCGGTGGATTTTCAGCGTGCGCTCCACCTCGCGTTTGCCTTCGCGTTCCTTCACGGTGTCGCGCTTGTCGTGCTCGGCCTTGCCCTTGGCCAGCGCAATTTCGCACTTCACGCGCCCGTTCTTCCAGTGCAGGTTCAGTGGCACCAGCGTAAAACCCTTTTGCTCGACCTTGCCAATCAGCCGCCGGATTTCATCGCGGTTGAGCAGCAGCTTTTTGGTGCGTGCCGCTTCCGCCGTGACGTGGGTGGACGTGGTGCGTATGGGGTTGATCTGACAGCCGATGAGAAACAGCTCACCCTCGCGGATGACCACATAGCCATCGGTCAGCTGCACCTTGCCCAAGCGAATGGCTTTGACCTCCCAGCCCTGCAGCACCATGCCCGCTTCGTAGCGGTCCTCGATGTGGTAGTTGAACAGGGCCTTTTTGTTGTCGGCAATGCGCACGGGGGGCGTGTTGCTGGCGGCCTTGGCAGCGGCTTTTCGATCAAAACGGGAGGCGTGGTTGCCTGCGGGGGTGGTGGGTATGCTGGATGTCATTCAAAATGGCCAATGTGCCCCGCGACTACAATCGCGGCGCTCTTGGATTGTATGAAAAGCATTCACAAATCTGTCCTGCTCTGGCACAGCGCCCACGAAATGTTTGCGCTGGTCACCGACGTGGCCAACTACCCCCAGTTTCTGCCCTGGTGTGACCAAGCCACGGTACTCAGCCAGACCGACACCGAAATGACCGCCCGCGTGGGCATGGCCCTGAGCGGACTCAAGCAGAGCTTCACCACCCGCAACACCCACGAAGCCGACCGCAAAGTCACCATGCGTTTGGTCGACGGCCCGTTTTCCCAGCTCGACGGCACCTGGGAATTCACCCCCCTGGGTGACGGCCAGCAGCGGGCCTGCAAGGTGGAATTTCGCTTGAACTACGGTTTTTCCAGCAAGGCGTTGGCCACCCTGGTGGGGCCGGTGTTCGACAAAATCGCCGCCAGCCTGGTGGATGCCTTTGTCAAGCGCGCGGACCAGGTGCACGGCACCGGGGGGCCCTGATGCAGATTTCCCTGGCGTACGCCCCCAGTCCACGGGAAGTGGTGCAAGCGGAGGTGAGCTTACCCGAGGGCAGCACCGTGGTGGACGCGCTGCTGGCCGCCGGTTGGCGCGAGCGGTTTGCACTGGACACCACACCCGACATCGGTTTTGGTGTCTGGAACCACCCGGCCACCTTGCGCACCGTGCTCAAGGACCGCGACAGGGTGGAGGTGTACCGCGCCCTGCGGGTGGACCCCAAACGGGCCAGGCGCGAACGGTTCAACCAACAAGGTGGCAAAAAAACCGCTGGGCTGTTTGCGCGCCGACGCGCAGGGGCCAAGCCGGGCTATTGACCGTCAGCTGCAGTTTTGCCGTATGGCGGCTTGCAACCGGGTTTTTTCGGCTGTGCGTGCCGCTTCGTCCATGAACACACGCTCACCCTGGGCGGTCATGGTCCGCATGGGGGTGCCGGAGTTGAGGGTGACCAGAGCCCGCTGCGCACGCTGACAGTTGTCGGCCTTGGCGCGCGCCGCCCGGTCGGCATCGGCACGTTGTTGGGCGCGCTCGGCCTCTTCGGCCTTTTTCTTCTTGGCTTCCAGCTCCTTGGCTTCCTTGGTTTGGCTGACACCAGAGGTTTCAGGCGGAGCCGACGGCGCGGCCGAACTGGCGTCGGGATCGGACTTGGGTGGCGCCACCCGAATGCCCGGCGACTGCAGGATGTTTTTCTCCGGCACATCCAGCGGTGGTGCCATGTCGCTGAACACCTTCTTGCCATTGGCGTCCAGCCATTGCCACTGCGCCAATGTGGGCAAGGCCGACAGCGTCAGCGCCGCCAGCAGGCAGCAGCGGGCCACGGAAGGCAGGAAATGGTGTGTCATGCCCAAAGTGTATCGCCGACAAGGCGGCATCGCCACGCCCACTGGTGGGCTGCACCCGCTGGCTACAATACGTCTTTTGGAGCTTTCAGCCATGCGCCTACTCGGCACTGCGCTCACCTTCGACGATGTGTTGTTGGTGCCAGCGTTCTCCCAGGTCCTGCCCAAGGACACCTCCCTCGCCACCCAATTCACCCGCAACATCCGGCTCAACCTGCCCCTGGTGTCTGCCGCCATGGACACCGTCACCGAAGCCCGGCTGGCCATTGCCATTGCGCAAGAGGGCGGCATTGGCATTGTCCACAAGAACCTGACCATTGCCGAGCAGGCTGCCCATGTGGCCAAGGTCAAGCGTTATGAGTCCGGCGTGCTGCGCGACCCGGTGTTCATCAGCCCGCAAACCACCATCCGCCAGGTCATGAAACTGTCGGACGAGCTGGGTGTGTCGGGCTTTCCGGTGTGCGAATTCGGCAAGGTGGTGGGCATCGTCACCGGGCGCGACTTGCGCTTTGAAACCCGCTTCGACCTGCCGGTCAGCGAAATCATGACCCCGCGCGAGCGCCTGGTCACCGTGCCCGAAGGCACCACACCGCAGGAAGCCAAGGCGCTGCTCAACAAATCCAAGCTGGAGCGCCTGCTGGTCATCAACGACGCGTTCGAGTTGAAGGGCCTGATCACCGTCAAAGACATCACCAAGCAGCTCAACTTCCCCAACGCCGCACGGGACGCCCAAGGCAAATTGCGCGTGGGTGCGGCGGTGGGCGTGGGCGAGGGCACCGAAGAGCGCGTGGCCGCGCTGGTCAAGGCCGGCGTCGATGCGCTGGTGGTGGACACGGCGCATGGCCACAGCAAGGGCGTGATCGACCGCGTGCGCTGGGTCAAGCAAACCTACCCCCACATCGAAGTTATCGGCGGCAACATCGCCACCGGCGCGGCGGCTTTGGCCCTGGCCGAGGCCGGTGCTGATGCGGTGAAGGTGGGCATTGGCCCCGGCTCCATCTGCACCACCCGCATCGTGGCGGGCGTGGGCGTGCCCCAGATCACCGCCATCGACAACGTGGCCACCGCGCTCAAGGGCACGGGCGTGCCCTTGATTGCCGACGGCGGCATCCGCTACAGCGGCGACATTTCCAAAGCCATTGCCGCTGGCGCGGGCACGGTGATGATGGGCGGCATGTTCGCCGGTACCGAAGAGGCGCCCGGCGAAGTCATTTTGTTCCAGGGCCGCAGCTACAAGAGCTACCGCGGCATGGGCAGCATTGGCGCCATGAAGGCCGGATCCGCCGACCGCTATTTCCAGGAAAACGACGAAACCACCAACCCCAACGCCGACAAGCTGGTGCCCGAGGGCATCGAAGGCCGGGTGCCCTACAAAGGGTCGGTGGTCTCCATCCTGTTCCAGATGGCCGGTGGCCTGAAGGCCAGCATGGGCTACTGTGGTTGCGCCACGGTGGAAGACATGCACGAACGCGCCGAGTTTGTGCAGATCACCACCGCCGGTATCCGCGAAAGCCACGTGCACGACGTGCAAATCACCAAAGAAGCGCCCAACTACCGCGCCGACTGATTTTTTCCGCCTCCAACGACCCCAGGCCAGCCCCTTGCAACAAGCGGCGGCCTGTTGTCTTTTCAGGCCCCCACTCACCCCACGCCGGTTTCCGCCATGCAACACCAGAAAATCCTCATCCTCGATTTCGGCTCCCAGGTCACCCAGCTCATCGCCCGCCGCGTGCGCGAAGCCCATGTGTACTGCGAGGTGCACCCCTGTGACGTAACCAGTGACTGGGTGCGCGAGTACGCCGCCGATGGCCAACTCAAGGGCGTGATCCTGTCGGGCAGCCACGCCAGCGTGTACGAGGTGGACGACAAGGCCCCCGACGCCGTGTTTGAGCTGGGCGTGCCCGTGCTGGGCATTTGCTACGGCATGCAGACCATGGCCCAGCAGCTGGGCGGCAAGGTGGAAGCCGGTCACAACCGCGAATTCGGCTATGCCGAGGTGCGTGCCCGTGGCCACACGGCGCTGCTCAAGGGCATCAACGACTTCACCACACCCGAGGGCCACGGCATGCTCAAGGTGTGGATGAGCCACGGCGACAAGGTCACCGAGCTGCCGCCGGGCTTCAAGCTCATGGCCAGCACCCCCAGCTGCCCCATCGCGGGCATGGCCGACGAAGCGCGCCATTTCTACGCGGTGCAGTTCCACCCCGAAGTGACCCACACCGTGCAGGGCAAGGCCATGCTGGAGCGCTTTGTGCTGGACATTTGCGGCACCAAGCCCGACTGGGTGATGCGCGACCACATCGAAGAGGCCGTGCAAGCCATCCGCGAGCAGGTGGGCGACGAAGAGGTCATCCTGGGCCTGTCCGGTGGCGTCGATTCGTCGGTGGCCGCCGCGCTGATCCACCGCGCCATTGGCGACCAGCTCACCTGTGTGTTCGTGGACCACGGCCTGCTGCGCCTGAACGAGGGCGACATGGTCATGGACATGTTCGTGGGCAAGCTGCACGCCAAGGTCATCCGCGTGGACGCCAGCGAGCAGTTCCTGGGTCATTTGACCGGCGTGGCCGACCCCGAAGCCAAGCGCAAGATCATTGGCCGCGAATTTGTGGAGGTGTTCAAGGCGCAGGCGCTGTCGCTCAAGGCGGGGGATGAGTCGCGCAAGGGCGCCACCTTCCTGGCCCAGGGCACCATCTACCCCGACGTGATCGAGTCCGGTGGCGCCAAGAGCAAGAAGGCCGTCACCATCAAAAGCCACCACAACGTGGGTGGCTTGCCCGAGCAGCTGGGCCTGAAGCTGCTGGAGCCGCTGCGCGACCTGTTCAAGGACGAGGTGCGCGAGTTGGGCGTGGCCCTGGGCCTGCCGCACGACATGGTCTACCGACACCCCTTCCCTGGCCCTGGCCTGGGTGTGCGCATCCTGGGCGAAGTCAAAAAAGAATACGCCGACCTGCTGCGCCGGGCCGATGCCATCTTCATCGAAGAACTGCGCTCCACCATCGACCCCCACAGCGGCAAGAGCTGGTACGACCTGACCAGCCAGGCCTTCACGGTGTTTTTGCCGGTGAAAAGCGTGGGCGTGATGGGCGATGGCCGCACCTACGACTACGTGGTGGCCCTGCGTGCCGTGCAAACCTCCGATTTCATGACCGCCGACTGGGCCGAGCTGCCCTACAGCCTGTTGAAAAAGGTGAGCGGGCGCATCATCAACGAGGTGCGCGGCATCAACCGCGTGACCTACGACGTCAGCAGCAAACCACCAGCCACCATCGAGTGGGAGTGACTCCCTTTGCCCGGGCCTGACACCGTGACCCCCATGGACCACCCGCCCGGTTTCTGGCCCGACTGCGGCTTTGACACCCTGACGCAGGACGCCTGCGGCTGGCTGGTGCCCACGGCGGACTACGTGCGCTGGCTGCTGGCCCGGCCCGAACTGGCGCTGGTGCCCGAGTCGTGCGGGGCCGAGGTGGCGCTGCACCAGGCCTTGCAGGCCCAACCCTTGCGCGCGGTGCCGGCTGCCGAACTGGCCGCGGTGGCCGACGCCGATGCCCGCGAGAACTTTGCGGTGTTTCTGCGCTTTCGCGACACGCTGCTGGCGGCTGGCACGCTGGAGGCCTGCTACCTGCAACTCATGCGCGGCGGTGTGAACGGCATTCCGCCGGTGTTCATCGACGCCCTGGCGCAGGCCGTGCTGCGCCAGTTGCTGACCGACAGGGGTGACGCGTTTCAGGTCAGGGCCGCTGAAATGCTGTTCAGGACCCAGCGGGTGGCCCTGCACGAGGGGCGCATGCTGGCCGGTGACCGCGACACGCTCGACCTGCTGAACGAAACCGCCGGGCTGGGCCAGGTGGGGCGCTTGTTGCTGCAAAGCGGCAGCGTCCAACCCCGGCCCGACATGCCGGTGCTCGGCCCCGACAACACCGAACGCTTCTGGCGCGAAGGCCATCGGCACCGGTTTTTGCTGGACCTGACGCATGCGCTGACCCAGGATTTGAGCCACGGCCTGGTGCTGAACCTGACCCTGGCGCATTCCGGCCTCAAGGCCCTGGCGCAGGTGCTGGCCCTGTGGGTGCGGCATTTCATGGGCGTGCAGGTGCAGATTGAACCGGTGCAGGCCATCAACGACCCGGCCTGGCGCTGGCATGTGGGTCTGGACGTGGCATCCACCGCCTTGCTCAACGACCTGTACCAGCACAACGAGGTGGAGCCCGAGCGCCTGCGCCAGCTGGTGAGCCTGTTCACCCTGCGCTTTGCCGACCCCGCCGACATGCGGGCCGATGTGGCGGGCAAACCCGTGTACCTGGGCCTGGCCACCGACGCCCAAGGGCTGGTGCGCGTCAAGCCTCAGAACCTGCTGCTCAATTTGCCGCTGGCCGCGCAGGTGTGATGTCCCGTCAAAAAATACGAAAAATCAGCCTCTGACGCTTGTGGTCATTGAATGGTCAGCTATACAATTAATTTTATAGCTGCAAAGCCATATCCATCAAGCGCTTGGTGGCTATTTGGTTCACATTGTTGATCAGCGTGCCACAAAACCATCCCACACCAGCTTGGCGCCGGTGAGGAACATGCCCCAGTCCACCAGCCGGTAAAACCACACCATGCTGATGCGCCGCGCCACCTTCACCCCCGCCCACACACCCAGGGGCGCAAACGGCAGCAGGGCGGCTGAGGTGGCCAGGTTGCTGGCATCGAACAGCCCCAGCCAGGCGTACGGCAGCCATTTGCTCAGGTTGATGACGAAGAAAAACGCCGCCAGCGTCCCGGTGAACACCGTGGGCGCCAGCTTCAGCGGGATGACGTAGGCGTTGATGGGCGGCCCGCCCGAGTGCGACACAAAGCTGGTGAAGCCCGAGGTGGTGCTCATGACCGCCCCCCAGAACTTGCCCGGTGGCGGTGCGTCGGCCTTGGGCGGAAACAGCTTGCGCTGCGCCAGAAACCCCCAGGCGAACAGGCCCACCAGACCGGCCACCGTGTGGCTGTCCAGTGTTTTGAACAGCGCAGCCCCCACGGCAATGCCCAGCAAGCCCCAGGGCAGCAGAAAGCGGAACAGCGCCCAGTCCAGTTCTTTGCGAAAGGCCTTGAGCGTGAGCACGTCCATGACGAACAGCAGCGGCATGAAGATGGCCGCGGCCTGCGGCACGGGTATGGCCAAGGCCATCAGTGGCACGGCCAGCGAGCCAAAGCCCGCGCCAAAGCCGCTTTTGCTCAGGCCCAGCAGCAGCACCGCCGGGATGGCCACCAGGTAAAAAAACGGGTCGGTGTTCAACGGGCGCTCACGGGGCTGGGGGCTTGCCAAATGCCTGAACCAGGTCCGCCATGGCGTGGTGCTGCTCGCTGCCCGCGTGGCGCAAACCGGCCACCACCGAGGCCTGGTTGGCGGCGGGCTGGTTCTGGCTGACCTTCCATTTCCCACTCAACGCCGTCACCTCAATTTCAATGCCCACAATGGCCCCCAGCAGGCGCTCGATGTAGGGCGCGGGTGCATCGTCCACAGCCCAGGGGTGAGGCTGTGCCTGCTCATGCGCCTGGGTGAGTTCATGCAGCAGCGCCCGCTTCCAGGTGGGGTCGTCCAGGGTGCGCAGCGTGCCGGTGGCGTGCACCACGGCGTAGTTCCAGGTGGGCACCACCTGTCCACCATCAACCTTGCTGGCGTACCAGTTGGGTGACACGTAACACTGCGGGCCTTGGAACACCACCAACACGTCGGCCAAATGGGCCTGTGCCAGCGGGTTGCCACGCGCCACATGGCCCACCAGCAGGTCCTGGCCCGCCGCACCACGGCGCAGCAGCAAAGGCACATGTTCGGCCGACAGACCGTTGGCACCCACCGTGACCAGCGTGGCCAGGGGGTGGTGGCGCATCAGCTCGTGCAGCACGGGCAAACGGGTTTCATCAAAGTGGGCAGGGCAGTACATGGTGTGAGGGCAGGGTGGTGGGGCGGCGGGGCAGGGCCGGTGGCTATCATCAGATTGTGCGGCCTGTGGTGGACCTGGCCCACTCAACAAGGCATTGACCTGGGAAGCGATGGAGACTGTGGGGCTGCAACAAGGTTCAACCCGAGACACGCGGGCCGACGACGAGCACTGGATGCAACTGGCCCTGGCGCAGGCGGCGCTGGCCGCCGCCCAGGGCGAAGTGCCCGTGGGCGCCGTGGTGGTGGACGCCCAGGGCCATGTGCTGGCCACCGGGCACAACCAGCCCATTGCCCAGCATGACCCCACCGGCCATGCCGAAGTGGTGGCCCTGCGCGCAGCCGCACGCGCCTTGGGCAACTACCGGCTGGAGGGCTGCACCCTGTACGTCACGCTGGAGCCGTGCGCCATGTGCAGCGGGGCCATGCTGCATGCGCGCCTGGCACGCGTGGTGTTTGGCGCCGCCGATGCCCGAACCGGTGCCGCAGGCTCGGTGCTCAACCTGTTTGCGCTGCCCGCCCTCAACCACCAGACCCAGGTGCAGGGCGGCGTGCTGGCCCCCGCGTGTGCGCAACTGCTGAAAGGTTTTTTTGCCCCCCGCCGTGCCAACCCCCAGCCCCTGCGGGAAGACGCATTGCGCACCCCCGAAAGCCGCTTTGCCCACCTGCCCCCGCTGCCGGGCGTTCGCCATTGGGTGAGCGATTGGCCGGTGCTGGCGGGCCTGCGCCTGCACTACCTGGAGCAGGCCCCCCCAGGCCCACCCCGGGACATGGCGGTGCTGTGCCTGCACACCGCCGAGGGGTGGAGCTGGGACCACCGGCATCTGTGGACCGCGCTGGCCGGGCAGGGCCTGAGGGTGGTGGCACCCGACCTCATCGGTTTTGGCCACAGCGACAAGCCCAAAAAAGAACGGGCACACACCCTGGCATGGCACACCCAGGTGTTGCAGGCGCTGCAGCAGCATTTGGGCGTGCGACGTGTGCTGCTGCTGGCCCCGGCGCGCGGGGGCATGGCGGCCCTGGCAGCGGCGTGGTGGCGAACCTGCGCCCCTGGCTGCGCCGCCGTGCTGACCTGGTCCACCCCGGCGGAAGAGGCCCAACGCAGCGCCGTGCGAACGGGCGCCAGGCCCACCCAACGCCAGCGGCGCGCGGCATCACACCACCCCGCTTATGATGCGCCGTTCCCCGACTCGGGCCACCGGGCTGCCCCGCGCGCCTTTGCCCGTTTTGAGCCCGTCGATTTCACCGCACCACCCATGAACGCTCTGCCCGGCCTGACCATGGCCCATTGCCCGTCCGCCGACCTCGACACCGACACAGGCGGCCAGGCCTTGGCCCGTGCGGTGGTGCAGCTGCTGCAATCCGCCGGCTGGCAGGCATGAACGCCTGGCTGAAAAAGCAACTGCCCACGCGGGAGAGTGTTCAGCACAACCGCTGGTTGAAGTGGCTGGGGCCGGCCCTGTACCACCCCCGTCTGTGGCACATGAGCCGCAAGGGCCTGGCACTGGGTCTGGCCATTGGCATCTTTTTTGGTTTCCTGATTCCGGTGGCGCAAATTCCTTTTTCCGCCGCCACCGCTGTGCTGCTGAGGGCCAACCTGCCGGTGGCCATGGGCAGCACGCTGGTGACCAACCCCGTGACCTTTGGCCCCGTGTACTACGCGGCCTACAAGCTGGGGGTCAAGCTGGTGGGTGAGCCCCCCACGGTGGCCCAAAACGCCGAAGAAGTGCTGGCCCAGGCGCCCGACCCGGTGAAGCAGGAAGCCCGCAGCCTGGGCCAACAGCTGGCCCGCTTCTGGGCCTACCTCACGGGCGTGGGCAAGCCGCTGGTGGTGGGGCTGGTCATCTTCGCCGTGACCGGCGGGCTTCTGGTTTACGCACTGACCAGCCTGCTGTGGGTGGCCCGCACCCGCTGGCGCCGCCGCCAACGGCTCAACAGCAGCCAACAACGCAAAGGTTCCTCCCTGTGACCCACCAACACATCTACGTCTATTCCCCTTCCGGCGCCGTGCGCGACAAAGCGGCCTTTCGCCGGGGCATCAACCGGCTGAAGGCCCTGGGCCACACCGTCGAGGTGGACGCCGACGCGCTGCGCAGCCACCAGCGTTTCGCCGGGCCTGACGAGGTCAGGCTGGCCGCCATCGCCCGCGCTGCCGCCAGCCAGGCGGACGTGGCCCTCATTTCCCGTGGCGGCTACGGGCTGACCCGCCTGCTGCCACAGCTGCCGTTTGACGCGGTGGCCCGGTCCATCGAGGCGGGCATGCACTGGGTGGGCCTGAGCGACTTCACCGCGCTGCAACTCGGCCTGATGGCCCACCAGCAACGCACCCACGGCGCACTGGGGCAGGGCGCCGTCACCTGGGCCGGCCCCGCCCTGGGCGAAGACTTTGGCGCCGACCCGGCGCAGGGCACCGAAGACGCCCCCTTGCCCGACGACATCATGGAGTCCTGCTTTGAAGACCTGCTCTGTGGCCTGGGCGAGGGCACGGGTTGGCGGGTGCCCAAGCGCGACCGCCCCGTGGCCACCGGCGACGAGCCGGCGGTCAGCATCCACAACGCCGTGCTGTGGGGGGGCAACCTGGCGGTGCTGTGCTCACTGGTGGGCACGCCCTGGATGCCGTCGGTGCCTGGCGGCATCCTGTTTCTGGAAGACGTGGGTGAGCACCCCTACCGGGTGGAACGCATGCTCACCCAACTGCTGTACGCCGGCATTCTGGGTCAGCAGCAAGCCGTGCTGATGGGCCAGTTCACCCAATACAAACCTGTGCCGCATGACCGTGGGTTCAAGCTGCACAGCGTCACCGACTGGTTGCGCCAGCAACTGTCGGCCCCCACCGCCTGGTGTCCGCGAGGGGTGCCTGTTCTGGGGGATCTGCCCTTCGGCCACGTGCCCACCAAGGTCCTGCTGCCCGTGGGCAAACCCGTCGAGCTGCACCTCATGGACAAAGAAGCCCTGATGTTCTGGGACTGAAGCCCCAGCACCACCCACCCCCATCCCGACCGCACCATGACCCCATTGACCCGAATCTCCCTGGCCGTGTTGGGCCTGCTCGGCGCCGCCGCTCTGGCCGTGGGCGCCACCACCGCCGTGTATGCGCTGCGCAGCCAGCCCCAAATGCAGGGTGTCACCCACCTGGATGGCC
The DNA here is from genome assembly GCA_013823635.1 of Polaromonas sp. Classification (GTDB taxonomy): domain Bacteria; phylum Pseudomonadota; class Gammaproteobacteria; order Burkholderiales; family Burkholderiaceae_C; genus UBA2334. The sequence goes on along the minus strand of PNML01000005.1, from coordinate 19,327 downwards.
TGGGTGCGGCGGTGCACATCCAACGCGATGCCGCCGATGTGACCCACATCCTGGCGCAGACCCCGCTGGACGCCTTCAAAGCCCTGGGCATGGTGCACGCCCAGGAACGGGCGTGGCAGCTGGAGTTCAACCGGCGGGTGATGCACGGCACACTGTCCGAGGTGCTGGGGCCCGCCACGCTGCCCACCGACAAACTGCTGCGCACCCTGGGCATTCGGCAGGCCGCCGAACGCCAGTGGCAGGGCCTGCCCACCGCAGCCCAGGCCGCACTGCAGGCTTACGCCGACGGTGTGAACAGCTTCATGGCCCACAGCCAGCAGGCGCTCACGCCCGAGTTTCTGGCCTTGGGCATTGACCCCCGCGCCGCCGCACGCGAGGGCCGTTTCTGGACCCCCACCGACGCCATGGGCTGGGCCCTGATGATGGCGCTGGACCTGGGCGGCAACTGGGGCAACGAGTTCGCGCGGCTCTCCAGCCTGCAGGTGCTGGACACCGAGCGCCTGTGGCAGCTCTTCCCAGCCTACCCCGGAGAGCCGCCGGCCGCCACCGCCGACCTGGCCCAGCTCTACCGGGGACTGGGGGTGTACGCCGACAGCAGCGCCACACCATTTGCAAAAAACGCAGCTGCAAAGCCAACAGCAGAAAGCGATGGAGTCAATTTTTATTCAACGTTGACCCGCGCCGCGTCCACCACCTTGGCCCAAGCGGTGAACGACTGGGCCCACACCCTGGGCGAGGTGGATGGCAAGGGCTCCAACAACTGGGTGGTGGCGGGGTCGCACACCCACAGCGGGCGTCCGCTCTTGGCCAACGACCCCCACCTGGGCCTGAGCGCCCCGGCCGTCTGGTACTTTGCCCGGCTGCAATCACCCGCAGCAGTCGGTCAGGGCGAGCTGGACGTCACGGGGGCCACCCTGCCAGGTCTGCCCTTTGTGGTGCTGGGCCGCAACGCCCACCTGGCCTGGGGCTTCACCAACACCGCCCCCGATGTGCAGGACCTGTACCTGGAGGAGATCAACCCCGACAACCCCGCGCAGTACCGCGTGCCCGCGCCCCCCGGCCAGCCAGCCGCCTGGGCCGACTTTGACACGCGTGAGGAAATCATCCGGGTGAAAGGGCAGGGCGAGGTCCGCCACACGGTGCGCAGCACGCGCCACGGCCCGGTGCTGAGCGACGCCCAGGCCAGCCACACCGAACTGCTGGACACCCGCCGGTTTGTGCTGGCATTGCGCTGGAGCGCGCTGGACGCCGACAACCACACGGTGCTGGCCGGGCTGGAAGGCAACCGCGCCCGCAGCGTGGACGAGCTGCTGCACGCCTACCGCCACTACCACTCACCCATGCAAAACGTGGTGGTGGCCGACGTGCAGGGGCATGTGGCCTACAAGGCGGCGGGCAAGGTGCCCGTGCGAGGCCCGGACAACGACATCCGGGGCGTGGCGCCGTCACCCGGATGGGAGCGCCGCTACGACTGGCATGGCTGGATACCCTATGCCGACACACCCGAGGTACGCCTGGGTGAGCCGTCCAGCCCCACCTTCCACCCCGACACCACCCCAGCCGCCGCTGCGGCCCGGCACACGGCCTCGGCCCAGGCGCAACAGCGGGGCTGGCTGGCCACCGCCAACCAGCGCATCCACGGCACCGACTACCCGCATTTCATCACCCAGGACTGGACCTACCCGTATCGCCAGCAGCGCATTGAAACCCTGCTGCAGGCCACGCCGCGCCACACCCGCGAGTCCATGCAGGCCTTGCAGGCCGATGAACTGTCGCTGGCCACCCTGAAACTGTTGCCGGTGCTGCAAAACACCCCATCAGACCACCCCCTGGCCGCCGCCGCCCAACAGGCATTGGCCCACTTTGACGGTGTGATGCGCGCGGACCACGCCGCACCGCTGATTTTCTCTGCGTGGGCAGATGTGTTCACCCGGCAAGCGCTGGTGCGCACGCTGGGCGAAACCAAAACCAAGGCCTTGTACGGCAAGCGCCATTTCCGCACCGCCATGGAAGACGCCTTGGCCCGCAACGACGGTTTTTGGTGCGGGGAGGGCGGTTGTGCCGCCGCATCTTCGCGGGCGCTGGCCACCGCCCTGACCGAATTGCAGGCCCGCCATGGCCCTAGGGTTGACCAGTGGCGCTGGGGCCAGGCCCACCCCGCCGTGTCCAAGCACCAGCCTTTCAGCAATGTGAAGCTGCTGGCGCCAGCCTTTGAAGTCAGTGTGCCCTCCGGCGGCGACACCTTCACGGTCAACGTCGGCCAGTTTCAGCTGGACAACCCAGCGCAGCCGTATGCCAACCGCCACGCCGCATCCTTGCGCGCGGTGTATGACCTGGCGGACCTGGAGAAAAGCGTGTTCATCTACCAGACGGGCCAGAGTGGCAACGTGTTGTCGTCGCGTTACCGCGACATGTCGGCCGCGTGGGCCAAGGTGCAATACCGGCCCTTGCAGCTGCAGCCCAGCCGTTGGACCTCGTCCTTGCAGGTGTTGCCATGACAACGACCCTGGCGCCCAGCGATACATGGGCGCGGTCATCAACGCCCACAGCCGCCACCCACCGTCAGCGGGTGCAGAGGTGGGCATCTGGCGGCTCACTGCTTTGTATGTGACTTTACATAAGATACATCGTGGAATAAATTAACCAACTCGCCAGTTCACCCCAATGCACCTTGACGACAATATGACCATGAGTCAGACATTGTCGGGCGCTGTGCACAGCGAACTCACCATCAAGAAAAGCCGCTTCCTGGGCTGCGTCGAGCCCGTGGACGACCGAGCGGCGGCCTTGGCGCGGGTGACACAGCTCAAGCAGGCGCACCCGACCGCAGCGCACGTGTGCTGGGCATTGCTGGCGGGCGGTCAGTCCGCCGCCAACGACGACGGCGAACCCGGCGGCACAGCCGGTCGCCCCATGCTGGACGTGATGCGCCACCAGTCGCTGGAGGGTTGCCTGGCCACCGTGGTGCGCTATTTCGGTGGCGTGAAGCTGGGCGCCGGTGGCCTGGTGCGGGCCTACACCGACGCGGTGGCCCAGGCGCTGCTCGCCGCCAAGTCGCAGGGCCAGTTGGTGCCTTTGCAGCGCCAGGTGCAGCGCCAATGCAGCGTGCCCTACGCGTTGGAGGGCTGGGTGCGCCGTGAAATCGAGCAGCAGCAGGCCCAACTGCTGGATGTGGTGCACGCCAGCGTGGTCACCCTGACGCTGCGCCTGCCGGAGGACCAAGCCGCCTCCTTTGAGCAACGGCTGAACGATGGTGGCCAGGGTCGCCTGGTGTGGCACCCGGCTGTGCACAATGTCGGCTGAGCGGTGGCTTCCACCACGCCACTCGCACACCGCCCCACGCCGTGGGGTTTGATCAACCCAGCTTTCTCCCCACCCATGAAACGTTTGAACAACAAGGTCAGCATCATCACCGGCGCCGCCCAGGGCATTGGCTTGGCCACCGCACAGAAATTTGCCGCCGAAGGCGCCGTGGTCGTGGTGTGCGACATGAAACAGTCCGCCGTGGACGACGCGGTGGCCAGTTGCCAGGCGCTGGGGGCTGAGGCCATTGGTTTTGTGATGGATGTGACCCAGCGCGACAGGGTTGATGCAGTGGTCGCCCAGGTGAAGGACCGGTTTGGCCGCATTGACGTGCTGGTGAACAACGCGGGCATCACGCAAGACGCCCGCTTGCAAAAAATGACGCTGGAGCAGTTTGACCAGGTCATCGACGTCAACCTGCGTGGCGTTTTCCACTGCACCCAGGCCGTGGCCGACACCATGGTGGCCCAGGGCAGCGGCGTCATCCTGAACGCCAGCTCGGTGGTGGGCATCTACGGCAACTTTGGGCAAACCAACTACGCGGCCACCAAATTCGGGGTCATCGGCTTCACCAAAACCTGGAGCCGCGAGCTGGGCCCCAAGGGCGTGCGCGTGAATGCCGTGGCCCCGGGCTTTGTGGCCACCCCCATTCTCAGCACCATTCCCGACAAGGTCATTGCCGAAATGGAGCACCGCGTGCCCCTGAAGCGTTTGGGCCGCCCGGAAGAAATCGCCAACGTGTACGCCTTTCTGGCCAGCGACGAGGCCAGCTACGTCAATGGCGCGGTGCTGGAGGTGGCGGGGGGCATGACGGTGTGATGAGTTTTCAATAAAAACACCGTCCAGCGCTTTTATATATTCATTTGTTAGCTATTTATTTTATCAATGATGTCGCCCACAACGGATGACCCCCAGCTCGCCCGGCCGGCCTCCAAAACGGCCTTGTTCTGGGCCTTTTCCTGGCTGGCCCTGCAAGGTTTTGGGGGGGTGGTGGCCCTGGTGCAGCGCGAGATGGTGGAAAAACGCCGTTGGCTCAGCAATGAGCAGTTTCTGGAAGACTGGGCGGTGGCGCAAATCATGCCGGGCCCCAACGTGGTCAACATGTCGCTCATGTTGGGGGGCCGGTTTTTTGGCGCGGGCGGCGCGCTGGCCGCCCTGGCCGGCATGCTGGCCCTGCCCTTGTGCATCATGCTGCTGCTGGTGGTGCTGGTCAGCGCCTGGGTGGAGACCCCGGTGGTGCACGGGGCGCTGCGTGGCCTGGGTGCCGTGGCAGCCGGGCTGATCGCGGGCACCGGCCTGAAAATGCTGGCCCCGCTGCGCCACAACCCCCTGGGCACTGTCCGCTGCGCGGCGCTGGTGGTGGTGGCGTTTGTGATGGTGGGCGTGCTGCGCTGGCCGCTGGTCTGGGTGCTGCTGGGGCTGGCGCCGGTGGTCACGGCCATGGCCGCCCTGGCCATCAGCCGCCAGGTGCGGCCAACCGGCTCGCCGCCGCAACACCTGACTGCCCCATGACCACGTCGCTCGCCTGGGGCGACTGGCTGTCGCTGTTTTTGCACTTTGCCACGCTCTCCCTGCTGTCCATTGGTGGGGCCATCGCCACGGTGCCCGACATGCACCGCTTTTTGCATGACGAGCAGCAGTGGCTGAGCGAGCTGCAGTTTTCCAGCAGCATTGCCCTGGCCCAGGCTGCGCCCGGACCCAACGTGCTGTTTGTGGCCCTGCTGGGCTGGCAGGTGGGGCTGAACGCGGGCGGTGGCGTGGCGGCGGGCTGGCAGGCCTGGCCCCTAGCGCTGGCGGGGGTGGCGGTGTCCATGGTGGCCATCCTGCTGCCCTCCTCCCTGCTCACCTACGGGGCCACGCGCTGGGTACACCGCCACCAGCGGCTGTTGTGGGTGCGCGCCTTCAAACAAGGCCTGGCACCGGTGGTGGTGGCGCTGATGCTGGCCACAGGGTGGCTGCTGTCCACCCCGGCCGTGAACACCCACCCCATGACCGCCCTGCCCGCTTGGTTGTCCCAACAACCCTGGTCCGCCTGGGCCATCAGCGTGTTGGTGGCCCTGCTGGTCTGGCAAACCAGGGTTCACCTGCTGTGGTTGCTGGCAATCGGTGCTGGGCTGGGCGCGGTGGGTTGGGTTTGACGTCAATCCCAATTAGGATGCTGGTCCATGCTGCGCAGACACCTGCACCCCCTGTCCCTTGACCGTTTGCCTGACTGGCTGGGTGTGTGCCTGCTGGTGGCAGTGGTTGGGTCTGTGGTGGGCTGGGGCCTCACGCACTGGGTGCCTGAAGGTCCGTGGCGCGATGCACTGGCCACCGCAGCCTGGGCCGCCAGTGCCTTGGGCTTGCTGGGGGCCCTGGCCTTGTTGCCGCGGATCAAGCGGTCATTGCAAATCCTGAGGTTGGCCATGGCAGGGTCTCACGACGGCATGTTCGAGTGGGATCCCGTGACCAAGCGGCTCTCTGTTGGGCGTCGCCTGTTGGAAATTCTGGGCTACACCCAGGACTTTCTGCCCACCTCGGATGCCTGGCTGGCCGTGGTCCACCCCGAAGACAGGGCCAGTTTCAACCAAGCCGTCAACGCCCACCTCAAAGGCCTGACCGACCACTTTTATTGTGAGTACCGGGTCAAGGCCCAAAACGGCGAATACCGGTGGCTGGCGGCGCGCGGCTTGGTGGCCAACACCCGAGGCAAAACCGCCCGACTCATGGCCGGGTCCGTGAGCGATGTGACCGAGCGGGTGCTGCGCGAACAGCACATGCGCGAACTGGCCCTGACCGACCAACTGACGGGCCTGCCCAACCGGCGCTGCCTGGTGGAACGGTTGCCGGCAGCGTTGGCACAAGCCACCCGCCAGCAGCACCTGGTGGGGTTGTTGTTTGTGGACCTTGATCGATTCAAAAACGTCAACGACACGCTGGGCCATTGGGCCGGTGACGAGTTGCTCAAGGCACTGAGCTTGCGTCTGCCCTCAGCCCTGAGGCCTTATGACCTCCTGGCCCGCCAGGGGGGTGACGAGTTGATTGTGTTGCTCAGCGTGCTGGCCCATGAATCGGAGGCAAACGGTGTGGCAGACAGGCTGTTGAACTGTGTGGCGCAGCCAGTGACGCTCGGTGAGCACACGTTGCAGATCAAGGCCAGCGTGGGCATGGCCTTGTTCCCACCGGATGGACAGGACGCCGACACCCTGCTGCGCCACGCCGACATGGCCATGTACGAGGCCAAAGCCCGCGGTGGTGGCCAATGGCAGCGCTACTCCAGACTCATGGACGAGCGCATGAGCCACCAGGTGAAACTGGAAAACCGCCTGCGGGCCGCCATCGACACCCCTGACCTGAGCTTGCACTACCAACCCCAGTTTGATGCCCGTACCGGTCAACTGGTGGGGGCAGAGGCCCTGCTGCGCTGGCAGGACGGGGGTCAGATGGTCAGACCGGACCTGTTCATCCCGGTGGCCGAGGAGTCAGGCCTCATCGATGCGCTGGGCAAGATGGTCATGCACCAGGCGCTGCAACAGGTCAAAAAGTGGCAAGACCGGTTACCAGTGGGTTTTCGGCTGGGTGTCAACCTGTCCCCCAAGCAGTTTCGGACATCGGCGGTGGATCTGGACTGGCTGACCGCCGCACAGCGGATGGGGGTGGACAGCCACTGGTTGGCGGTGGAGGTCACCGAGTCGGTGCTGCTCGACCCGGACGGCACCGCCATTGCGGCGCTGCAGCGGCTGCGTCAGGCCGGGTTTGAGGTGGCGCTGGACGACTTTGGCACCGGCTACTCGTCGCTGTCTTACCTGCGCGTGCTGGAATTGGACGTGCTGAAGGTGGACAAGTCGTTTGTCGCAGGTCTGGGGCAGAACAACCCCCATGACCCACACGCCCGCAGCACCGCCGTGGTGGACGCCACCCTGGCCATGGCCCACAGGCTGGGGTTCCGGGTGGTGGCCGAAGGGGTGGAAACCGACCAACAGCTGGCGTGGCTGCGCGCCCAGGGGTGTGACACCGTTCAGGGCTACCTGCTGGGGCGCCCCGTTCCGCCGGAGGTCTTCGGCGCCCAGCACCTGGTGCCGCTGCCGGAGCTGGCCACAAGCGCCTGATACAGGGCCAGGGTTGGCTCGGTGCTGGTCAGCGGCCCAGGTCAGCCGCCGCGCTGGCGCAAGGCTTCGTACAGGCACACGCCGCTGGCCACGGACACGTTCAGGCTTTCCACCGCGCCCTTCATGGGGATGCTCACCAGTTCATCGCAGGTTTTGCGGGTGAGCTGGCGCATGCCCGCACCTTCGGCCCCCAGCACCAGGGCCACTGGGCCCTTCAAATCCACCTGGTACAGGGTGTTGGGCGCATCGTCGCTGGTGCCAATCACCCAGATGTTGCGTTCTTTCAATTCGCCCAGGGTGCGCGCCAGGTTGGTCACCATGAAGTACGGCATGGTTTCGGCCGCGCCACTGGCCACCTTGGCCACGGTGGCGTTGATGCCAGCCGCGTGGTCTTTGGGTGCTATCACGGCATGGGCCCCTGCCCCGTCGGCCACGCGCAGGCAGGCGCCGAGGTTGTGCGGATCGGTGATGCCGTCCAGCACCAGCAGCAGGGGGTTGCTCACGCCGTCGGCTTCCAGCTGCTCCAGCAGCTCGTCCAGCGAGGTGATCTGGGCCACAGGGTCGACCCGTGCAGCCACGCCCTGGTGGCCGTGGCTGCCGGCCAGTTTGGACAGGCGCAGGCCATCGGCCTCAATGAGGCGCACACCCGCCTCGCGGGCACGGTCCAGAAACTGGCGCATGCGGGCATCGCGCCGGGTGGCCTCGTAATACACCTCGACGATGGACTGGGGCGCCGTTTTCAGGCGCACCCCCACGGCGTGAAAGCCGAACAGAACTTTGTGTGAAGACATGGCCCGATTATCCCCGCGTGACCCCGGTCGACCCAGGCGGGTGGGTGCCGTCAGGCCATGGCACCCGCTTCGATGGTGATGCGGCGCTCGCACCGGGCGGCAATCTGCCGGTCATGGGTCACCAGCACCAACGTGGTGCCCTGCTCGCGGTTGAGGTCAAACATCAGCCGCATGATGGTTTCGCCCGTGGCGAAGTCCAGGCTGCCGGTGGGCTCGTCGGCCAGCAACACGGCAGGCCGCACCACAAAGGCCCTGGCCAGCGCCACCCGTTGCTGCTCCCCACCCGACAGCACCTTGGGGTAGTGGCCCAGCCGCTGGCCCAGGCCCACGCGCTGCAGCATGTCGGTGGCGGCGCTGCGGGCGTCGCGCCGACCGGCCAGCTCCAGTGGGAGCATCACGTTTTCAAGCGCGGTCAGGTTGCCCATGAGCTGAAAGCTCTGGAACACAAAGCCCACCTTCTGCGCCCGCAAAGCGGCGCGCTGGTCCTCGCTCAGGGCAAACAGGTCCTGCCCGTCCAGCCACACGGTGCCCTGGGTCGGGGTGTCCAGGCCCGCCACGATGGACAGCAGCGTGCTCTTGCCCGAACCGGATGCCCCCACAATGGCGGCCGTTTCCCCCCGGCGCAGCGAAAAATCGATATCGCGCAAAATAGCCAGGGTGCCGCCCGAGTCCGTCACCGACTTGCCCAGCCGCTCCACGCGCACCACCGCGGCCTCTGCCACCCCTGCCGGCGTTTGCGCACCGGTGCCCGATCGCGAATTCAAAACTTCAGTCATGCGCAACAACCACTCCATGTCGGCGACACGTCGCCGCCTGATCACACACTGTAGCCTGCTTGCCTTGGCCTGCCTGTGCGCCGGGACAATGGGCAGCCCACCCGCACTGGCCCAAGGCAAATCAACACCCTCCGGCATCAGGGTACTGGTGCTGGGGGACTCGCTCAGTGCCGAGTACGGACTCGCGCGGGGCGCGGGCTGGGTGGCATTGCTGCAAGCCCGGCTGAAGGCCCGCTTCCCCACCGCAGAAGTCATCAACGCCAGCATCAGTGGCGACACCACCGCCGGTGGCCGCTCCCGCTTGCCCGCCCTGCTCAAGCGGCACCGGCCCACCCACGTGCTGTTGGAGTTGGGGGGCAACGACGCCCTGCGTGGCCTGGACCTGCGCATGACCGAGGCCAACCTGTCGGCCATGGCGCAGGCCAGCCGCCAGGCGGGGGCCAGGGTGACGGTGGTGGGCATGCAGGTGCCGCCCAACTACGGCAGCGCATACGCCCGCGACTTCAGCCAGGTGTTTGTGACCGTTTCCCGGCAGCACCAGGCGGCGCTGGTGCCCTTTTTGCTGGCCAACGTGGCCGATGTTGCCGATGCGGCCAGCCTGTTTCAGGCCGACCGCATCCACCCCAACGAAACCGCCCAGGCGCTGATGCTGGACAACGTCTGGCCTGTGCTGCTGCCCCAACTGAAGTAACCCCCCACCATGAGCCTGAAAACACTGGCAGCCCCGCTGGCGCTGAACCAACTGAGCGAGTTCGACGCCATCATCGACGCCCGCACCGAGCTGGAGCATGCCCTGGACCATGTGCCAGGCGCCATCAACTGGCCCAGCCTGAACAACGAAGAGCGGGTGATCATTGGCACACTGTACAAGCAGGTCAATGCCTTCGAAGCCAAAAAGCGCGGGGCGGCGCTGGTGGCCCGAAACGTGGCCAACCACATCGAGCGGGAACTGCTGGATGCCCCCAAAAGCTGGAAACCCTTGGTGTACTGCTGGCGGGGTGGCAACCGCAGCGGTGCGCTGGCCACCATCCTGAGCGCCATCGGTTTTCAGGTGGCCTTGCTGGAGGGGGGGTACAAGGCGTTTCGCCAGGCGGTGTTGGCCGAGTTGCCCACCCTGTCGCAGGCGCTGCGCTACCGGGTGGTCTGTGGTCCCACCGGCAGTGGCAAAACCCGGCTGCTGACGGCGCTGGCGGCCCAGGGTGCCCAGGTGCTGGACCTGGAAGACCTGGCCAACCACCGCAGTTCAGTCCTGGGCCACATCCCGGGTGTGCCCCAACCCAGCCAGAAGCGCTTTGACACCCTGGTGTGGTCGGCTCTGCGTGGCTTTGACCCGGCGCGGCCGGTGTACGTGGAGAGCGAGAGCAAGAAGGTGGGCGACCTGCGAGTGCCCGACGCCCTCATGGACGCGATGCGGGCCAGCCCCTGCATCGACCTGCGCCTGGCAGACCCTGAGCGGGTGGCGCTGCTGCTGGAAGACTACGATTTTTTCGTGTCCGACCCGGCATTCTTCTGCCGGAGGCTGCTGGCCCTGACCGAGCGCAGGGGCCACGCGCAGGTGGCGGAATGGGTGGCCCAGGTGCAGGCCGGACACACGCCCGAGGTGGTTCAGGCCCTGCTGACGATGCACTACGACCCCATGTACGCGCAGTCCATCGGGCGCAACTTTGTGCAGTTTGACCAGGCACAGGTGTGTGTGCTGGCTGACCGCAGCCCGGCATCGCTGGCCCAGGTGGCCAGCGCGCTGATTCAAGCCGACGAGCCGCCGGCCTGAGGTGTGGTGCTGTCGCCCCCCGAGTTCTGGGGGGACGGTGCCATGTCGCCACCGTCTGGGGACTCACCCGGTTCGCCGTGTTTGCGGTCGGCTTTGGATTTGAGTTTTTCTTCTTTTTTCAGGCGTTTGGCGAGCTCACGCTGGCGTTTTTCGTATCCGTAGTTGGGAGTGGCCAAAAGGTGCTTTCGTTGGGGTAAAAAAATGGTCAGGCGGAGGGGCGGGCGAACACCTGCAACGCCTGGGTCAGGTCGGCTTGCAAATCGGCCACGGCCTCCAGCCCAATGGCGAAGCGGACCAGCCCGCCCGCATGCGGCCAATGGCGCTGGCGGATGGCGGGCACGTCGTAGGGTGCGCACAGGCTGATGGGCCCAGCCCAGCTCCAGCCCAGCCGGAACCGCTGGAGCCGGTCACAAAAGGCGTCCACCAGCGCCTGTGGGTATTCGGGTTTGAACACCGCACTGAACAGGCAGGCGGCCGCACTGGCGTCGCGCAGCCAATGGGCATGGCCCGGCGAGCTGGGCAACGCGGGGTGCAGCACGCAAGCCACTTCGGGGCGCTGCTGCATCCACTCGGCCAGGGCGCGGGTGCTGGCGTCTTGCGCGTGGTAACGCAGGGCCACACTGGGCAGGCCGCGCAACACCAGCTCGGCATCGTTGCCGCCCACACCCAGGCCCAGGCGCATGTGCGTCATGAGCAGGCTGTGGTGCAGCGTGGCGTCGCGGGTGACCACCGAGCCCATGAGCACATCGGCGCCACCGCTGGGGTATTTGGTGAGGGCCTGCATGGACATGTCCACACCCAGCTCAAACGCGTTGAAGGCGATGCCTGCGCCCCAGGTGTTGTCCAGCACGCTCAACAGGGGCCGGGCGGTGTTGGCACCCCCCTGCCCTGCGCGCTCGGCATTGGCCTGGGTGATGACGGCCACCAATGCCCGCAGGTCGGGAAACTCCAGGGTGATGGAGCCTGGGGCCTCCAACCACACCAGCCGGGTGGCCGGGGTGATCAGGCGGGCCAGGTCCGCCGGGTCCATGGGGTCGTAATACCGGGTGGTGATGCCCCAGCCTTTGAGCTCCCCTTCAGCCAGCGCCTTGTTGGGGCCGTAGGCGTTGTCCGGCACCAGCAACTCGTCGCCCTGCCGCAAAAAAGCCTGGTCCACCAACGCCACGGCGGCCAGACCGCTGGGCACCAGCACGCAGTGCTGGCCCCCTTCCAGGGTGGCGATGCGCTCTTCGAGCGTGAAGGTGGTGGGCGTGCCGTGCAGGCCATAGGTGTAGCCGGACTTGTCGCGCCACTCGCGGTGGCGCAGCTCATGCACGTTGCCAAAAAACACCGTCGATGCCTTGTGCACCCCCGGCGCCACGGCGTCGAACCCCGAAGGAGCGACGTAGGAATGGTGAATGAGCCGGGTGGGCAATGATTCAGGCATGGCGGGCGTTCAGAGCTTCCATTTTTCCAGCAACGCGGCGGGGCGCAGGCTGTCGTAGCCCTCGAAAGGTTGGTGAATCCAGGGGTTGGTGGGGAGGAATTCCACCGAGTAGTCGGGCGTGAAGGTGGAAACACCCTTGGTCCAGATCACGGCGCTGCGCAGCTCGGTGATGGGGGCGTAGTGGTTCTTCAGGGTGTTGATGACGGCTTGCAGGGTATGGCCGGTGTCGGCCAGGTCGTCCACCAGCAACACCTTGCCCGCAATTTCACCTTTGGGGGTGGTGATGAACCGGGCAATGTCCAGCCGCCCTTGCACGGTGCCCGCGTCAGCGCGGTAGGAGCTGGTGGACATGATGGCCAGGGGCTTGTCGAAAATGCGGCTCAGGATGTCGCCGGGACGCATGCCACCGCGGGCCAGGCACAGGATGGTGTCGAACTCCCAGCCCGACTGGTGAATTTTGAGCGCGAGTTTTTCAATCAGGTTGTGGTACTCGTCGTAAGACACGTACAGGTGTTTGCCGTCTTCAGTCAACATGGCTTACTCCAAAAATATATAGCTGACAAGTGTTATCAGTAAAGCGCTGGAGGCACTTTTTATTGAAAATCAACCCTGGTAGGGGTGTTGCAGCAGGATGGTGTGGTCGCGGTCGGGGCTGGTGGACACCATGTGGATGGGCACCCCGGCGGTTTCCTGTATGCGTCGCAGGTAGCGCTGGGCTTCCGGCGGCAGGTCGTCGTGGCGGGTCACCCCCACGGTGGATTGTGTCCAACCGGGCAGGGTTTCGTAAATGGGGGTGCAGCGGGCGATGTCGTCAGCGCCCATGGGCAGGATGTCCACCACCTCGCCGTCCAGCTCATACCCGGTGCAGAGCTTGAGCTCGGTCAGGCCATCGAGGACGTCGAGCTTGGTGATGCACAGGCCAGACAGGCCGTTGACCTGCGCACTGCGCTTGAGCAGGGCCGAGTCGAACCAGCCGCAACGGCGGCTGCGGCCGGTGGTGGTGCCTTTTTCGGCACCGACGGTGGCCATGTGCCAGCCAGGGGTGCCTTCTTTTTCCCACTCCAGCTCGGTGGGGAACGGACCGCCGCCCACGCGGGTGCAATACGCCTTGGTGATGCCCAGCACGTAGTGCAACAGCCCCGGGCCGACCCCGGCGCCCGCTGCGGCGTTGCCGGCCACGCAGTTGCTGGAGGTGACAAACGGATAGGTGCCGTGGTCAATGTCCAGCAGCGTGCCCTGTGCGCCTTCAAACAGCAGGTTGGCCCCGGTGGCGTGGGCAGCGTTGAGCTCGCGCGACACGTCGGCAATCATGGGTTTGATCAATTCGGCATGGGCCATGGCCTGGGTGTGGATGGCGTCGTACTGCAACTGGCCATTCACCAGGAAATCGGCCAGGGACTGGCCCTTGAGCCAGGCGGCCTGCGACCAGTCGAGCTCGCTGGCCCCCAGTGCCGCCAGCTGGGTGTTGTAGTAGTCCACCAACTCGTGCAGCTTGGCCGCGAAGCGAGCGGGGTGCTTCAGGTCTTGCACGCGCAGGGCACGGCGGGCCACTTTGTCTTCGTAGGCGGGTCCAATGCCACGGCCCGTGGTGCCAATTTTGGCGGTACCGGCTTTTTCCTTGGCGGCTTCGCGGGCCACGTCGAGGGCGGCATGGAAGGGCAGGATCAGCGGGCAGCCTTCGCTGACACGCAGGCGGGAGCGGACCTCCACCTGGGCCGCTTCCAGGCCCACAATTTCTTCCAACAGTTTGCCGGCGGCCAGCACCACACCGTTGCCGATGTAGCACTTGACCCCCGCGCGCATGATGCCGCTGGGAATCAGGTGCAGGGCGGTTTTGACGCCATTGATGACCAGGGTATGGCCCGCGTTGTGACCACCTTGGAAGCGCACCACGCCGGTGGCGGTTTCGGTCAGCCAGTCCACGAGTTTGCCCTTGCCTTCGTCACCCCATTGGGTTCCGACCACGACCACGTTGCGGCCGGGCACCGGCGCTGAAGTTTTGTTCATCATGTTGCTCAAGATTTGGAAAACGGTTCAACCATCCACTGTCCATCGCGCTCGACGAGCTGGCGATCGCAGTGGAATTCATTCACTTCGTGCTCATGGCCTGGCAGCACACACACCACGGTGTCGCCACGGGCGCGCAGGTAGTCGATGGCGTGGCGCAGACCCGCCTGTTCACCCCAGGGCGCCAGCACCGCCGCGCGCAGGGGACGGGGCGGCACGGCCTGCACCAATTCCTTGATGTCCAGGCTGAAGCCGACGGCGGGGCGTTTGCGCCCGAACACCGCACCCACTTCGTCGTAGCGACCGCCGCGCACCAGTTCGTGCACCGGCTCCCCGACACCATCACCACCAAACAGGGCAAAACGCACACCGGTGTAGTAGGCGTACCCGCGCAGGTCGGCCAGATCAAAGGTGATGGCCATGCCCGAGAGGCGTTGCGCCAGCCAGCGCAAATTGTGCAGCGCAGAAGCCAGCATGGGTGAGCGCGGGAGGCGCTTTTCGGCGTCATCCAGCACCGACGCATCGCCATACAGCTGGGGCAACAGGCACAGCCCGGCGGCCACATCCTGCGGCAAGTCCCGCGTCAGCACGGTGAGCTCGGGCACGTTCTTGGCCGCCAGCGCGGCATGGATGGCGGCCAGGTGCGGGGCGGACAGGGTTTGCCCTTGCAGCAACGCATCCACGATGCGCACGTCCGTCATGTCCAGCGTGAGTTGGCCCACATTGGCCGCCAACAGGCTCACGCGGGCCAACTCGATGGATTCCAGGTCGGCCTCGAGTCCGGCGTGGCCGTAGATTTCGGCCCCGAACTGCAGCGGCTCGCGCGTGGCATGGGCCCGCGCAGCGCGGGTGTGCAACACCGGGCCGCAGTAGCACAGGCGGGTCACTCCCTCGCGGTTGAGCAGGTGGGCATCGATGCGGGCGACCTGGGGGGTGCTGTCGGCACGCAGCCCCAGGGTGCGGCCAGACAGCTGATCCACCAACTTGAAGGTTTGCAGGTCCAGCGCCTCGCCAGTGCCGGTGAGCAACGATTCCAGGTGCTCCAACAGGGGAGGCATGACCAGTTCGTAGCCGTAACGGCGAGCACTGTCCAGCAGGTCCCTGCGGAGTTCTTCGATGTGCCGTGCCTCAGAGGGCAATGCGTCGGCAATTTGATCCGGGAGAACCCAGGCAGACATGTGTTTTCAGGGAGCTGTTAAAAAAGGGATTTTACCGGGTCCACTCAGGCCAGAAAAACCAGCCCGGCCAGCCCCAGCAAAATGGCGAACAAACCGAAGAAGCGGATCTGACCGTCGGTCAAACCCAGCAGGGCCGTGAATGTTTGGCGCCACGCCGATGGCGACACAAAAGGAAAAAGGCCCTCGATGATGAACACGAGGGCCAAAGCCAACCACAGGCTGTCAAGCATGGGCGAAGCGCCCGCTCATTTGCCAGTGTTGCCGATGTTGCTGCTGCGCATGGCTTTGAAAAATTCCGACGAAGGGTCCACCACCACCACGTCTGACTTGTTGGCAAAACTGGACTTGTAGGCCTCCAGGCTGCGGTAGAACTGGGCGAACGACGCGTCTTTGCCAAACGCCTCGGCGTAGGTGCGGGCCGCCTCGGCATCGCCATCGCCCTTGACTTTCTGGGCCTCGCGGTAGGCGTTGGCCAGCGTCACCTCACGCTGCCTGTCGGCGGATGCACGAATCTGCTCCCCCTCGGCAGCGCCGGTGGAGCGCAGCTGGTTGGCCACCTGCTGGCGTTCGGCCTCCATGCGGCGGTAGACCGATTCGGTGATGGTTTCGAAGTAATCCACGCGGTTGATGCGCACGTCCACCACGTCCATGCCCCAGGGCTTTTCGGCGCTGCGCACCGCGCTGAGCACCTGGGTGCGCACGTCGTTCATGAGCGCGTCGCGCTTGGTGGACAACAGCTCGTTCACGGTGAGCTTGTTCACCTCTTGCTGAAACGCGTTCCGCACCACGCGGGTCAGCTGCAATGCCCCCGCCCGTTCGTCCAACCCCACGTTGCGGATGTACTCCTGGGGCTCTGACACGCGCCAGCGCACGTACCAGTCAATCACCACGCGCTGCTTCTCGGCGGTCAGCATGGGCTCGGCATCGGTGCTGTCCAGCGTGAGCAAGCGCTTGTCGATGTAGGACACGTTTTGCAGCGGGGGCGGCATTTTGAAGTTCAGCCCCGGCTCGGTGATCACGCTGCGGATTTGCCCCAACTGGTACACCACACCAAACTGGCGCTGGTCGACCACGAACACGGTGGAGCTGAGGATGGCCAGAGCCAACACCAGCGAAGCACCGATAAAACCCAATCTGTTCATTTTGTCTGGTTCCTTAATGCGGCTTCAACGGACATCGCGCTGGCGGGTGCGCTCGGCGTCACGGGTGCGGCTGGTGGTGGTGCCGCTGTTGGAACTGGCGGGCACCGGGTTGGGCACGGTACTGGCCGCTGCGCCTCCCGTGGGGCTGGTCGCGTTGCCCCCGTTGGTCATTTGCATGATTTTGTCCAGTGGCAGATACAACAGGTTGTTGCCCTGCTTGGAGTCGATCAGCACCTTGGTCACGTTGCCGTACATGGACTGCATGGCATCCACGTACATGCGCTCACGGGTGACCTGGGGGGCCTTTTGGTATTCGGCCAACACCGAGCGGAAACGCTCCGAGTCACCTTTGGCCTGGGCCACGATGCGCTGCTTGTACCCTTCCGCCTCTTCCCTGAGGCGGGAGGCGGCACCCTCGGCGCGGGGCACCACGTCGTTGGCATAGGCCTGGGCCTCGTTCTTGATGCGTTCGCGCTCCTGACCGGCTTTCAACACATCGTCAAACGACGCCTGAACCTGCTCGGGCGGGCGCACCCCGCCTTGTTGCATGTTGACGGCCACGACCTCGATGCCGACCTTGTAGCGGTCGAGGATGTTTTGCATCAGCGTGCGCACGCGCGGTGCGATCTGGTCGCGCTCCTCGGCGAGTGCGGCGTCCATTTTCATTTTGCCGACCACCTCGCGCACGGCGGTTTCAGCGGCTTTGATGACGGCAGCGTCCGGGTCCCGGCTCTCGAACAGGTAAGCCCGTGCGTCACTCAGCCGGTATTGCACGGCAAACTTGATTTCGACGATGTTCTCGTCTTCCGTCAGCATGGCGGATTCGCGCAGGCCAGTGGCCCGCACCACCGCGTCGCGGCCCACGTCGACCGACCTGATCTGGGTCACGAACACCAGTTCGTGGCGCTGAATGGGGTAAGGCAAACGCCAGTTGAAACCAGCACCCACCGTGGAGTGGTACTTGCCAAACTGGGTGATGACGCCTTGCTGGCCTTCCTGAACGATGAAAAAGCCTGTGCTGGCCCAGAACAGCAGCGCCACCACACCCACCAGACCCAGGCCAATGCCAGCGCTTTTGGGATCGGGGTTGAAGCCAGACGGCCCGGAACCCTCGTTGGGACGGCGACCACCGCCCCCACCCTTCCCCCCCAGCAAGCCGCCCAGCTTTTGGTTGAAGTCGCGCCACAGCTCGTCCAGGTCAGGCGGGCCCTGTGTGGTGTTGGGGCGGTTGTTGCGCCCGGGTTCCTGTGGAGGTGGCGGCGTGGGCGTTTCGCCCTCGGTGGGGCGGGCCGGTTTGTTGTCTCCGTCGGTGCCACTGTCCCCACGCCCCCAGCGGGGATCGTTCAGGTTGAACATGCGCCACCAACTGCGGCTGGGCAGTCCTGTGCGGGAGAGCTTGATTGGGTTCATTGTGTCAACAACGTGAGGGTACAAAAAGGGTGTGAAAAGTCAGGCGAGGTCCAGACCATCGGCCTCTGGCTGGTCGGTCGGCACAAACCGGCTGTCGGTGTCCCAAAGGCCACCGCTGGCACGCTTGCCCTGGGCAACGATGTCCACCAAGAGAGAGCGCAATTCGGGCAATCCAGTTCCCTGGGTGGCGCTGACAAACACACGACGCAGTTCCCGCCCATCCAATTCCATGCTGCCGACCAGAGAATCGGGCACGGATTCCGGCGCCATGGCATCGAGCTTGTTGAACACCAGCAGCTGGGGCACGTCGGCCGCACCAATTTCGACGAGCACCCGTTGGACCTCCTGCATTTGCTCCAGGTGGCCGGGGTTGGAGGCATCGACCACATGCAGCAGCAGGTCCGCATCGACAGCTTCCTGCAAGGTGGCCGAGAAGGCGTCCACCAGCCCGTGCGGCAGGTCGCGGATGAAACCCACCGTGTCGGACAACGACACCATGCCCCCGGCATCGCCCAGGTACAACTGGCGGGTGGTGGTGTCCAGGGTGGCAAACAACTGGTCCGCCGCGTAGCTGCGCGCTTTGACCAGTGCGTTGAAGAGAGAGGATTTTCCCGCGTTGGTGTAGCCCACGAGCGAGACGTTGAAGGCCTGACGCCGGTCACGCTGCTTGCGCTGGGTGGCGCGCTGCTTCTTGACCTTCTCCAGCCGCTCGCGGGTGCGTTTGACGCTGTCGGACAGCATGCGGCGGTCCAACTCGATCTGCGTTTCACCGGGTCCGCCACGGTGCCCCACACCGCCGCGCTGGCGCTCCAGGTGTGACCAGCGGCGGACCAGCCGGGTGGACAGGTATTGCAGGCGAGCCAGCTCCACCTGGAGCTTGCCTTCATGGCTGCGCGCCCTTTGCGCAAATATTTCCAGAATGAGCAGTGTCCGGTCGTTGACGGCCACCCCCAAGAAACGTTCGAGGTTGCGCTGCTGCGCCGGGCTCAGTGCCTGGTCAAACAGCACCTCGCTGGCGCTGTGGGCATCAACGAGAAGTTTCAACTCGTCCGCCTTGCCCGACCCCACGAACAAAGCCGGGTCCGGTGCCCGGCGCTTGCAGGTGAGCTTGTCTGCCACCCGGAACCCGGCCGTTTCGGCCAGCTGGGCCAGTTCATCCAACTCCCCATCAAAATGGGGAACACCAAAGTCAACCCCCGCCAAGATGACTGAAGGGACGGCGCCAGCGGTGGTGGATGTGGGTTTCAAAGGTGGGAAAGCGGTGGGCGGGCGGAGGCCACC
Organism: Polaromonas sp.; assembly: GCA_013823635.1. Classification (GTDB taxonomy): domain Bacteria; phylum Pseudomonadota; class Gammaproteobacteria; order Burkholderiales; family Burkholderiaceae_C; genus UBA2334. The sequence goes on along the minus strand of PNML01000005.1, from coordinate 154 downwards.
GTTTTCGGGGGCCACACCAGATCAGCTGGCTGAGCTGCCTTCGTCAGCGGGCGCGGCAGAGAACTGCACGGGACGCCCGGGCACGATGGTGGAGATGGCATGTTTGTAAACCATCTGGGTGACGGTGTTGCGCAACAGCACCACGTACTGGTCG